>NZ_JADYWZ010000010.1:0-134076 GCF_015864605.1 Psychrobacter sp. SCQQ22
CCATGTGAGAGTAGGTCATCGTCAGCTCTCTATTCTAAAGATAAACCCCCTTTGACTTATGTCAGAGGGGGTTTTCTTTTGCCTATAGTTTGGGGACTGTAGTATAGTAAAAATGCAGTGTAGTATTATCTGTCATATCGGTTTAAAGTAGATGAGTAAAACAATCAACAAAACCAAGCTAGAAAGCAAATTAGGATATAAACCGATGTTAATTATCAAACTGACTGATAGAAGAGAAACCCTAGATGATATTGAGAAAATATGTCTATATTTAACAACGCACAAAGAGTTATTGCCTTTGATAACCACTGAAGAAGGTAAAGATATTTCTTATATTTTAAAGCCAACATTTAAAGCTGATCATAACGAATCTGAAAAGAAAGCACACTGGGAAAAAGTGTTTAATGAATTTACGTTGACTGATAATAAAGGCGATGAAATGCGTTTTTATAGAGAGGAAAAAACAGACGCTCTATACTTTGGTACTAAGAAAGGATTTGAGACGCTAGAAAGTATCAATAATGATAAACCTGCTATTAAAAGTAGATTTAATAACTAAGGCGTATTGAGTACTCATAAATGGGCACTGCTGATCGCTAAAATGGTTTCAGACAAGGCGTAAAACGATGATAGTGCTTGTCTTTAACGAGATTTACAACACACTGCTTATATATAGTCGGTGAACTACTAAACCGCTACGGCGTTACCCATCCTTAGATGTACTACTTGTACATTCTGCAGTCGGCTGCCTTGTACCCATTTTAGAGTTCTTTGACTATAGATCTGGTAGGAAAGCGTTACGCTGATAAAGGATAATTCATGTCAATTTGGTCACTGGTTCTAATATCATTTTTGCATATTACGATTGGTGGGGCTTTTTCACTTGGTTTCCTCTTTCATATTTGTGCAGAAAATAGCCCAACTTTATCCAAATTTGAAAATACGGCTCTGTTTACTTTACTCATCGTATATTCAGTCTCTCTGTTAGTAAGTACTGGGCTGGCCATTTACTATTATGCTGCACTTGATAGCGAGTCATACTATATATGCTTTTCGTTGTCTTGGGGCCTGTTCATACTGCTGTTAGGTTATTGGACCTATATTTCAGTAAGATTTAGCTAAAAAATCATTTTTCTTTCTGCTATACATTTTAAACCTCTGTTTTATTAGGGGTTACTTACCTACTTACTACGGTATTTTCTTAAGAAATGAAAACAATAAAACGCTCTATTAAAATTAGTTCAAGTCAGATTTATGTGTTTGAAATTACTCAAGACTATCACGTAAGATTAGAGTGGGACCCTTATTTGGATGAAGCTAGACTTTTAGGCAACTCACAGAATGCTGATATTGGCGAAGAGTCATATTGTAAAAATAAATTGGGGATGGTTATGATTTCTAAGTATATATCTTACAAAAGTCCAGATGTGGCAGCAGTAAAAATGATAAAAGGTCCAAGAATTCTTAAAAAATTTAGTGGTGCTTGGAATGTAAAGAGCACTGGTATCGGAGGGTCTTTGGTTATTTTTACGTATAATTATGAATTAAAAGGTAAAATATTTAACAAACTATTTGGTCCTATTAGTGCTTTTGTTTTTGGATGGGAAATGAAGGTTCGGTTGAATAATTTGAAAAAATATTGTGAACGGAATAATGTGCCATAAGTTGTTCAATGCGCACTAGTTATCGTTTTAGCCGAAAAGTAATATTTATAGTCAAATAATAAAATCATATCTGACCTTCTTTGCTGATGACAATAGCGCGATGGCATCACCTGATCCCTTCCCGAACTCAGAAGTGAAACATCGTTGCGCCAATGGTAATGTGGATTCGTCCATGTGAGAGTAGGTCATCGTCAGCTCTCTATTCAAAAGCTAAACCCCCTTACGCGAAAGTGTAAGGGGGTTTTCTTTGCGCTGTGATTTTTAAGTTTTTAACTAAATCTATATATTTAATACTATTTTGCTATTACATTATTTACAGGTTCGAAAAAGTGCATGATGCGACTTTTATTGTTATATTATTTACCTACAATATTAATAATAAATTTTAAATTTCGAGGAATATACTATTGAATAAGAGTGAGATACCTAGTGCTATAATTTCTTATTCCTGGGATTCAGAAGTACATAAAACATGGGTTCGCGAAATTGCTACTCGTCTTAGATTAAATGGAGTAGATGTTAAGCTAGATCAATGGCATGTAAAACCTGGGCAAAGTCTTACTCAGTTCATGGAGAAAGAAATCGTCGAATGCGATTATGTCATAATCATCTGTACTCCTAACTACTATAAAAAATCACTTAACCGTCAAGGTGGAGTTGGTTATGAGCAACAAATTATTTCAGGACATATTGCAGCTGGTGTTTCTAGAGAAAAATTTATCCCAGTCGTGCGGGGAGGAGAATTTGAACCTGGTTTAGCTTGTGCTATACCACCTCATTTCTCAGGTATTTTCGCAATAGACATGAGAAATGAAGATGCTATAGATGACTCTATTGAACTACTACTAAGGAACATATACGGAGAATCAGTGCACGTAGTTCCAGAAATTGGAGAAAAACCAAACTGGAAAGAGCTAGAAAAAGAGTTTAAATCTCTTCGGCTACCAACAATAGATTTAGATGAGTATGAACTTTTAAGTGGTTTGGCTCAACATCATCGCACTCCTAATACATTCTATATGCCAAATGAAAACGATCGGCAAGTTTTGAATGAAGGTAATTTTGTCAAATTAATGTTTAACATCAAGATTGATGAAGATCCTAGTGATCCAGAAAATGATGGTTTCTTCTGTGAAAGAATGTGGGTCATGGTTACTGGACGTAATGGTCCATACTATACTGGAGTACTAAGCAGTTTTCCCATGACCTCAGACGAAAAAGGAAGTCTCTCCATAGACGACGAAGTAATATTCTTGCCAGAACATGTGATCGATATTGAATAAAACATTATTAGTAAGTTTTTCTAATTCGAAGGAAATGCATGCTTAAATCGTTCACAGTAAATGATATCGAAGAGCTCAAACAATATGAGCGAAAATTGTTTGAATCAATGGATAAAACTCTATTGCAGATTAACAATGAGATTAATACACACACTTCACAAGCACTTTTTTCGAAGATGAAATTTGGTGGTGTAGGTTTTGATCCTTTAAATTCTAAATGCGAACTTAATATAATTGAGCAGATTAACCAGTCTTTTACTTACCTAGCGTCATTTTATGCGCTGGAAGTTCTTTTTACTGAATATCCAAAGTTTGCTCCATTTCGGCTTAATCTTGGAACTGCTCCAGGCTCTGACATAGAATCTGAATGTGGTGAACTGGCTGCTGAGGTTTTTGCTGCAGTGGCTCCAACAAGTAATCAAAAGTTAAAAAAAGATATAAATAAAGTGTTAGAGACTGAAGCCAAATTAAAATTTGTGCTTTTTATGTGTCCTAATTTTGAGTTAGGTCGTCAACTCAAGCTAGAGAGAGATGGTGTAATTGTGTGGGCATTAAAAGGTGCAAATACATTATAAATATTAAATAGAATTACAGAAGGGACTACTATGACCACCTCAAAAGTAACCTATCAAGGCAATTTACGTACTCAAGCCATCCATTTACAGTCTAACAATCAAATCATCACTGATGCCCCTACGGACAATCATGGTAAAGGTGAGGCGTTTTCTCCGACTGATTTGCTAGCGACCAGTTTGGGCAGTTGTATCTTAACGATTATCGGTATTAAAGCCGAAGCGATGGACATCGATATCTCAGGTACGACTGCAGAAGTCACCAAAGTCATGGCTGCCAAACCAAGGCGTGTGAGTGAAATACACGTTATAGTCAATTTCTCAAAGGCATTGGATGAGAGCACCTTAAAACGATTTTATAAAACTGCGTTGACGTGTCCAGTAGGCAATAGCTTAGATCCTGCCATTACTCAAAACTTAGTGTTTAATAATGGCAAAGACGCCTAACATGGCTAATAAGACCTTACTCATCGTCGCTCATGTACCATCGCCCAATACTCAGAAATTGGCACAGGCAGCTTATGACGGTGCCAATCATCCTGATATAGATATCACTGTGATTTTGAAATCACCGCAGGACACGCAGCCTGAAGATATATTAGCTGCTGATGCATTACTGTTGGGCACGACTGAAAATCTAGCGTATATGGCAGGGCTGACCAAAGACTTCTTTGATCGTTGCTACTATCCAGTGTTAGAGAAGAAGCAAGGTATGCCATTTGCGGTATATATTCGAGCAGGACATGATGGGACAGGTACTAAACTTGCCATACAGACCATTACGACGGGACTGCGCTGGTCGTGGAGTCAAGAGGCGTTGATACTACAAGGTGATTGGCAAGACAGCTTTGCTGCGCAAGTAGAAGAGCTAGCCATGACATTGGCAGCTGGGGTCGAGGCAGGTATTTACTGATAGTGAGTTGTTTGGCAATGCTTGTTGATATATGCAACTACTGCCAAAAATACCATAGACAGTTTGGAGAGAGCCGTAATGAACAATGATGATTTGAATAATAAAATGGATGTTTCTGCGTTGCCATTTTCCCAAGCGTGTGAGAATAATAAACAGCCTATTTTAGAAGTACTGCAAACAGAGCTACAAGGCTCTAATCATGTATTGGAGATTGGTTCTGGAACTGGTCAGCATAGTGTGTATTTTGCGCCTCATTTAGCACATTTAAAATGGCAAACCAGCGATGTCACTAGTAATCATCGTCACATAGTAGCTTGGCATGATGCTTATCCTGCGCCAAATCTATATCCACCTCTGACTTTTGATTTAACCATTAACTTAAGACCTATTAACGGCCAATTAAATACACCTTATGATGTGATGTTTACGGCCAATACCTTACATATTATTGGTTGGAATTTGGTCAAAAATTTATTTGCATTGGCAGGAGATACTTTGCAAAAGGATAATAAGCTGATTGTGTATGGCCCATTTAATGAAGATGGTGACTATACCAATGAGGGCAATCAGCGATTTGATGCGATGTTGAGGGCAGGTAATTCTGACAGCGGGATTCGTCATAAAGAAGAGGTTGTCAGTTTAGCCAGTGAACATCATCTGCAACTTGTCACTACTTATGCGATGCCTGCCAACAATCAATTATTGGTATTTCAAAAAGCTAAATAGTTAAAGCTTTAGCAAAAATTTTATAATAAAAAAGCCACCTCAATTAAGATCAGAAGATGATCGATTGAAGTGGCTTTTTATTTGGGCTTTCTTATTTTTTACGCTGTTAGACTATTTATATTCTTCTGCCAAGAAGTCTAAGTAACGCTTCCAAGAGCGTTCATCCGCACGCTCATCATAGTTATTGCTATCAAACACACTAAAGGCGTGTGGTGCGCCGCTATAGGTGACCATTTCGTGTGGTATCTTAGCCGCTTCTAATGTTTTACCCAGTGTCGCAAAGCTTTCAAGAGACACCACCTCATCCGCTGAGCCATGGAACACCAGTATCTCGCCTGTGGTCTTATCATAACTCTGACCGGTTGGAACCTCAAAAGCTCCATGGAAGGGTACAAAGGCTTTTTGTTCAAACCCTGAACGTGCCAGTTCTAGCGCGACTGTACCGCCAAAACAATACCCCATAGTCGTGCCTTTACGCACATCGTTACCTTGTAGTTGTCCTGCCGTTAATGCCCCTGCCAATATGCGACGCATTTTATTACGGTCATCATATAGCTCCCCCGTTAAACTTTTGTTTTCTTCAATAGAAGTAGGGCGAACGCCTTGACCAAACATGTCTGCTGCTAGCACGTTGTAGCCTTCAGTTGCCAACATATCAGCACGTTTACGCTCATAATCGGTCAGACCATCCCAATCGTGAATGAGCAAAATAAAAGGTGCATTGGGCTTATCCGCTTTGGCGTAATAGCCTTCGTATGCTTGATCATCCACCGTGTAAGTAACATTTTTAGTCGTAATGGCGGCGGCAGTTTGGCTGAAAGTCAGTGCCATTAGACCGACTGATGCACCCATTAGCAATGAGTGATAAGGTTTTTTGGATGAGGGATTTAAAGTTGGTAACATGGTAGGTCGCCTTATAGTCATATAAAAAATAGTCGCATCGTCAAATCCATACAAACCCGCTACATCGTCATCCTCGCTAACCATACTAATGTATAACTTGCGCTCGGTTTCCTTGTATCGGAATTATTTGAATCCAACGATATAAAAAAGATAAATATTTTGAAATGAGGACATAGCCTAAAACCATGCCAATGCATTTATCAACCGTTTTTAGTGCTTCATAAAAGCATACCTTAAAGAATCACTACATTACAAGAATCTATTATCAGTGTTGACGCTCTCTTTAAATATGCTAAAAAGGCTGTTTTATCACGGCTGCAAACTTTAACCAAATATCAACAAGGAGTGCCATGAATTAGTCATATCTTTTGGCTAATATTATATACAGCTCAGCATAGAGCCTACTTTTAATTACTAGCTAGGATGCATAATGAAAAATAATATTGATCATACCGACCCCGCTAAAGATATGAATACCGAACGTGGCAATGGGGGCGAAACCCATCAGCGTGCTGGTGATGACACTAAAGTTTTGACGACGCAACAAGGCGTTGCCATCTCTGATAATCAAAACTCTCTAAAATCTGGCAGTCGTGGCCCTACATTGCTAGAGGATTTTGTACTGCGTGAAAAGATTCATCATTTTGACCATGAGCGTATTCCTGAGCGTATCGTCCATGCGCGCGGTAGTGCTGCACACGGTTATTTTGAGCTGACAGAATCACTAGAAGAATATACCACGGCGAAAATTTTGACCGAGACGGGTAAGCAAACGCCTTTATTTACGCGTTTTTCTACCGTTGCTGGTAACAAGGGCTCAAAAGATACGCCACGAGATGTCCGTGGTTTTGCCGTGAAAATTTATACCGAAGAAGGCAACTGGGATATCGTCGGTAACAACATGCCGATTTTCTTTATCCAAGATGCGATGAAGTTTCCAGATTTGATTCATGCGGTAAAACCAGAGCCTGATCGCGGCTTCCCGCAAGCAGCATCTGCGCATGATACCTTTTGGGATTTTGTATCATTGAGTCCTGAAACCATGCACAATTTGATTTGGCTAATGAGTGATCGCGGTTTGCCACGTAGCTTACGGATGATGGAAGGCTTTGGTATTCATAGTTATCGTCTCATCAATGAAGCGGGCAAGAGCACCTTTGTACGTTTCCATTGGAAGCCAGTATTGGGTGTGCAGTCAACCACATGGGATGAAGCAGTGAAAATATCGGGTGCCGATCCTGATTATCATCGTCGTGATTTGTTTGAATCAATTAACAATGGCGATTATCCTGAATGGGAGTTTGGTGTTCAGTTATTTACCGAAGAAGAAGCCAATGAGTTCCCATTTGATCATTTAGATGCGACCAAACTGATTCCAGAAGAAATGGTACCAGTGAAAGTCGTCGGTAAAATGGTGCTCAATCGTTATCCAGATAATTTCTTTGCGGAAACGGAGCAAGTTGCATTTTGCCCATCGCATCTACCACCGGGTATCGACTTCAGTAACGATCCATTATTACAAGGTCGTCTATTCAGTTATCTAGACACACAGCTATCTCGTTTAGGCTCTCCTAACTTTGCGCAGATTCCAATCAATGCGCCTAAATGTCCGTTTGCGAACAATCAGCAAGATGGTCATATGCAGATGCAAGTGCCTAAAACCCGCACACTGTATGAGCCACAAAGTTTAGATCCAACGAGACCTCGTGAAAGCGCCAAGCGTGGTTTTGAGTCATTCCATGAGCAGTTGGATGATGGGGTAAAAGGTCGCGTACGTGCAGAGAGCTTCGCCGATCATTACAGTCAGCCGCGTATGTTCTATCGCAGTCAGACGCCAACTGAGCAAGCACATATTGCAACTGCGTATGCCTTTGAGCTGGGTAAAGTTGATACCGCTCATGTGCGTGCCCGTACGCTCAGTCATCTGATTCATATCGATGAAGACTTGGCCAATCGTGTGGCAACCGCGCTCGGTATGGAATTGCCAGAGCCTGCAGATGCTGCTGCACCTGTCCAAGATATGGCAACGTCTAAAGCCGTACAAACCATCGGTCTGACACCTGACAGCCTAAAGGGTCGTATGATCGGTATATTGGTAGCAGAAGGGTCTAACAGTAGCGAAATCAGGAAGTTTGAAGCAGCAGCGACGGAGCAGGGTGCTAGCGTAAAAATCGTCGCGCCCAATAAAGAAGTGGTATTACACGATGGTACACGGATACAAGCAGATGAGCGTCTTGCTGGCGGGCCCTCAGTGATGTTTGATGCTGTCGTGAGTATCATCATGCCTGACCAAGCGAAGAAGCTCGCTAAAGACATCTCAGCATTAGACTGGTTCAATGATGCGTATAATCATTGCAAAGCGATTGCGTATTGCGGAGCGACCGATGAATTTATCCTAAGTAAACTGCCAGTTGAAAAAGACAGCTTTGTCACGCCACTTGCCGAATTAGATAGCTTCATTGAAAATGCTAAGTCTCGTCTGTGGGAGCGTGAGCCAAAGGTTCGTGATTTGGCTTAGTTAACTTATTAAAACGAATTGAGTAAGGGTGAGTCTAAATATAGACCGTACTTACTATAATTTTGACTATTCCATGTTTTATCTCAAACTCAGCCTATGTGCTGAGTTTTTGTTTTTATGAAGAAGAATGGTTTATAGTCACAAGCGTTCACTCAAAGTCATTACAATCTACATGGCGAGGGTTATACTAAATTCTATTAAGGTGCGTTAAAAGCGTCCCCTATAGTAGGGATACTATAAAAGTGACCAATCATGTAGCAGGGAATGCAAATGAGTTTATGTGAAATTGTGCGTTTAGAAGGATATATTCAAAGTACGTATTTGGCGGTGTATCCAGATAAGATTATGCTGTTAGATGGGGCGTGTCGCCCTGATGTGCCGATGGTATTAGAGTATATCAAAACAACGTTGCAGCGACCAATAACTGATCTAAAAGTTGTCGTCGTCACTCATATGCATCCAGATCATGCAGGTGGCGCACACAAATTCCGAGAGCAGACGGGTTGCCTGATTGTCTCAGCGGACAAAGATACACAGTGGTATAGCCGTATCGCTGGGCGTACTATGCATCTTGTCGATATGAATCTGGCGCACTATGTGGCGAGACGTCAAGGTCGCTCTCCAAAAAATCTATATTATCCAGCGCATCTCAAGGCCGATATCACCGTTGGTGAAGGCGACTGCGTGCCTGGGTTTGATGAATGGCAGGTGTTAGAGACCCCAGGTCATACAGACCGTGATTTGTCTTTATTTCACATGCCCAGTCGACAGGTATATACCGCTGATTTGATTATTAAGCTGCGTCACAAGTTTGTCGCACCATTTCCTATCTATGATCCTAAAGTCTATATTCAATCACTCCAAAAAATAAAAGCGTTAAAACCTTCTGTGGTCATGATGGCACATGGGTGTGAGCTGGAGATAGATGAGGCTACTTTTGATATGTTGATTACGCAAGCACCCAAGCATCCACGTACGATTAAAGACACGATCAAGCATAAACTGCTGTGGCGGAAAAATAGCGACTTTACTGTCTTTAAGAAAAAACATAAAAAGTGAAATAGAAATTTAAACGAAAAAAAGCCCAGTTACTATGCGATATAGTAACTGGGCTCTCTAAATATGGTGGGCCGACCGCGACTCGAACGCGGGACCAATTGATTAAAAGTCAACTGCTCTACCAACTGAGCTATCGGCCCTGAAGAGTGTATAAAAAAAGCACTGCTTTTTTAACTCTACAAGTGAATTTACAGTTTCGTAAATTCGGTGAAGTTTTCTAAAAGAAACCTTCTTAAACTTTGTGACTTATTATGCCGCTACCTGATAGGATAAGGTACACAACAAGCGTAATACTAAATATGGTGGGCCGACCGCGACTCGAACGCGGGACCAATTGATTAAAAGTCAACTGCTCTACCAACTGAGCTATCGGCCCTGAGCGAGGATAAAATGAAGTATTACTTCATCCGAGTGCAAGAGGATTTACATTTTCGTAAATTCTAAAAACTCGATATCAACACTAGGTTTGCATTTAACTGCAAGTCAAAGTTCTTTAAATAAAAACTTTGTTAATCAAACTTAATTTTAATAAGCACATTAAGTTTGTTTCAACGTTTAAAGATTTTGTATCCCTAAACGTGAGAGCACATTATATATATAATTATGACAATTACAACCCTAAATGACAAAGAAAGTGCAAATATTAGGAAAAAAGTCATATTTTTTCAGAATTTTGCCATTAGAGCCATTTTAGGCTCTAAATATTCTGATTTAGTGCGTTAATTATTAACGATTAGTCTCTAGATAGAGCGTCAACAGGGTCAAGTTTGGCTGCATTGCGTGCTGGTAAGAAGCCAAATACGACACCAATCAGTGTTGAACATATAAATGCCGCAATAATAGAGGTGGATGAGTAAATAACTTTAAAGCTATCACCAGCAAAATTATTAATGAGCTCACCGATAGCGAACGCGAGTCCAATGCCTAGCAGACCACCTAAAATACAGACCAGTACGGCTTCTATTAAAAACTGCTGCATGATATCGCTTTGCCGTGCGCCAACAGCCATTCGTACACCAATCTCATTGGTACGCTCAGTGACAGACACCAGCATGATATTCATCACGCCAATACCACCAACTATTAATGAGATAACAGCAACGGATGAGATAAGCAGTGTCATCGTGCCTGTCGTCGATTCAATGGTCTGACGGATAGAGTCTGAGTTGCGAAGCTCAAAATCATCTTTGCCATGGCGACCCTCTATGATGTCAGAGATAGCTGACTCAGCTGCACTGGATGAGATACTGTCATCTAATAAAGCCACAAAGCTATCAATATTTGCACTGCCGGTGATACGTGACATCACCGTGGTATAGGGCATATATATAGTGGGTGTCGAAATATCTGGACCAAAACCGCTATCATTTTCTTCGAGTACGCCAATCACGCGTCCAGGTACACTGCCGATGAGTATCACTTCACCAATAGGATTATCAATGTCTGCAAAAAATGCATTCTTAGCATTGTCATCGAGAATGATATCTTGACTGCGCAGCTTAATACTTTGCGAATCGAAACCTTGACCAAGTGCTAGCGTCTCACCAGTAACTTCTAGATAATACTCACCAACACCATTAATGGTCGAGTCTTCCTGCACGCTGCGATAGCGTACACTAGAGCTGGCATTGACTTGAGGGCTCACATTGGTAACATACGGTTGACTGCTGATCGCATCTGCATCTTCTGGTGTGAGGTTGTCGTCATTATATTTACGTCGCGGGTCGCCTCTAGGGTATCCATCATTGACGGTGATGGTATTGGTTCCTAGCGAGCTGATATTTGAGAGAATTTGCTGCTGAGAGCCTTGACCAAGACCAACGATAGAGACAACCGCAGCGATACCGATGATAATACCTAACATGGTCAGCAGGGTGCGCATCTTGTGTGCACGCATGGCAAGTAATGACATCTTTAATGCTTCAAAAAAGCGATCGATAAAGCTAGCAAACGCACTTTTTCGGTGTTGACTAAGAATAGGTTCTGGCTGTTTTTCGGTTGGTTTGTAGTGCTCCGTTTTATAATCTGCTATAACGTAGCCGTCTTTTAGTTCAATAACCCGTTCGGCTTGGGCAGCAAGCTTGGGATCATGGGTAACCATGATGATGGTATGACCTTGATCATTTAGGTCATGTAAGATCGCCATCACATCTTCGCCAGATTTGCTATCTAGTGCGCCAGTTGGCTCATCAGCTAAGATGACATCGCCACCATTCATCAGAGCGCGAGCAACAGAAACACGCTGCTGTTGGCCGCCTGAGAGCTGGCTAGGACGATTATTTACCTTTTCACCAAGACCTAGATCGGTCAAGAGCTTTTCTGCGCGATTGATTCGTGCCTCAGTGTTCATACCAGCATATACGGCAGGGACGGCAACGTTATCTTTAGCGCTAATGTCACCAAGCAGGTGGTAGCGCTGAAAGATAAAGCCAAAATGCTCTCGGCGTAACTCAGCCAATTCATCTGCCTCTAGCTTGTTTGCTGATTGGCCATAAATCTTATAGTCACCTGCTGTCGCCTGATCTAAGCAACCCAAGATATTCATTAGTGTAGACTTACCAGAGCCAGATTGCCCGATAATCGCGACCATTTCACCTTGATTAATCGTTAAATTAACCTCGTGCAATACGCGAATGGTTTGCTCGCCGGCAGCAAACTCTCGAATAATACCCGACAGCTCCATAATTGGCTTGTCAGCGGTAGCTGCAGTATTGATATTATTCGGTGAGTCATTTTCTATCGAAGCGCTACTGCTGTCAGTCGGCTGTTTAGTAGATTGAGATATAGTCATAGCAATGTCTTTAATCAAAGATAGTGAGTGTCGTGATGAAAGGACCAAGTTGCTCAAGCCCTTTCATCGTTAACATAGTCAAAGAATTAATTACATCCTTGGAGTACCAGGTATACGAGTACCACTACCACGCTTCTCTGAAGCATTGGCACTAGCTTCACCAATAATGACTTTCTCACCTTCTTCCAATCCGCTTAAGATTTGCGCATTTACTCGGTTATCAATGCCCACTTCTACTGTGCGAGGTTCTACTGTGCCGTCATCATTTAGTACGCGTACAATCTTGCTGGTTTTTGCTTCACCTTCAGTTTGGTCTTTCGCGGGTCTTTCTTGTATGGCTGCTGATGGCACAAGCAACGCGTCTTTGGCTTGATCGATGATGATATAAATCTGGGCGGTCATATCAATACGAAATAATCGCTCAGGGTTTGGCACTTCTACATAGCCTACATAGTAGATTGCAGCATCGGTTGAACTGGTCTCGCTAATTTCCTCGGGTGCCGGTTCAATAGCTGTCAATGTCGCATCATACTGCTTGTCTGGATTACCGATGATATTAAAGTAGGCGGACATACCAGCATTGACATTGATAACATCAGCTTCGGAGATTTGTGCGTTGATACGAACTGTAGATAAGTCAGCGAGTGTGACCAATGTTGGCGCAGTTTGACTGGCGTTGACGGTCGTGCCTTGCTCAGTCGTGATAGAGACTACCGTACCGGATATGGGCGCACGAATAGTGGTATAGCTGAGATCTTCCTCTGCTGTGCCTACATTCGTCTCAGATATGCGTATGGCCGCCTGTTGACTATTAATATTAGCGGTTGTAGTAGCGATGGCTGCTTTTGCTGTATCAATGGCAGCACTCGCATTGGCAACCGCTGCTTCGGCTGTCTCAACAGTAGTCGCTTGCGTATCATACTCCTGCTGAGAGATTGCATCGATGGCAACCAAAGACTGCAAGCGGGCAAAGTCAGACTTTGCTTGTTTGAGCTCAGACTGACGGCTAGCAAGGTCGGCATAAGCACTTTTTAGGCTAGCTTGCTTACTTAGCGCTTCTGCTTGTGCACTTTGAAGTGCGGCTTCACTTTGCTTAAGCGTGGCTTGTTGGTTACTCAGCGTATTCTTTTGCGTGACTTGGTCAATTTGAGCGATTAGATCGCCTTGTTTTACTTCATCACCCACTTCCACATAGAGTTTTTTTACTTCACCAGAGACCTGTGCACCGACATCAACGGTATTTAAGGCTTTGACTTTACCAGATGCCATGACATTTTGTTCAATATCACCCACTTCAACAGCCGCTGTCAGGAAGTTAGGTTTTTCTTCTTCTGGTTTCAACGTGGCATAAGCCAACGCCGCCAATGCTGCAATAATCAGGACAATGACGCCCCATTTGATAGCAGATTTTTTGCTTATTTTGCGCATAACAACAATCCAATGACAGTAAACTCAAGTATGGTTATAGTAGATGCTTCATCCCTAAAAGGGAATGGCAATTAGTTTAAGAAAGGTTAAGGTGTTTTTGAACGTGGTGGGAATAGAGAAATAATAGAAGTTGAGTGATGAATAGTAAAAACGGGTGAGTCTGAGAATGATAGAAAGGGTAGAAGCTGTGCTAGAGATGGTGATAGGTGTCACTGTCTAAAGCGTCGCATTTGCTGCAAGACAGGAATGGCGATAGTGATAGATATTTATCGCGCAGTAAACAGACGCTTTCCTGCTAGCTCTAGCGCAGCTTGTAATAATAACTCCCATGCTGGCTGACGAACCAGTCCTTTGATTGCTTGGTCACAACGGTATAGGAGCGCCGTAGATACTTTTGGATCAGATACTACGGCCTTCTTATCCGTCCATGGCACAAACTTCATTAATATAAGTACCATTTATAAATACCCGCTCAAGGTCTGAATCTGTGATTAGGGTCTGTTGAAGTAATCGGTAGATCACGCCAAGGACAGCCAACGCGCATATGATAAAGATGCCTCCAACCGTTTGTCTCACATTCCCTTTGTTATAAACATTAAGTTCCAGTAATATAAGTTTCAGTCTGGTTCAGTGTTCATCTTTGAGTATTATGCAAGGCATAGGAAACGAGGTCTTTTGGTGTAAGAACTTAAAGATTAACGATTTGCTATTTTTATCATCACATTATGACCAATGTTCAACACGCCCTAAAGGTTTGTTGGGTAGTCTGCGTCATACAATCCAGATATAAAGGAATATAGAAAATGGAAAATATTACAATTCTTGGTGCTGGGACGATGGGGCATTCAATTGCTTTATCAGCAGCATGGGCCAACCAAACCGTAAACATATACGGCATCGATGAATATGATCTTGAAAACGCTGTTAAAGGCTTGAACAATAAGCTCAAGGTAATGACTGAAAACGAGCTGTTTACATCCGAACAAATGAACGAAATTAGACAACGTATCCAATTTACTACTTCCCTAGAAGAAGCAGTGTCGGAGGCAACTTTTATTATTGAAGTTATCCCTGAGGTTTTAGATTTAAAAAAAGAGCTATATAGCAGGTTGGAAGCGTTAGTTGAAGACGATGTAGTGATTGCCAGTAATACCTCAGGATTTACACCGAGTATATTAGCGGCGGATATGCTGCATCCTGCACGTTTTGTTGTAACCCATTTCTGGAACCCAGCTCATCTCATTCCTTTGGTGGAGGTGGTAAAAGGCGAGCATACAGATGCAGTTACAGTCCAGCGAGCAATGGATGTTTTAACGTTGATGAACAAAAAGGCAATAGTACTTAATAAAGAAATCCCAGGGTTTATTGGGAATCGTTTGCAGTATGCACTGTTTCGGGAAGCACAGGCATTATTAGATGCTGGAGCTGCTTCAAAAGAAGATATCGATGCTGCTGTGACCTACAGCATAGGCCGCCGGCTGCCTGTGACAGGGCCACTGATGTCTGCGGATATGGGTGGGCTAGATGTCTGCTCGTCTATTTCCAATTATTTATTCGAAGATTTGTCGACAGATCAACGTTCAGGTAAAGTGCTGTCTCAACTTGCGAATGAAAATAAGCTGGGAGATAAAACAGGAGAGGGATTTTATTCGTGGGAACCAGATGTGTCGGCGAAAATGAATGAAGAACGGGAAAAGACACTGATTTATTTCCTCAAAAATGATTTGAAGGCAGGAATATAAAAATTAAAGTAGGAGCTGTCCTCATTTTTAGCCCATTGAGGCGATTTCGTTCAGATTGAGGACACGCCCTAGATAACCAGTTCAGTTCCTGCGTGACCCATAGTTTTAGCTGATGTAATTGACGTTTTGGGTCACAGTAGTTAAAGCGCCTATCACATTAATTATTCAAAATAGATGGAAATACTCTTTTGAATAATTAATGTGTCAGTGGTATCAAGCTCTGGCGTTCGGTATGAGACAAGCATAGACGCTTAGAATGACTAAACTTACTATTTTCAAAGTCGAGCTGTCTAAAAAGTAATATCTGCCAGTGCCATGATCGAATATCAAACACTAAGTTATTGAATTTTTCCAACCAATCAAACGGTAAACAGACGCTTTCCTGCTAGCTCTAGCGCAGCTTGCAATAGTAACTCCCATGCTGGCTGACGAACCAGTCCTTTGATTGCTTGGTCACAGCGGTATAAGAGTGCAGGCCATTCAGCCGTTTGCGTTTTTGATTGGCGACGGCAGGCTTGTTGATATAACCCCTGTTTGCTGCGCCAAATGCCAAGTGCTTGCGGATCTTGTCCATCCATCAGTTGTATAATCTGACGCATGTCTTTGCTAATTGCCCATAATACTAAGGTCGTCGGCTCATCAGTCGCTTTGAGTTGAAAGATGATTTTTGCCACTTGTGCGCTATTACCTGCCAGCATCGCATCTGACAAATCAAACACGCTAAATTGAGCGTCACTGACCAATGCTGCTTGTAAATCTGTGATATCGAGTGCCACAGTATTTGTAGGCTGTGCAAAATCGCCAGCGGTTTCGGTATCTTCATGAGGAGCCATTAACTGCGGCGCAAACAGATAAGACAGTCGCCACAAGGTTTGATAAGCACTTAATAGATGATGCTCAGTATGTGACATGAGCAGTTGCCATGCTTCTTGAGACAGCCGTAACCCAAACTTTTGAGCCTGGATCTGCAAGAGCTGCTGGCGCTGCTGCTCGTTGTATAAATTACAGTCAATGACATTACCATATTGCGCAAAAGGGGCAAACCACTTGCTGCTTTGGCTACGTTTGTCTTGCTTAGGCGTAAGCCATAATACACTATGACCGTGTGTACCTGCTTGTGCTTCAATCGCAAAGCGTTCGAGCTCAGCAATGACAGTTTTATCGGGCTTATGATTGCCAGTCACGATTAAGGCACTGGCATCATCAAACAATGATTGGCTACCCAGCTCCGACAGTACTTCTTGCCAGCTTTTAACTGATATTAGTTCTATGCGCTTGATGGCGTAGTTTTGCGCGCGCCAATGTGGACGCATCGCATCGATAAGCCATTGACTCAGCAATGGCTCATCACCGTGCGCCAGCCACAAGCCCGCTACTGCAACGGAGGGTTGTAGTAGTTTTGGATAGGCTTGTATAAAGGTATCTTGCATAAATAGATGGGTTATACACAGGTTGATGGAAATAAGTATGGAGCGTATCGTAATGAGACGTTAAGGCGTTGGTACGACCACGGCTGTCGATGCTGAGCCGTTACCGATTTTCACTGGTGTTTTAGTGCCAGTGGACGGTACTTTAGGCAGAGAGATAGCAACATACTGATCAGTGATACGGCGTGCCAAACTGTCATAGAGCCATTCGCGAATTTGATCGCCTTGCTGATCATCCGTACTCACCGAGGCGTCATTGTACTGATAGCTACGCTCGATTTGAATAGGATTGCTCAGTGTAACGGGCTTACCATTTTCAGTGGTTTGATAGCTAACATCTGCTGATATGATCAAGCGAATCTCTGTTAATACACCGACTAATTCATACTGTCTAAAGCGCAGGTTATTGACGCTGATAACAGAAACAGGATCAGCACTGGCTTGTTTATTATTAAGCGCAACGTCTGCGGCTGTCATGTTACTAATAACATCGACACCTAATGTTTCTAGACGTCGCGTTAATGGTAGCTTAAGCGGGAAAGCGGTGCGATTGTCTTCGATAATGACCGCTGTTTTGGCAACATCGAGGAGCATCGGCGCATCATAACCACGTAGCTGAAAGCCGCAACCACTAAGCGCAGCCGTTGCACCGAGCACTGTAAACATCGGCAGTGCAGTAAGTAATGCAGTTACTAGCTTTTGTCCGCCGGACTTTTTTGCAATAGGGCTTTTGCTACTTGATAGGGCTTGCTGCTTATACGACATAATCGCTATCCTCAAATGATAAGAAGGCTTAGATAGAGTATCTACTAAGCCTAAAATATCTAACCTACAACCACGATATTCACGAGTTTATTCGGGACGACGATTTCTTTTTTGATTTCGCCAGTGATGAATTTTGCCACGCTTTCCATGGTTCGAGCTTGTGCTTTTAGTTGCTCTGGATCGCTATTCGGCGCCACATCCATCTTACCGCGCATTTTACCATTGACCTGTACGACCATCGTGATCATATCCTGCACCAGTGCAGCTTCATCCACGGCTGGGTAGTTTAGCGTGACTGTGTCTAAGCCTAACTGCTCAAGTAAGTGCTCACCAACGTGCGGTGCATACACTGATAACATGATAAGCAAGTCAGTCACAGCCTCATGCTGTACTTTTAGGTCTTGCTCATTAGCCGCCTTAAAGCTCGTAAGCTCATTGGCAAGCTCCATGAGGCTTGATACTGGTGTGTTCAATGCCAAACGATCACCCAAATCATTATCAATTTTGGCAATGGTTTCATGAGTTTTGCGACGTAGATTTTTGGCTGCTTTGCTCAAGTCATCAGTATTCAATGCTTCACTATTCAGCGTCGCAAGATCTAAGTTCGCTGCACTAAGCGCTTGCGTGTGTTCTGTCGCCAAACGCCAGACTTTTTTGACGAAATTATAAGGGCCTTTTAGCGCATCGTCTGACCATTCTAGCGTTTGATCAGCCGGCGCAGTAAATAGCGTGTACAGGCGAACCGTATCAGCACCATATTTGTCGATGGTGATTTGTGGATCGACACCATTGTTTTTTGACTTAGACATTTTTTCAATTTTGCCAATGGTCACTGGCTGTCCATCGGTCTTTAAGATGGCTTTGATTGGCTGACCACGCTCGTCATAATCGATATCAACATCTTCGGTAAAGTAATAAGTGGTACTGCCATCAGCGTTGACACGATAGAAAGTACCTGCAAGTACCATACCTTGGGTCATCAAGTTGGCAAACGGTTCGTTTCCTGAGACTAGGTTTTCGTCACGCATAAGCTTATGGAAGAAGCGTGCGTAAAGTAAATGCATAACCGCGTGCTCAACACCGCCGATATATTGGTCGACAGGTAGCCATTTGTTTGCAGCAGATTTGTTGACCATGCTTTGTGCATCATTCGGGCTAGCAAAACGCGCATAGTACCAGCTTGACTCAACAAAGGTGTCAAAGGTGTCGGTTTCACGCTCAGCAGGGTTACCACATTTAGGGCAGGTGGTATTTACAAATTCTGGAATGTTTTTGAGTGGGTTACCGCGTCCATCAGGGACGACATCAGTCGGTAGAATGACTGGCAAATCTTGCTCTTCGACAGGTATCGTACCGCAATGTTCGCAATTGATCATTGGGATAGGGCAGCCCCAATAGCGTTGACGCGATACACCCCAATCACGTAAGCGATACTGAATTTTTTTCTTGGCCAATTCTTGTGGCTCAAGCTTGGCAAGCATTGCTTCGAACGCTTGCTCAAAATCTAGACCATCAAATTCGCCTGAATTGACTAAGGTATTGCGCTCAGTATAGGCAAGATTGATTTTAGTATCATTCGCTTTGGCATCTGCTTCTGCTTCATCAAAATAACCAGCAGGTACATCGATGACTTGCTTAATAGGCAGACTGTATTTGGTCGCAAACTCATAATCGCGCTCATCATGTGCCGGTACTGCCATGACCGCGCCTGAACCGTAGCTCATTAGGACATAGTTGGCCACCCAAACAGGCACTTCTTCACCCGTCAATGGATGCGTTACGGTTAGACCTGTGTCCATGCCGATTTTTTCAGCTTTGGCCAAATCTGCTTCAGCGACTGAGCCTTTTTTGCATAGGGCACAAAAATCTGCAATGGCTTTATTACTCTCAGATGCATACTGTGCGAGTGGATGCTCAGCGGCAACAGCAACATAAGTCACACCCATCAAGGTATCAGGGCGGGTAGTGAACACGTCTAAAGTGTTGGTTTCACCAGCCAACTCATATGGGAAATGCACTTCCATACCAGCACTACGACCAATCCAGTTGCGCTGCATGGTCAATACTTCAGATGGCCAATGACCTTCCAAATCATCCAAATCATCCAATAGCTCATCGGCATAATCAGTGATATTAAAGTAGTACATTGGGATGTCGCGCTTTTCGACTGCAGCGCCACTACGCCAACCTTTGCCATCGATGACTTGCTCATTGGCCAAGACAGTATTGTCAATCGGATCCCAGTTGACTGTTGCTAGCTTTTTGTAGACTAAGCCTTTTTTGTATAACTGCAAAAATAACCACTGTTCCCACTGATAATACTCAGGGCTACAAGTGGCAAATTCACGTGACCAGTCAATAGATAAGCCTAGTAATTTAAGCTGTGCACGCATGTTGTCAATATTGGCAAACGTCCATTTGGCAGGTGGTGTTTGATTGGCAATAGCAGCGTTTTCTGCTGGCAGGCCAAAACCATCCCAACCCATTGGCTGCATGACTTCATAGCCTTTGAGGCGGTAGTAACGGCTCAGTACGTCCGAGATGGTATAGTTACGCACATGGCCCATATGCAGCTTGCCACTTGGGTAAGGGAACATAGACAGCATATAACGACTTGGCTTGTCGCTAGGCTCATTACCTACTTCATAGCGCTTGTCAGTTGCCCATTTGGCTTGTTGCGCAGCTTCGATAGCTTGTGGGTTATAATAATTGTTTTCTGCTTGGTCAGATGTCACAGTATTACTCATAGTGGGCTCGAAATTGGTTAATACAGATAAAAAATAGGTGGAATTCGACAATGCCATAGCATAGCGTAATTTGGCGAAAATTGCGATTGATTGTGACGTTGTTATAGTTGAAGATAGGTGCTTAGTTTTTATAGACAGATGTTCTATTAATCACCTAATACAGTAGATATAACATGAGTGAAATTATTCTTAAGCAACCTGTCAGCATGCTCAATCGTAATGTTAAGTTTGATTTAAAAGAGTTCTTTATCCAAGCGTCTTCTACTGTGGCAGGTACTGCCATTCAGGTTGCTACTGCTAATCCTATTGGAGCGTTAACGAGTATAGTTAGAGGCTTATCCAGTACTTCTAAATCAATATCATTGGAGGATGTGCCAGTAGAGCAGAGAGCTTGGCTGCTTGTTGTGACTTCTTTAACGCATGCTATCGCTAAGGTATTAGAAGATTTTAATGACTTATTTGACAATAATATTGAAGAGTCTCAACTGAATACAGTTAGTGAACAACTTACTAACCAAGTTAATGAAATAGAGATTACATTAACGAATGAGTTTTTTAACAATCCGCATCAATTATCTTTTTTAAATGATCTATCGCCCCTCCTAAATGAATGGCTACAACAACTTGGGCTGAATGATAGTCAAGCCAGTTCCTTTATTTACCAGTTTAAATCACAATTTCCAATGTCGTTACACCATGAGTGGGGTACGAATCCAGCTTACTATGCTCTAATTGTTGAAAAGCTGGATACACCGTTTAATACGGTGAATAGACTTCAAAGACAGGCGTCCGAATATCGCTATTGGCTACAACAACAAGTTAGTGAGCGTGTCTTTGAAGAAGCGTTTGGGCTTAAGCAAATATACGTGCCCCTAAGAGCTTATTATATACAAACAGAAGAGGATAGTAGTGATAAGACACTTAATGATGATGTGATAGAAGCTGGAAGTAGCAATGTCTTTAGATCTAATCGTAATGAAAATATTGTCAAAACAGTTTGCAATCTACATGAAGAAATTAATAGTTGGATCGACCAAAATGATACAGATGACAACCTGAAAGTCATTAGTGGGGGACCTGGTTCAGGTAAGTCGTCCTTTGCTAAAATTCTAGCCTCAGAGTTGGCTGAGAAGTCTGGTATGCCTGTATTATTTATACCTCTACATCGTTTTAAAATAAGTGATTATTTGCCTGAAGCCATTAAGAAGTTTCTTGATAATCACAGTATTTTGACTCGAGATAATTTATTAGGTGAATCAAAATTACTTCTCATATTTGACGGCTTGGATGAGCTATCAATGCAAGGATCTAATTCAAAAGAAGTGGCAAATAATTTCACAGAAGAACTGAAAGAAGTATTGAGAGAAAAAAGAAGTTTGAACTGGAAAGCAATTGTCACAGGTCGTGAATTATCTATACAGCAGCAGAAAACTAAGTTGAAGAAGCAGAAAACTATTTTGCATTTACTTCCATATTTTATAAATGAAAGTGATAGAGACGATTTTTACGATGTAAACAACTTATTATTAGAGGATCAACGTGATGAATGGTGGTATAAATTTGGTAGTTTACAAGGTAAAAGCTTTAACGGATTGCCTCAAATACTAGCAACAGAGCATTTAGAACCCATAACAAAAGAGCCTTTGCTCAACTATCTTTTATCACTGAGTTATCTAAGACAAGATATAACGTTCACAGCAGATACCAATCTCAATCAAATATATGCAGATCTACTAGATTCAGTACATGAACGTAAATATACAGATAGTCGTACCCATACAGGAATTAATAATATTGAAAAAGAAACCTTTATAAGAATTCTTGAGGAAATCGCACTGGTTGTTTGGCATGAAAGTGGACGAACAGCTAGTATCGATAAGATTATGGAACGCTGTAAAGAAGCAGGACTTGGTAGTTACTTTGAAAAGTTTAAAGGGGATGCAGAGTCAGGAGTTGTTAGGCTGCTAATGGCATTTTACTTTAGGGAGTTTGATGGTAGTCAAGGGAATAAAAGCTTTGAGTTTACTCATAAAAGCTTTGGTGAGTATTTGACAGCAAGGCGAATCATGCTTGAACTAGAAATAATGTTAGAAGAGGTTGAGCGAGGTCGAAAGCGTCCAGGTTCTGGGTGGACGTTAGAAGATGCTTTTGAAAAGTGGATCAGGCTTTGTGGTCAACAACCAATAGATGGATATTTAAGCAACTTCTTAGAAGGGGAAATGAAAGTACTAGCTGAAAGAGAGGATGGTTTACTAATAATAAAGCGGTATCAGAAGCTAATGATTGAATTGATACAAATGGCAGTGAATGGTCAGTCGCCTGTTAAAAAGCTAAATTTAGCCACTTTCTCTGAAGATTTGATATACATCCGTAACGCTGAAACAGCACTACTTAAAATTCATTCATCATGTGCTAAGAGTACTAATGAAGTAATTGAAAAAACCAAATTCGAAAACAAAGAAATTTTTGCTAAATGGTTAAATTTATTAGATTATAGGGTTATGCCTAAGTTAAATCACTTATGTTTTTCAAATATAGAAATGTCCTCAATATTTATTGGTGGTGATTTTGAGTCGTCAGTGTTTAATAATGCTATTTTGTTATTTTCTGACTTTTTTGTAGCAAATTTTAAGAATGCAAGCTTTGAGCGTGCAAACCTAACAGAAGTTAAAGCTGAAAGTGCATCTTTTCAAAATGCTAATCTCAAAAATGCTGACTTAGAAGCAGCTAACTTTAGAGGGTCTAACTTTATAGAAGCTAATCTCAAAAATGCTAATCTTAATGGGACAAACTTTACTAACGCTGACCTTGAAGGTGCTAATCTTGAAGGAACTAACCATGAAAAAGCTATTTTCACAGGTGCGAATCTAAAGGGTACTATTTTAGAAAATTTATATCCATCAAAAGAAGAAGTAAAGGAATAATAATGACCATTACCATTTACGGTATCAAATCTTGTAGCACCATGAAAAAAGCATTTACCAAGTTGGATGAATTGAATATAAGTTACGATTTCCATGACTATAAAAAACAAGGCATCGACAAAGAAACAGTACAGCGTTGGGTAGATGGGCTAGGTATTGATAAAGTACTGAACAAGCGTGGTACCACATGGCGCAAGTTGACTGACGAGCAAAAGCAATCAGCTGATGCCAATATAGATAACGCGATTGACCTGATAGTAGAAAATACCAGTATGATTAAGCGTCCGATTGTAGAAAGTCAGATCAACGAGAAAAACCAAGGTCAGCCAATATTGCTTTGCGGTTTTGATGAGGCTGTATTCGATACAACTTTTTCATAAAAAAGCTGTCACTTTGATACGTTATAAACTATGATTTCATTAATGGAATTAAGTTTGCTCGTTTATAATGTTCAAGGATAAAATCATGAAAAATTTATTACTAATGGCCACCCTTGCAGTAGCGCCTTTAATGGTCACAAGTGTGCAAGCGGCGGAAACCTCTACTAAGGTTACCTTCGCAAAAGACAGCTATTGTGGTAGCTTTACAGGTAATATTAAAAACGGAAAAGTGTTTCGTCTATGGCTTGCGTCAGATCAGAATCTAGTGATTCGTAACGTCGGTGATGACCGCATCAATATGGCTTATGTCTCAGGGCCAAGTGGTCGTTTGGATGGTGACCGCTATGACAATGAAACGTCTTACATTACTGAGACTAAAGGCAATCATTATATGAAGGTTTATGGCAATAGTAGCCATAGTTCTGTTGAGTTCTGTGCTTATTAAACTTCTTTCGTTTAAATGAGCATTGATAGCTAGTTAAAAAGCCCGAGCTTGGATACCAAGCTCGGGCTTTTTTATGATCATAATTATAGGCTGCTAGCGCAATTATGAATCCAATTCACGACTGATTAATGTGCCGACACCTTCATTGGTGAAAATTTCAAGCAAAGTAGCATGAGGCACACGGCCATCAACGATAACAGCGCTTTTTACGCCGCTACGTACGGCATCAAGCGCACACTGAATTTTAGGAATCATGCCACCTGAGATGGTGCCATCTTCGATTAAGCTGTCGACTTTCTTTGGTGTCAGTCCAGTCACAACTTCGCCATCACGACCCAATACGCCTTTGATGTTGGTCAGCAGCATTAACTTTTCTGCTTGCAAAAACTCTGCGACTTTACCTGCGACTAGATCAGCATTGATATTATAGGTGTTGCCTTCGCTATCGACGCCGAGTGGGGCGATGACAGGGATAAAGTCAGACGCAATGAGCATGTTAATCACGTCTTTATTGACACTGACCACATCACCGACAAACCCTAGATCTATAGGAACAGCGATGCCATCTTCGCCGATTTTTTCCATCTTTAACTTTTTGGCTAGGATTAAGTTGGCATCTTTACCCGTTAAACCAATCGCGCGTCCACCATGCTTATTGATTAAGCTAACAATCGATTTATTGACGCCGCCGCCTAACACCATCTCGACGATATCCATGGTGCTTTTATCAGTGACACGCATACCATCGATACGGTCAGACTGACGACCAAGCTCTTTTAACAAGTTATCCACTTGCGGGCCACCGCCATGTACGACGACAGGATGCATGCCAACGGTTTTTAACAAGACGATATCGCGGGCAAATGAGCTTTCTAGCGCAGGATCAGTCATCGCATTGCCGCCGTATTTGACGACGATGATCTTATCGACAAAGCGCTGGATATAAGGCAGTGCCGTGGTCAATACTTCAGCGGTGTTTTTGGCATCATCTAAGTTAAGCGTCATTACAAACTCCTAAAGTACGGTTTTGAGCGGGTTGGTTATTTTTGCGATACAAATCTATCGCCACTATAGTCATTCCACTATAAAAGCATTACAGCGTTAACCTCGCTTGAGGTATCACATATACATCTGCACTCGGTTGCCTTGTACTACTTTTAAATTGAATCGACTAGATCAATATCGTCAATATTATTGATAAGGTCACAATGTGTTTAATACAATTATTCGGCAGGAATAGCGACAATTTTGGCGGCCAGCTCTTCATCGAATGGGTGACATAATGCGGCAAACTTTGCCTGAATATCTGCTAGGTCATCGATGCTATTACCAGCAAAGCGTGCCGTCAGATGGTGACTGGTGTTTGATTGGCGCAGCACCCCAAATCCATGTGGAAAATCCAAACGAACGCCATCGATACAGCTCAGCGTAGTCCCTACTGGCATTAAATCTCTGGCTTGCTTGAGTGTTAAGTGAGGCTCTACCACTGAGCAGTGACAATCTAATAGCAGGTCAGTATTTATCAAATGATGGTCAGAATCTGCTGCTGTCGCTTCCAAAATTTGGCGTAAGTAACGACAGAATCTGGCCAACTGTTCTACGAGTGAGTACTCTGCCCCAAAAGTTGTTGGCATCGGTAAATAATGATCCGCTGTACTTACCATTGCAGGTAGACTTTCCGTAATGTCTGTGAGTGCTCGTTTACTATCGACCAGATTGTCAGTAGCCAACCAGTGCAACAGCCGTAATGCTGCGTACATCGCATCATCATAAACAATGAAGCGGCTGTCATTAAAGATAAAGTGCCCTGATAACTCTCCAGCAAAGACAATTTGATAATCAGAGAGCTGTATCTGTTGGCGCATAAAACTGCTACCCGTTCTACTCATTACGGGTGTTGCATCAAGGTCAGATAACAGCTTTGGTAAATGATGTGAACACTTAATATCAAAAAGGACTTGAGGTGAGCGTTGTGAGCTTATTGACTCTGCATCGTATAAAGTGTCAGGACGTTCCGCGATTGCCACTTGCGCTAATAGATATAGCAAATGGTCAGGCGAGACGACTTTACCATTAGTATCGACAATCATTAATCGATCGCCATCACCGTCAAAGGCAATGCCTATATCTGCTTGATGATGAATTACGTTGTGCTGTAATTGCGTGAGACGGTGAGGTTCAGTAGGATCAGGATTGCCAGAGGGAAAGTTGCCATCTGCTATGTCATTCATCATGATGACATCTTGGCAAAAATGGCCAAATAAACGCTGCGCAATAGCGCTGGTCGCGCCATGCATACAGTCAATAACGACTCGAAAATCAAGTTTAGATAAGGGTTGCTGAGTAACTTTTGAATGTGGTCTATTTGAATGTGGCTTACTGGATTGATAGATCTGCTGAAAAACTTGAGCGATTGCTTCAATATAAGCCGTTGCTATGTCCTCAGTAGATAAGCCTGTATCCTGAGTATTTTGCTTGAGAGTATTCGCTTGAATGACGCTATTATTTTTTGAATTGCTTTTAGTCAACTGATGATAAAGCAATTGAATCTCTGAGCTACTAGGGGATTGGTGGTTTACCAACCATTTGATGCCTAAAATCTCTTTAGCAGAATGACTGGCCGTCACAATGATGCCATGCCCCTGATATTGCTCTGCCCAAAAGACCATCATTGGCGTCGTAACGAGACCTAGTTGCACCACTTGCAAACCACGTTGAGCCAATATATCAGCGAGTTTCTGTGCAATAGCATTACTACCATTACGCACATCATAACCAATAACAATAATGGTTTCTAAAGAAGTTAACGATTGCGTTAGCAGGCTGTCTTTTGAATCGCTATCTTCTGATGTGCAGAGTAAATCACTATAAAGGTTAGCAAAAGCATGGCCGAGTGCTTGTATAAAGTCAGTGGTGAAATGCTGGCGTGAACCACGAATATCATAAGCACGAAATAAGGATTGCTGCGCAGCAAAAGATGGCATCGCTTACTCTCCTTATAATCGTGGTTATGATGGTTGTGGCTATTATTGTTAATATCGTAATTGTTATTATCGTGATGAGTAACAATAAATAGTTAAAACGGTAAATCAGTAATAGTTACTGATTGACTACTGGCGACCTGAATGTCCAAATCCACCAGCACCGCGTTCGCTTTCATCACTGAACTCTGTTACCACTGAAAACTCAGGGCGGGCAACAGGTACAACGATATATTGTGCCATACGCTCTGCTGGATTAAGCACAAAGTCTTCGTTACTGCGATTCCAAATACTAACCATCAGCTCACCTTGATAATCAGCATCAATCAGCCCGACCAAATTACCTAAAACGATACCGTGTTTATGACCGAGACCTGAACGCGGTAAAATCATACCTGCATAATTAGGATCTTGGATATAAACGGCGAGACCTGTGCCGATTAAGTGTGTTTTACCTGCTTTAATGGTTAATGGCTCATCTATGCAAGCGCGCAAGTCGATACCCGCACTGCCATCGGTGGCACGAGTCGGAAGAGAAAATGCTGCGTCTTCAGTAATTTTAGGGTTGATAACTTTAACTTGTACAGCTTGCATAACGAACTCACTTAACGATTTGATGGTTTTTAAATTATGGTTTTGAACAAAGCTTATTCAATATTATTGAAATAATGACGATGTTTTTTAGAGCTCAGTATTTGATTATAGTATTAATACGCTGGCTAAGCCTAAGAATGACATAAAACCGACGATATCAGTTACGGTGGTCAAAATAACGGAAGCAGATAGCGCAGGGTCGATATTCATACGTTTGAGCATCAGCGGTATACTGATGCCAGAAACGTTTGCGGCCGTCATATTAATCGCAATGGCAAAGCCTATGACCGCACTAATCTTAATATCATGAAACCACAGCTGGGCAATAAATGCCATGATTATAGCCCATATGATGCCGTTTATCGCGCCGACCCACAGCTCTTTGTTTAATAGCCACACGCGGTTAGAACCACCTATTTGACCCATAGCCATACCGCGAATGACAACGGTAAGGGTCTGAGATCCGGCGATACCACCCATACTGGCAACCACAGGCATGAGTATCGCTAGCGCCACGACTTGTGCCAATACTTCTTCAAACTGTCCAATCACTGCTGCAGCCAATAGGGCGGTACACAAGTTAATACCTAGCCAAACACTACGGCTTTTGGCGCTGGTTAGAATAGGGGCAAATAGCTCTTCATCTTGACTAACACCCGCCAAATTTTTCATGGTGCTGTCGACATCATCTTGGATAATCTCCATGATGTCCTCACCATTTAGCTGACCGACCAGCTCGCCATGGCTATTGATTACAGGGGCGAAGCGAATATCTTCTGAACGGAAAATCGCAGCGGCATCTTGGATATCTAAGCGATCATTGATCGTAATGGCGGTGTCAATCAATTCGGATACTAAAGTGGTTTGATGGTGTTTAATCAAATCAACCAAACTTAGTAGACCGAGTAGTTGCTGGCTTTGATCAACGACCAACAGCTCCTGACTCTCATCATCAAGCAAGTCGTCATTCTCTCGTAGCCAGTGTTGCACTTTTTCTAGCGTAATGTCTTCTCGCACCTGAATAATATCAGGATCCATATAGCTACCAACTTCCCAATCCTCATAAGTATCGAGTTTGTTGACTTGAACACGGGTCTCTTCGTCTAGCGTTGCCATGACGGAGGTACGTACGCTCTCGGTCACAGTATCCAAAATCTCAGAGATGTCTTGTGCATCGAGGTCTTGGGTAAATAAAGAAATCTCTTTTGAAGAGATGTTTTCCATCAACGGCTGGCGAGTATCGACATCTAGCTCAGCGAGAACTTCACCTTTAATACTCTCTGGAACCTGCGCCCAAATTAAGAGCCGGTTTTGAGTCGGAAAAGACTCTAGTAAGTTGGCGATCTCATATTCAGACTGCTTTGTTAAAAACTCGGTAATGGCTTCATATGCCTTATCAGCCACCAGCCCCTGCAGATACAGCAGCTTATATTCAGCATTATATTCAGCTGGATTGTAATCTCCCTGTAGCGTAGATGGTCGTTCTTGATTCGGCATAGGGGTAGGCATAAAATTTCCAAGGTTTTCAAAAAATATAAATAACAATAACGACTAAAATAGTCATTTTTCGCCCAGTCTCAGGCGTGTGTTTTCAAGCATTCTTATGTAGGCATTTTCATTAAGACTAGCGATTGCCTAATAACGCTCTAATATTTGCCAAATACTCATCAGCAACAGCTTCTGGGTCTTTGGTGGCTTTTTTCTTTTTCGCTTTGGCTGGCCAGTCGATATGATCTTCTGGTAACTCATCTAAAAATCGCGACTCTGACGTAACGCGCATCTGACCACCTGCACGGCGCTGTGTGGCTAGCGTCAATGTCAGCTCACGACGAGCGCGAGTGATACCTACGTACATCAATCGTCGTTCTTCTTCTACGGTTTCGCTGAGAATAGAGTTGCGGTGCGGTAGCATCTCTTCCTCAAGTCCCATGATATAAACGAAATCAAACTCCAAGCCTTTTGCCGCATGCAAAGTCATTAAGTTGACCTTGTTGGTATTTTCTTCTTCTTGCTGCTGCTCGAGCATATCAAGCAATACCAGCTTACGAATGATGGTATCAATCGTGCGATCCTCGTCTTCTTCGGCGCGATTAATCAAAGATTGAATACTGGTGTAGAGCATATCGATATTATCAATACGATTTTTTTCTTGCTGCGGTGTTTTGGCATCACTGCGCACAAAGTCAATATAACCTGTCTCATCGATCATTTGACGTACGATTGGCACAGGGTCGGGGTGTTGGTCTAACTCACGAGTATAGTGCTCGATAAATTCACCAAACTCTTTTATGGTGCCATAAGATTTAGACGGTAACACATGGGTTAAGCCAGCATGCGTACAAGAGGCCAACAGCGATATGCTGTGCTCTTGCGCAAACAGACCAAGTTTTTCAAGCGTTGCTGGTCCCATACCACGCTTAGGCGTATTGATAATACGCAAAAACGCGCTGTCATCTTCAGGGTTCAAAATCAGACGCAGATACCCCATGATATCTTTGATTTCACTACGTGCAAAGAAAGACTGGCCGCCAGACAGTTTATAAGGGACTTGTAGCTGACGCAGTTGCGCTTCTAACATCCGCGCCTGAAAGTTACTGCGATAAAGGACAGCATATTGCTCCCACTCATTACCGAAGCGCAGTTTATGAGTGACGATTTCTTTTGCCACGCGTTCGGACTCATCGTCATCATTACGGCAGTTGATAATACGAATTTTTTCGCCTTGACCTTTATCTGACCACAGTTTCTTTTCAAATAAATGCTCATTATTCATAATGACTGCGTTGGCTGAGGTCAAAATACGAGTGGTTGAGCGGTAATTTTGCTCTAGCATGACGATCTTTAACTTTGGAAAATCTTCCTTCAGCAGTGCCATGTTTTCAGGCTTTGCCCCGCGCCACGCATAGATAGATTGGTCATCATCGCCAACCACGGTAAAGCGACCTTGCGGGCCAACCAAATACTTAATCATTTCATACTGGGCCGTATTGGTATCTTGATACTCATCGACCAAGAGATAACGAATGCGGTTTTGCCATTTATCACGTAGCTCTCTATTTTCGCGCAATATTTTCGTTGGTAAGACAATCAAGTCATCAAAATCGACAGCGTTATAAGCACGCAGATTACGCTCGTATAATGCATACAACGTGGCAAAAATCATATCTTCTGGATCGTCTAACGTTTCCATTGCTTTGTCAGGATCAATCAGATCGTTTTTCCAGTCGGAAATCATTTTGATTGCTTTACCAACCAACTCACGACTTTCAGCGCCACTTAGGTTGTCACGCATCATCAGCTCCATCAGCAGTCGCTTGCTGTCGTCGCTGTCCATGATAGAGAAGTTACCCTTTAGCGGGGTATGAATCAGCTCGTAGCGCAAAAACTGTAGGCCGAATTGGTGAAAGGTCGACACGGTCAGACCACGCATTTTTTCACTTGGTAGCAGTTTACTGACACGGGCTTTCATTTCACGGGCAGCTTTATTGGTGAAAGTCACCGCCGTGATGCGCTCAGCAGGCATGTCGCATTCTTCGATCAGGTAGGCAATTTTTCGGGTAATTACGGACGTCTTACCGGAGCCTGCACCTGCGAGGACAAGTAACGGACCAGATACGTAGAGCATGGCTTCTTGTTGTTTGGGATTGAGTTGACTCATAACGTAACCTGTAAGACAAAAGCAAAAAAAGAGAGTGGCACTGATGGCGGCATCATTAAATATACGCCGATTGCCTTATTAATATGAGTGTCATGATGATGTTTTAATCAAAAAACACCCAATAAAGGCAATAAAATTAAGTGGGTTATTATAAAGCAAAAACATGAACTTTGGGGAATGAGTTGGGTGAAGAGCAGGGGTTTAAAGGCTGAATTTTTGACCATATTTACAATTACGGCCTATGATAATTCATAAGATGGATTTGATGTTAATATAAGGTAAGACCCCTATCATAATTTTTGATAAAAAAAACATGTTTTATTACATATAAAATGACCGTCCAATACAGTTAAAAACTAGCTTTTGGACACCGAAATGCGTATAGTACGTACATAATTTATGCCAGTTGTCTCGTCATTATTGACTACGTGTAATGAGCTATTAAATCAATTAAGTAAACTATCGAATATGATATTGATTTAATAAGTTGATCTTACGTTTTTAGAAGATGCGTTAGACGACCAGCCATCTTTCCGTGCGTATATCGGAATCCCTGCCGTTGGTTATGTCTGACATCGTCGTCAATACACTTGATAATTGGTTGTTACTAGCAAAATACCTAAAATGTGACTTAATAACAGTTGCTTAAATAAAGCGACTGAATGACAGTCGCTTTGTGTTTTCGTTTGTGTGATGCCTGTGGCTAGACGACCTTGATAGGTCGGTACTTGCGCTGTGCTAAACACTCGATTGGGTGAGGAGCACGTATTATCATGTCTGCTTTTAATTGGTCAGCAATCGCTTTTATCTTAGCCGCCATTGGGCTAGTTGTCTTCATGCTGGTCGTGCCGCGTTTGCTTGGCGGTCGCTCTCATGGCTCACAAAAAGAAGAAGTATTTGAAGCGGGTGTTGTCGGATCTGGCAACGCCCGTATTCGTTTGTCTGCCAAATTCTATTTGGTGGCAATCTTCTTCGTCATCTTTGATCTAGAAGCGCTGTATTTGTATGCTTACGCCGTTTCAGTACGTGAGGCTGGCTGGTTAGGTTTTGCCGCTGCTGCTATATTTATCACCATCTTAATCATCGGTTTGATCTATGAGCTAAGTTTGGGCGCGATGAACTGGGCACCTGCTGATAAACTGCGCAAAAAAGTACGTTTATATGCCGCACCTGCTGGTTTCAACCTAGCAGACATCACCAAATTCGATGGTGCTCACGAGCTGATGGTCGATCCGACAGGCAAAGTACCCGCACAGTCCTCAGGACAAATCAACGTCTCGAACAATATTGAAGTCAATCGTCATCATTTAGAAAATATCGATCATATTAATACTACAGGTAATGTTACTTCTGTAGATTTTGCGACGTCTGCTCGACAAGATAACGGTAAGCGTTAGTCTTGTTAAACGGTCTTAGTTTTCGATAGTCTATAAAGGCTAGTAGTAAGATTACGACGACGCGAGTATGTTTGGATTAATGATCACTTGTTAATAATAGAAGTTAAGGCGCTAGCGAGGGCAAGACGATTGCCACGCGACGTCTAATATAAAGGTTGTATGTTATGAAATACACATTAACAAAAGCCAACCCTGATGCAGATACCTATCCTGCACAGACCAGTCAAACGGTCAATGACCCTATCGAAGACGAAGTGAATAAAAACGTCTTTATGGGTCGTCTCGAAGACCTCGTCCATTCGACAGCAAACTGGGGGCGCAAGCACTCACTATGGCCATTTAACTTTGGTACTTCTTGCTGCTATGTAGAATACGCCACCACCCTGACAGCCGTTCATGATTTATCACGCTTTGGTGCTGAGGTTATTCGTGCCTCGCCTCGTCAAGCAGATGTCATGATCGTTGCCGGCACTTGTTTTGTCAAAATGGCGCCTGTTATTCAGCGTCTATATGAGCAAATGCTTGAGCCAAAATGGGTCATCTCAATGGGTGCCTGTGCCAACTCTGGTGGTATGTATGATATCTACTCTGTGGTACAAGGCGTAGATAAAATCATTCCAGTCGATGTCTATGTGCCGGGTTGTCCACCGCGTCCAGAAGCTTTGATTCAAGGTTTGATGTTATTGCAAGAATCTATCACTAAAGAGCGTCGTCCATTAGGTATCCATGTCAATGAGCAGGGTGTTTATAAGCCACAAATGACGCCTGAGCGTGACCGTAAGCAAGCAGATCGTATTGCTGTTAAAAACTTGCGTAGCCCAGACAGTATTTAGATTCTAGATAGCATTTAGATTCACAGTAACAACCTCAACGTTTTATACGCTCATCACAGTGTAGTTATGATGAATCAGTTATGATTAATGAAGGAATACATCATTCATGGTCACGGTAGTCGAAAACATAGATCCTAAGATTAAGCCTGTCCCAGCGGTTATCAAAGAGCTGGAGCAGAAGTATGCCGGTAAGTTTGTCGTGCAGCACACTGTTGATGAGATTCCAACGGTTTGGGTTGCGCGTGCGGATTTGCTCGATGTTCTCTTATTCCTGCGTAAATTGCCACAGCCATACGTCATGCTATTTGACTTGTCAGCGATAGATGAGCGTTTGCGCCAGCATCGTCAAGGCTTACCTGACAGTGACTTTACGGTGTTTTATCACCTAATGTCGCTTGAGCGCAATAGTGACGTACGTATCAAGGTCGCGCTGAGCGAAGACGACGTCAACGTACCGAGCGCCACCAATATTTGGCCAAACGCCAACTGGTATGAGCGTGAAGTATGGGACATGTTCGGTATCGTCTTTACGGGCCATCCGCATTTGACCCGTATCCTATTGCCGAAATACTGGGAAGGTCATCCACTGCGTAAAGAGTATCATGCGCGTGCGACGGAATTTACCCCGTATTTCTTGAATACCGCCAAGCAACAATACGAGCAAGAAAACTTGCGTTTTGTCCCAGAAGAATGGGGCATGAAGCGTTCGGGTCGCGATGAAGACTTTATGTTCTTGAACATCGGTCCTAACCATCCCTCTGCTCACGGTGCGTTCCGTTTGGTGCTACAGCTTGATGGCGAAGAAGTCGTCGACTGTATCCCTGATATTGGCTATCACCATCGCGGCGCAGAGAAAATGGCTGAGCGTCAAACATGGCACTCATTTATCCCTTATACCGACCGTATCGATTATCTCGGCGGTGTGATGAATGAGCTGCCGTACATCATGTCGGTCGAAAAGCTGGCTGGAATCACCATTCCACCGCGCGCTGAGACCATCCGTGTGATGATGAGCGAGTTTTTCCGTATTACCAATAACTTACTATTCGTCGGTACGTTCATTCAGGATGCGGGCGGTATGACCCCTGTGTTCTATATGTTTACCGATCGCCAAAAAGCCTATGACGTCATCGAAGCCGTGACTGGCTATCGTATGCATCCCGCTTGGTTCCGTATCGGTGGTACAGCTGCTGATCTACCACGTGGCTGGCAGCGTCTGGTTCGTGAGTTCCTAGATTGGATGCCAAAACGCTTGGACGAGTATGTCAAAGCAGCATTACAGAACAGCGTGCTCAAAGGCCGTACTCAAGGTGTTGCTCAATATAATGCCAAGCAAGCATTGGCTTGGGGCGTCACTGGTGCAGGTCTACGCGCGACAGGCGTTGACTTTGATTTGCGTAAAGCGCGTCCATACATGGGCTATGAAAATTACGATTTTGAAGTGCCAGTCGGTTACAACGGTGATGCTTATGACCGTTGTATGGTAAAAGTCGAAGAAATGCGTCAGTCGTTACGTATCATTCGCCAGTGCATGGACAATATGCCGCAAGGCCCTTATAAAGCGGATCATCCTCTAGCGGTACCACCGCCGAAAGACCGTACCTTAAACGATATTGAGACGTTGATTAATCACTTTATCTCAGTATCTTGGGGTCCTGTGATGCCAGCGGGCGAGTGTACGACGATTGTAGAAGCGACCAAAGGTCTCAACAGCTATTACATCACCTCAGATAAGGCGACGATGAGCTATCGTACCCGTATCCGTACACCGACATTTGCGCATTTGCAGCAGATGCCATCAGTGATTAATGGTTCGCTCGTCTCTGATGCCATTATGTATCTGGCATCGATTGATATTGTGATGGCTGATTGTGATCGCTAATACTTTGATCGTTGATGCTTTGATCAGAAAATTATTGTTATTAAAGAAATACGTTTATCAATATATCATTGCCAAATGGCACACCAAAATGCTGATATCTTGCCATGTAGCGACACTCGTAAGACTGTCGCTATTAGCTGATAAAGCGTGATGAGTGAGGACAGATAGAAGACTATGAAAATTGTTTCCGACAAAATGCCAAAAGTAGATGTGGCAAGCATCCTCACTAGCGAGGAAATTGCGGCTATTCATGAGTTTATGCACCATTATCCACAGGCGCGTGCTGCCTCGTTAGATGCGCTAAAAATTGTGCAAAAGCGCAATGGCTGGGTCGATGATGCACAAGTGAATGCCATTGCCAATATTCTAGACATTCCGATGTCAGATATGGATGGGGTCGCTACTTTCTTTAACCGTATTTATCGTCAGCCTGTTGGTCGCCATGTCATCCTTATTTGTGATTCAGTGGCTTGTTTTTTGACAGGTTATGAGGCGTTATCAGCTGAAATCAGATCGCAGCTGGATATTGAGTATGGTCAGACGACGGCCGATGGTCGCTTTACGCTATTGCCAATTTGCTGCTTAGGTAACTGTGATAAGGGTCCTGCTGTGTTGATTGACGAAGACACGTATGGTCCTGTCCAGCCTGAAGAGGTAACGCAATTATTGGAGCTATACGCATGAGATTAACACTTTCAGAGCAAATTGCTCAACGTAGCCAAGGCAAAGCACCAAGCCAGCTCAATGAGCAGCGCATTCCAATTTATGGTGATAAAGCCACAGCGACTAGCGAAACCAAGCCGTTAACATGGCGTCTAGCACATCATGATGCGGTGCTTGATTTGGCCACCTATGAATCTCTAAAAGGTTTCACTGGTTTAAAGCAAGCTTTGAGTCAATCGCCTAAAGAAGTCGGCAATATGATCAAAGCTGCCAACGTCAGAGGTCGCGGTGGTGCAGGTTTTAATGCTGGCTTGAAGTGGACATTTATGTCACCGCCAGATGGTTTACCGCGCTATCTCATTTGTAATGCAGATGAGATGGAGCCGGGCACCTTCAAAGACCGTCTATTGATGGAGCGCCTACCGTTTCAGTTAATTGAAGGTATGTTGATTACCGCGCATGCGATTGGCGCAACTGACGGTTATATTTTTATCCGTGGTGAGTATATCTTGGCCGCTGAACGTTTGGTCGCTGCCATTGAAGAATGCTTGGCCAACAATCTAATGGGCGCTAACATTTTAGGCTCAGACTTTAGTTTTAATCTGCATGTGCATACGGGTGCTGGACGCTATATCTGCGGTGAAGAAACAGCACTGATTAATTGTCTAGAAGGTCGCCGTGCTAACCCACGTACCAAACCGCCTTTCCCGCAAATTTCTGGTGCATGGGGTCGTCCAACGGTTGTCAATAACGTTGAGACTTTGTGCAATATGCCAGCTATCTTGAACCATGGCGTCGAATGGTATCAGTCGTTATCTACTATTAAAGGTAAGAGTCAAACGCCAGGTACCAAACTGTTTGGCTGCTCAGGCTTGGTCAATGACCCAGGTCTGTGGGAATTACCATTTGGTTATACGGCACGCGAAATCATTGAAGATTTAGCGGGTGGTATGCAAGCAGGCAAAACCCTCAAAGCTTGGCTACCGGGCGGTGCTTCTACTGACTTTTTAACCACTGAGCATTTAGATGTGGTAGTGGATTTTGACACCATTCAAAAAGCAGGTAGCCGTATGGGTACTGGGCTGATTATGGTGGTGGATGAAGCGCAAGATATGGTGCCACTCGTTCGCAATCTCGAAATTTTCTTTCAACGCGAATCCTGCGGTTGGTGTACACCATGCCGTGACGGCCTACCGTGGGGCGTCAAACTGCTTACTGCTATCAATGATGGCGAAGGGCAAGTGGGCGATGTAGAAAAATTAGAGGGCCTCACGCGTGATTTATGGATTGGTAAAACATTCTGTGCGCATGCCCCAGGTGCGATGGAGCCACTAATGAGTGCGATTAAATATTTCCGTCCAGAGTTTGATCAAAAAATCACTCAGGCGGTTGGTGTAGATATCATTGATGCTGCAGCCAATCAACAGCCAGTAGTGAAATAAGGAGAGCGGCATGGCAGTCATACATATTGATGGAACCACTGTCGAAGTAGATAGCGCGGATAACTTGCTACAGGCTTGTTTATCCCTCGGCATTGATGTGCCGTATTTTTGTTATCATCCAGCCCTTGGCTCAGTAGGCTCGTGCCGTCAGTGCGCGGTCAAGCAATTCCAAAATAAAGAAGATATGGAAGCAGGTCGCGGTCGTCTCGTGATGTCATGTATGGTCGCCCCTGGCGATGACATGTACATCTCGGTCACTGACGATGAAGCCAAAGCATTTCGCAAGTCGATGATTGAGTTACTCATGACCAACCATCCACATGATTGCCCAACTTGTGAAGAGGGCGGACATTGCCACCTGCAAGACATGACCTATATGTCAGGTCATAGCCGCCGTCGCTACCGCTTTACCAAACGCACGCATCACAACCAAGAGCTTGGCCCATTCATCGCGCATGAGATGAACCGCTGTATCGCTTGCTATCGTTGTGTACGTTTTTATAAAGACTATGCAGGCGGCGAAGATTTGGGTGTTTATGGCTCAAACAATCGCGTCTATTTTGGTCGTGATAAAGATGGTCAGTTCGAAAGCGAATTCTCAGGCAACTTAACGGAAGTATGCCCAACCGGTGTATTTACTGACAAAACACATTCTGAACGTTATAACCGTAAATGGGACATGCAGTATGCACCAAGCATCTGTCATGGCTGCTCGGCTGGCTGTAATATCTCACCAGGTGAGCGTTATGGTGAATTGCGCCGTATCGAAAACCGTTATAACGGTGAAGTAAACCGCTATTTCTTGTGTGACCGTGGTCGCTTCGGTTACGGCTATGTCAATCGTGATGATCGTCCAACACAAGCGCTTGAACGTATCAATGATAAGCATGTCAAAATCAATATTGATTATGCACTCGATGAAACCATCAAACGTATCAAAGACAAAAAAGTCATTGGTATTGGCTCACCTCGTGCCAGTTTAGAGACCAACTTTGCGCTAAAAAATCTCGTTGGCTTTGATAAGTTTTCAACAGGTTTGAACCATCAGCAGCAAGCACTGGTTAATAAATGCATCGAAGTATTAAGTACTGATGGCATTTATAACCCAAGTATGACGGATATTGAAAGTCATGATGCGGTATTGGTATTGGGTGAAGACATCACGCAAACCTCATCACGTGTCGCGCTGTCAGTACGCCAAGCCGCAAAAAACGAAGGCCTGAAAATGGCAGCGGCATTGCAAACGCAACCTTGGCTTGCAGAACCGGTTAAACGTATTGCTCAAGATGCGCTAAGCCCAGTCTATGTCATTGATGTAACGCAAACTAAGTTAGAAGACATCAGTAAAGTGAGTGTGGTAGCGACACCTGAAGACATCACTAAACTTGGCTTTAAAGTCGCTGATGAGATTGCTAGTTTCGCTGATGATTTAGCAGAAATTGCAGATCCACAAGCAGTTGAACAAAATGCTGATGCCAGTACTGAGACTGACGGTATGCAAGTATTAGCGAAGCAAATCGCTTATGACTTGATTCAAGCTGATAAGCCGTTAGTTGTTTCGGGCAGTAGTTTGTCGTCTACCGCGTTGATTGAAGCAGCGGCGCAGATTACTCAAGCATTGACGCAAAAACGCTCGGCTATCAAAACCACTGAGCAGCAGCAAGTTGAAGCGCATAACGCCAAAGTAAAAGCTCAATCACAGTCTGCTAATGACCAGCCTGAAGAAGACCAAGATTTATCTGCTAAGCCAAACAAACCTGAAACGGGCGTGAATACAGAAGCGCAAGATAATGTAGAACGCGCTCCTGCCGAACCGCTTGAATTAAAAGAAGTGAACAATAAATATCAGGCACAAGCAGGTATCTACTTAACGGTTACCGATGCTAATAGCATGGGTGTTTGCATGCTGGGCGGACAGTCAGTCGAAGAATTACTGGCGACTGATTTCGATGTGGTTATCGTCGCTGAAAATCAGCTGACTGATGCCATCGATGCCAATAAATTGACGCAGTTATTATCTGATAAAACCGTCATTGCATTGGATCATCAGCTACTTGATTGGCATAAAGATGTCGATATTGTATTGCCAGCGGCTAGTTTTGCAGAAGCAGACGGCACATTGGTATCGGCTGAAGGTCGTGCCCAGCGTTTCTTCCAAGTTTATGATAATGAATATTACCATCCGATGAGCAGCATTAAAGAAGGCTGGCGCTGGCTACATGCAGTGCATAGCAGCATCGAGGGTCGTGATGTCGATTGGACGCAGCTAGATGATGTCATCAATGCACTAATCGCTACGCATCCTAAGCTTGCTGGGATTAAAGGCGCTGCACCTGATGCTGCTTACCGTATGACTGGTCTGAAAATTGCTCGTCAGCCACGCCGCTATTCAGGTCGTACCGCTATGCGTGCCCCGATATCAGTTCATGAGCCGATGCAACCAAAAGATTTAGATACCGGTTTAACTTTCTCAATGGAAGGCTATAGCGGTAAAGAAACGCCAAGCTCAATGATTCCTTTTGCCAATGCGGCAGGCTGGAACTCACCGCAAGCGTGGAACAAATACCAAGACAAAGTCGGCGGTCATCTCAAAAATGGTGATCCAGGCGTACGCTTATTTGATCACTTAGAACGTTTAGCTATTCGTCAGTATGTTGCACCAGAGGCGATGTCTGCGACTACAACAGATATGCAGCAAGGCCAAGCGAAACTAGTACCTATCTATAATATCTACGCCAGCTCAATGATGGCCTCTCGTAGTCCAGTCGTCGCTGAGCAACTGCCTGTTGCTGCATGGCGTATCGGTATGGATGATGCTAAGGACTGGAATATTGCTGCTGGTGATTACTTGGCGATTGAGATTGATAAGCAACAAATCACCTTGCCAGTACAGATTGTCGGTTACTTAGCGGAAGGTTGTATCGGTTACCCAGTTGGGCAGGTGAGTATCATTCACCCGTCGATGCCAGCGTCGGTACGTAAAGTTGATGCACCAGTGACGATGATGGGCAGTATGGCTAACGATATGATGAACAATAATGACATGATTAACGATACTGCGCAAATGAACACAGCGCCGATCACCACACAGGAGGTGTAATATGCAAGTTACCCGTATTATCCCTGATGTGCCAAGCTTTTTGACTGGTAGCCTGAGCTTTGATGCTTGGTCTATCTTATTTCTGGTTGGGCAGTCACTGGTTATCTTCTTAGTCGTGGTATTGGTTGCGGCTATGATGATTATCTATGAGCGCCGTATGTTGGCCTTATGGCAAGATCGTTATGGTCCAAACCGTGTGGGTCCATTTGGCTCACTGCAGCTGGTCGCTGATATGCTCAAAATCTTCTTTAAAGAAGATTGGACGCCGAACTTTACTGATAAGTTTATGTTTACGTTGGCACCTGCGGTTGCAATGTTTACTGCCTTGGCCTCATTTGCCATCATTCCTATCTCGCCAACGCTTGGCGTGGTTGATTGGGATATTGGTATTTTGTTCTTCTTTGCTATGGCAGGTATTGCTGTCTATGCAGTGATGTTCGGTGGTTGGGCTTCTGCCAACAAGTTCTCGTTATTGGGTGGCTTACGTTCAGCGGCACAAACTATCAGTTACGAAGTCTTTTTAGGCTTATCTTTGATGGGTGTGGTTGCACTGACAGGCTCATTTAACTTACGTGCCATTGTTGAAGCACAAGCAGACGGTTGGTATATCATTCCGCAGTTTTTTGGCTTTTTGACTTTTGTGGTTGCCGGTGTTGCCGTTACGCATAGACATCCATTTGATCAACCAGAAGCAGAGCAAGAGCTGGCCGAAGGGTATCATGTTGAATATTCTGGCATGAAGTTTGGTATGTTCTTTATCGGAGAATATGTCAACGTTGTCTTGATTTCTGCCTTGATGACCTGCTTGTTTTTTGGCGGTTGGCTGGCACCTTTTAATTTAGATATTCCATTTATTCCACCAGCTTTTTGGTTCATGATTAAAACACTGTTTTTTATGACGATGTTTGTTTTGGCTCGTGGCTCACTTATGCGTCCGCGCTATGATCAGGTAATGAATTTTGGTTGGAAAGTCTGTCTGCCAGTAACACTGATTAATCTATTGGTTACTGCTGCAGTCATTTTGATCTTTTCCCCAACGTTATAATCATTACTAGCCATCATTGATGAACTAGGGTAAAGCTGATAAGGATAATAATCCCATGTTTACTACCATAAAAAAGACCGTCATTGGTATATTTACCATTGTTCGCAGTATGTGGATGGTCAATAGTCATGCGCTCAGGCCACGCGACACCATTCTTTATCCTGAAGAGCCCGTACCAGTACCACCGCGTTTTCGTGGGCGCATTGTGCTGACGCGTGACCCTGATGGTGATGAGCGTTGTGTTGCCTGTAACTTATGTGCTGTGGCATGTCCAGTTGGCTGTATCTCATTACAGAAAGCTGAACGTGAAGACGGCCGCTGGTATCCAGAGTTTTTTAGAATTAACTTTTCGCGCTGTATTTTTTGCGGATTGTGTGAAGAGGCATGTCCAACGACAGCCATTCAAATGACACCTGACTTTGAGTTGGGTGAATATAAGCGCCAAGATTTGGTTTATGAAAAAGAGCATTTGCTTATTTCAGGACCAGGTAAATATCCCGATTATAACTATTATCGTGTGACGGGTATGGCGGTAGCGGACAAACCAAAAGGGGCAGCGCAAAATGAAGCTGCACCTATTGACCTAAGGAGTTTGCTGCCATGATGAACATTTTGAACCATCCTGAGTTGGCAGGGTTTTATTCGCTCGCAGCAGTGGCAGTATTTGCCAGTTTGCGCGTGGTGACCCAAGCCAATCCAGTGCATGCTATTTTGTCGATGATTGTGTCATTGTTAGCGATTGCTGGCATATTCTTTGTGCTCGGTGCGCCATTTGCAGGGGCACTAGAAATCGTTGTTTACGCTGGCGCCATTATGGTGCTATTTGTCTTTGTCATTATGATGCTGAACTTGGGCATGAGCAATGATGAGCGTGAAGAACGCTGGCTTGATGCGGGCACTTGGGCGATACCGACAGGATTGACGATTATTATCGCGGTTGTGCTATATGCGATGATTGGTCTCAATCATGACGAAGCAGCAATGATTGGTGTGACGTCAATTTCGGCGAAAGAAGTCGGCACGGTATTATTTACTAAATACGTGATGCTGATAGAAGTGGCTGCATTATTATTACTAGCTGCTCTGGTCGCCGCTTATCATTTGGGCAAAGAGTCTGTAGATGATGAGGTTATCAGTCATGATAGCCAAACAGCACGCTCGAACAGTCGTGTTAAGCAATACGATAACATTCATCCAGACAGTACACACACAGATAACGATGCCGTGAAAACAGCTGAGCCCTACGAATATAAAGAAGTAGATCCGCATGACTACGTAAGTATGAATGTAGGCACGCAGATGAGTACGAAGAAAGTCACGCGCAAGGAGTCAGACTAATGGTACTAGCAGCGAGCGTGGCACAAGAGGTCGCGAATGTGCCGTTTGCCCATGAAGTAGCAGGCTTAGTACAGCCAGCTGTTGAGGTGCAACAGGTATTGGGCCTGATACCCATGAGCCATGGATTGATTTTGGCAGGTATTTTATTTGCTATCGGTCTATGTGGTGTCATGGTACGTCGCAATTTTCTCTTTATGCTTATGAGCCTTGAGATCATGATGAACGCGGCAGCACTAGCATTTGTGGTGGCAGGTAGTCGCTGGGTCGATCCAGATGGACAGATTATTTTTATCTTTATTTTGACGTTAGCAGCAGCAGAGGCCGCCATTGGTTTGGCAATATTATTGCGGTTTTATCATCAGCGTGGGCATTTAGATGTCGATAGCGCCAATGAGATGAAAGGATGATGTCATGAGTTTATTACCATTAACCTTTATATTCCCGCTCGTTGGCTTTTTGATTTTAGCCTTTATGCGCGACAAGCTAACAGAGCAGGTGGCAGCGATTGTCGGTGTGGGTAGCATGCTGTTATCAGCACTATGTACGCTATTCGTTAGCTATACTTTTTTAACCAGTAACCCAGCAGGTACTGTGGTCGAGATTCCACTTTGGACATGGTTCCAAGTTGGTGATTTTGCGCCAAGCTTTGGTCTTAGTTTTGATGGCTTGGCACTAACGATGACGGGTGTCATTACGGGTATTGGCTTTTTAATCCATTTGTTTGCCGCTTGGTACATGAAAGGCGACACTGGATTTGCCCGTTTCTTTAGCTATATGAATTTGTTCGTCGCCAGCATGCTATTGCTGGTATTGGCAGATAACTTGTTCTTGCTATATCTCGGTTGGGAAGGCGTCGGTATCTGTTCTTACCTGTTGATTGGTTTTTATTACCATGACCGAGCCAATGGTATTGCGGCGATGAAAGCCTTTACCGTCACGCGTGTAGGTGACGTATTCCTAGCGTTTGGTTTGTTTTTATTATTTCGAGAATTTGGCACGCTTAATATCCAAGAGATTATTACGCGCGCCCCAGAAGTATTCGATATCAATAATCCAACGATGATGCTGACTACGATGATGTTGGTTGGCGGCGCGATGGGTAAATCAGCCCAGCTACCACTACATACGTGGCTTGCTGATGCGATGGCTGGTCCAACACCTGTATCGGCATTGATTCACGCCGCGACGATGGTAACAGCGGGTGTTTACTTAATCGCCCGTCTACATCCATTGTTTGAGCTAACGCCTGGTATCTTATTGTATTGGGTCGGTGGTGTCGGTGCATTGACGCTTATCGTTGCAGGTTTCTGTGCACTGGCACAGACGGATATCAAACGCATCCTTGCTTATTCAACGATGAGTCAGATCGGCTATATGTTCCTAGCACTCGGTGTGGGGGCATGGCAAGGGGCTATCTTCCATCTGATGACGCATGCTTTCTTTAAAGCGCTGCTGTTCTTATCATCAGGTGCGGTCATCCTTGCAGTACACCATGAGCAAGATATCTTCAAGATGGGCGGTCTACGCAAAAAGATACCATTGGTATTTTGGTGCTATGTCGTCGGTGGTGGTGCACTTGCAGCCATACCTTGGGTCACCGTTGGCTTTTATTCTAAAGAAGCGATTCTTTGGGAGACTTATGCCACAGGTCATCTAGTATTGTTTTATATGGGTGTGTTCGGCGCTTTCTTAACCGCGATTTATACATTCCGTATGATTTGGATTATCTTCTTTGGTGAAGAAAAAACGCCTGCACACAAATTATCAGGTATGTCGTATTGGTTGCCTTTGACGGTATTGCTAGTATTATCTACCGCCGTTGGTGCATGGATTACACCGCCATTAGATGGTGTCTTACCAGAGAGTGTTGGTCACTTATTAGAAGTCGCGGGTCAAGCACATGCTAAGCATACTGCAGAGTATATCGCGATGGGTGCAATGGGCGCGGGCTTGATATTGGCAGCATTATTATACGTCGTAGATAAAGGTAGAATGCTTACCAGCTTTAAGCGCTCACGTATTGGCGGGGCGCTATATCACTGGTGCTATCACGGCCTAGGTTTTGATGCGCTATACGATGTAATTTTTGTAAAACCCTTTTTGTTCATCGGCCGCTTACTTAAAGCCGACCCTATTGATAAAACGTGGCTCATCCTACCTAAGCTGGCTTCAGCAGGTAATAAGGTGTTGTCTGCGACGCAAACAGGGTCACTTCGAGGTTATGCTGCAAGCTTTGGCTTGGGTATGGCTGTATTGCTGGTGCTGGTAATGATGACGGTGGTATAAGATGATTGAGTTACAACAAACGTGGATGCTACCAGCATTAATCGCAATTCCTTTTATTGCAGGATTGCTATGTTGGTTGGTCGAACGGTTTAATAAACGTCTACCGCGCTGGATTGCCTTAATCGGCATGACGCTGACCTTTGTATTGTCACTAGTATTGTGGCATTACGGTGACTTTAGCGGAATGAGTAAGCAAGTGATTGCCCCAAGCGCAAACGTGCCTTGGGTCGCTGAATTCAGTGTGCCATGGATACCGAGCTTTGGTATTAGCTTTCATTTAGCGTTAGATGGTTTGTCACTGATGATGGTGGCATTGACAGGACTGCTCGGTATTGCAGCGGTTGCCTGTTCGTGGAATGAGATTCAACGCCGAGTTGGTTTCTTTCACCTGAACTTGCTATGGAGCTTAGGCGGCGTCATTGGTGTTTTCTTAGCCATTGATTTGTTCTTATTCTTCTTCTTTTGGGAGATGATGCTGGTTCCTATCTACTTCTTGATCGCTATTTGGGGTCATGATGTGGTTGGCAAAACCAAAGAGTATGCAGCAACCAAGTTCTTTATTTATACCCAAGCTTCTGGGCTTATCATGCTCATTGGTATCTTAATGTTGGTCATTATTAGCTATGCCCAAAAAGGTGTCGTAAGCTTTAACTATAATGACTTGCTCGGTACGTCGTTGGGTGGTTGGGAATATCCAATCATGCTGTGTTTCTTTATCGGTTTTGCGGTGAAGTTGCCAATTATCCCTTTCCATGGCTGGTTGCCAGATGCGCATGCACAGGCACCAACAGCAGGTTCAGTGGATTTGGCGGGTGTACTGATTAAAACTGCGGCATATGGTCTGATTCGTTTTGTCTTACCATTATTCCCAGTAGCGTCACAAGAGTTTGCGCCGATTGCCATTACCTTAGGTACGATTGGTATCTTCTATGGTGCATGGCTAGCCTTTATGCAGACCGATATGAAGCGCTTGTTGGCTTATACCAGCATCTCGCACATGGGTTTTGTGGTATTGGCAATCTATGCTGGTACATTACTCAGCTTACAAGGTTTGATGATTCAGATGTTGGCACACGGTCTGAGTTCAGCGGCATTGTTCATTATGGCTGGTCAGTTATATGAGCGCTTGCACACACGTGATTTGACCTTGATGGGTGGTATGTGGGGGCAGTTCCGTTATTATGCGCCGATATTGATGTTCTTCTGCGCAGCGTTACTGGGTATCCCAGGTACAGGTAACTTCATTGGCGAGTTCATGATTTTATTTGGCTCATTTGCTCAATATCCTGTGTTTGTCGTCTTTGCGACATTCAGTTTGGTACTAGCAGGGCTATACTCGCTGATTCTTATTCATCGCGCGTTATTTGGTAAAAACAACATCGAAGAAGTCGCAATGCAAGAAACCAAATCACATGGTTTGCCACCGCGCAAACTCAAAGATTTGGGCAAGCGTGAGTTGTCATTACTACTGATGTTAGCTGCTGGACTGGTCTGGTTGGGTCTATATCCACAGCCTTTCCTTGATACCTCAAGTCACGCAATGCAGTGGATTAACAATGCATATACCTATAGTCAAGTAACACAAGTAGATGCGTCGCACCTGCTTGATGCAATGGAGGCACGTTAAGTCATGAATGATATTACGATGAATGATTTGATGGGATTGTTGCCTTATGCGCCAATCATTACTGTAGTGATTACGGTACTGGTGGTTATGATTGCCATCGCAGTTAAACGCTCCCATATGGTGACGGGTACAGTTACGGTCGTTGGCTTAAACATTGGTTTATTTACTTTGCTTGGTCAAATGACTGGCATCGTGAATAGTGGAACCATGATACCAAGTGCTGAACAGTTATTTGTGATTGATAACTTTGCTCAGTTTAATATGGTAATCATTTTTATCTGTGCATTGGCTTGTTGTACGCTGTCTTATGCGTACTTAGCAAACCTCAAGGATAATAAAGAAGAGCTGTATTTGCTCATGTTGTTATCGACGATTGGTGCTTTGCTGATGGTCAGTGCTCAGCATTTAGCGTCATTCTTTATGAGCTTAGAGATGCTGTCTATACCACTGTACGGTATGCTGTCATACACCTATATGCGCAAAAACTCGCTAGAGTCTGGTCTAAAGTACCTAGTGCTATCTGCAACGGCCTCGGCCACTTTATTGATGGGTATGGCGTTTATTTATGCAGAAGTAGGGTCACTGGCCTTTAAGCCTATTAGTGTAGAATTGAGCAATCTTTTTGAATCGCCACTGTTGATATTGGGCGCGGCGATGATGATGTTTGGCATTGCGTTTAAATTGTCTGCTGCGCCTTTTCATATGTGGACGCCAGATGTGTACGAGGGCGCACCAGCACCTATCGCGACCTTCTTGGCATCCGTATCAAAAGTTGCAATGATGGCGCTTGCGGTTCGCTTCTTAATTGATACCGCTTTGCTAGCACTGCCATCTGTGCAAATGCTATTGATGGTAATGGCGACTTTATCGATCTTGGTCGGTAACTTGTTAGCCGTACGTCAGACCAGTCTGAAACGCCTACTGGGTTATTCTTCTATTTCCCATATGGGTTATGTGATGATCGTGATTGTCAGTATTGGTACGGCAGCGGATAGCATCTCTAGTATGTATATGGCCGTTTATGCGTTGACCTCTATCGGTGCCTTTGGCGTAGTGACTCTCATGTCGAGTCCTTATCGTCTATCTGGTGAAGCTGATGAGTTGACTCATTATCAAGGGCTGTTCTGGCGTCGTCCAGTGCTGACTGCTGTCATGACTATCATGATGTTGTCACTGGCGGGTATTCCGTTGACGGCTGGCTTTATTACTAAGCTATTTGCCATATTGGCTGCGGTACAAGGAACCAACTGGTTCTTAGCAGCAATGATTATTTTAGGTAGCTCGATTGGTCTATTCTATTATTTGCGCGTGATGCTTACGCTGTTCAAACGTCCTAAGCAGTTTATCGAGTTTGACGTCTCTGGACAGTGGGCGATGCGCACAGGCGGTATCATGATTATTGCGGTGACAGCAATGATTATCTTCTTCGGTATCTTGCCGAGCAATATGATTGAATGGTCAAGTTTGGCACGTATCTGGTAGTCTTGAGAGAAAGGTGAGATAAGTCACTGCATGTGACTTATCTGCTATTACGGTTAGAAAACCAAGATGCGCCAGCTTTGTGATAAGCTTGGCGCATCTTTTATTTTGTATCGTTTAAAATTTTTATAAAAATAACTATAGTCAAAGAAGTCTAAAACAGCTACAAGGCAGCCGACTGCAGATAGTACAAGTCGTACATCTAAGGAGGGTAACGCCGTAGCTATTTAGTGGTTCTCTGACTATAACAATAAAAAGCGAGTGGCTAATTCTTATGAGTGACAATATTCAAACGGTAACCGTGCTTAGCAAAACCACGTGGACGCCCAACCTATTTAGTTTTACGGTCAGCCGTCCTGACAGCTTTAAGTTTACTGCCGGTCAGTTCGTGCGCTTGGGTGTCAATCCCAGTCGACTGAAGTACTATACAGAGCAAAGTGGTATGTCTGATGCTGATATATCTGATGAGGCCTTGGATGAAGATATCTTTCGCGCTTATTCGATTATTTCTTCGCCATTCGATGAAGTACTAGAGTTTTTCTCTATCGTCATCCCTGAAGGGGGATTTACCTCACAGTTGCAACATCTACAAGTAGGGGATGAGTTACTTCTTAATACCTTGCCATTTGGATTTTTGACATTGGCGCGTTACCAAAAACCATTGCCAAAAGATCTATGGTTGCTCGCAACAGGTACGGGTCTGGCACCATTTTTATCCATGTTACAGGATTTGAAGACATGGGAAGATTATGAGCACATTGTATTGGCTTATAGCGCGCGCTCGATAGAAGAGCTCGCTTATGTTGAAAAGATTGAAAGCTTACAAGAAGATTTTGGTTCGTTGGTTGAGAATCCAGCAAAGTTAATATTTATTCCTATCGTGACCCGTGAGCCTGTTGAAGGCGCATTAACAGAACGTCTGCCAAAGCTGTTACTGGATGGTACGTTACAAGGGCGTGCAGGCATCGATTTAGATATCGATACTACCCATGTCATGCTGTGTGGCAACCCAGATATGGTGGATGACACCAAAGAAGCATTAAAGTCGCTAGGACTGGTGATGAATCGACGAGGCGAGGGTAATATTGCCGTAGAGAACTATTGGTAGCCATATAACTGGTTTGAGTATTCTATAGACTTGCTGTGACAAAATAAAAACGCTGAGCTTCAAAGACTATTGTTTTTGAAGGTCAGCGTTTTTTATACGGTGAAATAGTTAAACTTGGCTTGGTTCAGTCGCATCATCTACGGGATTGACAGGACCTTGCATCAACTCAGGTTCATCATCGTCACTAATGATATCTTCGTTGCTACTTGCGGCTAGTAAGTCACGATAATTAATCTGAGTCTTTAAAATCATTTGCTCTTCTTCAAGTTCGCCATAATTCACTTGTACCTTATGCAAGGTACTCATGATTTTTTTATTCTTTTTTAGCCAGCGATTAATATCAATGTAGATGACTTCATCTTTTGCACGGGCAATATTGATATAAGAGAGCAGAAACCCTAATGGATCTTTTTTAAGGATACTGTGATAAAACCAGACGAACAGTTTGACACCTTGGCGTTTGAGAAAAGACTCGCAGCGTAAGTTGAGTACGTCAGTATATGTCTGCTGACCAAATACAAAACGTTGGACATTACGATCGAGCTGAACATGAATCAAGCCAAAGTTACTCGCGATTTCCACATAAATGCCTGCCACGTTAATCGTACAGTATAAGCGAAACCAGTCGTCATGCATCTCAACACGCAATTCTAAGATAGCCTTTACGTTATCAGTGACGAACTTCTGTAGCGAGTCATTGACGTACTCTTGTGTCACTGGCAGCGCAAGTTCATCTTCAAATTTATCCGTTGTTCTATCATATATCTGTCTGATAGATTGGGTAAGGCGCTCCCAGCCACCGCTAAACGACTCATCGAATCGATAGCCTAAATTGTCAAAGAATTCGTCAAAATTGTCTGAAGTATCCATGTTATCAAAATCACTCAAACTTCTTATCCTTATCATTATAGGGGTGCATCATCGTATAGCGCGCGCTCAGAATCGCTAATCAAAAATGGTCGATGAACGTTTATTTGATAATACGATGCTTATTAAACAGTATATATTAAATATGATGGCTTCAAAATGCACACATGTACTTTGTAGTCATTCATTTGGTCGATATTGAATATCAGAAGACAGCACTGACAGCGATTATGTTTTAGAAAATATGAATCGCGGATAATAACAAAGCCTATTTGGTTTATCTATGTTCACTATATAGATGCTGATATCTAGGGTGCTTGCAGCCCAATCGTCAATGTTCTTTCATCTGGCGTATGGGTTTTGTATTAAGTTTGACGGTATTTTTTTAAGCGTTTGCCTAAAGAATTGTAAAGCTTGCGTGGGTGGGTTAGATTGCTAACGCACAGGTTCTCGTGGCGACATAATTCTATGTCATGGTATGATAGCGCCAGAATAAATCATACATACCATTATGATGCTTATTATTTGCTGTTTTGTATTTATAAGCTCGTACCCATAAGTTGAGATCGACTGTGGCCTATATTAAAGATTCACAAAGCTATCACTTTTCCGCACAAGTACCTAAGCGAGATATTAGCTTACCTGTTGCTATCGTTATCGCAGTTGGTGTACATGCGCTTATTATTTTTGGCATTAGCTTTTCTATGGGGAAAGACCCTGCTGCGATGATGCAAGATGTCGCAAAAGCACTGACTGACAATATGAAGCCAAATGAGGATGCGCACTTTATTGCTGATGCCTCCCAAGAAGGTGGTGGTACGGTACAAGAGCAACTGAGACAAGAAACGGATCAGATTAGCCCGTTGTCCGCTGAGCAAATGAGTGAGACACAAGATGTGATTAGCTTGCAACGGCAAGTTCGACAGCAGCAGTATCAAGAGAGCTATCTACGCACGACATTAAGTTGGCGCCAGGCCAATGTAGAGTCGGATAATGATAGCAAAGAAGCACAAGACGATATGATTGCACAAGAAGAGCGTCTGCGAAAACAAGTCGCTACCTTGGAAGCTCAGTTGTCTCAGCGCCAGCAAGTGTATGCCACCAAATCGAAAGTGGTGACTGTCGATAGTAATTCAACGACACGCGGTGCAGCAGCGGACTATATCAATACGTTTCGTGAGCATGTCGAGCGCATCGGCAATCTACATTATCCGGTGCAAGCGCGCGCGCAAGGGATCACTGGTGAAGTACGTCTGATGGTCATCATTAGTAGCGATGGTAATATTAAAGCCATTCGCTTACTTGAGAGCTCAAACTCAACGATACTAGACGAAGCGGCCAAACAGTCGGTTAGACAAGCCGCGCCTTTTGGTGCATTCACCAAAGATATGAGTGATATTGTCGAGTTACGTTTGATTCGTACTTATCAATACAGCGATAAAGTGAATGTGACTTATTAAGGTATTTCTTAAGATGGTTCGAATGTAATCAATGATGAAAACTAGCATAACAATTCACGCCCTAGTTTTTATATGACAGATACCCAAATTCATAAAACACAGCTATAAAATAAAGAGTCAGTATGGAATTTTTAGGTTTTACCATAGATATTGCGGCCTTAACCAGTAATGCAGTAAGTTTGGTTATAAAAGTAGCACTAGCGATATTGATATTCGTCGTAGGACGTTGGCTTGCCAAAAAAGCCGTCGCTATCGCACAAAAAATTATGCTGCGTAGTCACTTAGATGACACGGTTGCTAGCTTTTTGGGTCGTTTAATCTACGGCGTGCTATTGGTAGTAGTTGCACTAGCAGCACTTAGCAAAGTTGGTGTGCAGACGACTTCAGTTGTCGCCATATTAGGTGGTGCTGCCGTTGCGATTGGTCTGTCACTAAAGGATCAACTGTCTAACTTTGCCGCTGGTATTATGATTGTGACGTTTCGCCCATTTGTACGCGGTGATTACGTGCAAATACTGGGTCACACAGGCACGGTGACAGAGATCAGTTTGATTAATACGCATCTGACCACGACCACCAATCACGATATTATTATCCCTAACGGTGACATCACCACAACCGCGACTATCAACTATTCGTCGTTACCCAATCGCCGCGTGGATATCACTATCGGTATTGGCTATGATGCCGATATTAAGACAGCAAAAGATATCATGATAAAGCTGGCCACCGATAATCCGTTGGCATTTACTGATCCTGCACCTATCGTCCGTGTGACCAACTTAGGGGATAATTCGGTTGATTTGACCTTAAACGTTTGGACCACCAATGCGGATTGGTGGAGCATGCAATGTGATTTGCTTGAGCAGTTTAAATACGCGCTTGATGACAATAAAATCGACATTCCATTCCCGCAGCGCAGTGTACATGTTAAGGGTTTGGAGATGTTGATGGGCAACAAAAACGAATCGCCATTGCCATCTTTAGACAAAGATCAAAACCTCTAAAGATAAAGATGTTTAAATCGCATTCACTATAAATAGGGATTTGGTAGGTTTAGGCCTGCCAAAACCTCAATTTCAAACTGCTCCATCTCATCTTGTTCAGCTTGTCCAAGCTCATGATCAAATCCAAGCAAGTGCAGCACACCATGTGTTAATAGATGGCTAATGTGCTGTGCGACTGTTTTCTCTTGTTCTGCGGCTTCACGCACTATCACATCATGACAAATAATCAGCTCACCAAGCGCTAGGGTTGGCATCAGCTCGATGATAGCGGCTGGCAAGTCACTAGGATAAGACAGAATGTTGGTCGCATAATCCTTGCCTCGTGCTTCCAAATTCAACTCACGACCTTCAGTCTCATCAGTGATATATATATCGAGTGATTTGGCTTTTTCTTGCCATAATTCAACATCAATATCTGCAAAATAAGGCAGTACTAAACCACTATTAATTTGCTCATCTATGTAATCTAAAGTTGCCATCATCACAGGTAGTAGCGTGTCACGATGATAAAAAGTATCGAGTAGTGTGTCATCAATACTACTCGTTGCACTGATGTCTAATACCTCAAAGCTTTCATCATTATTAGTGACATCCGTTGCCTTGTTTTGGTTAAAACTGTCATCGTTATTATACTGGCTCATGTTGTTCTCTCCTTACTATATTGTCATGTCGTTTGTCTAACTTACTAAAACTGCCCAAGGTTAACTTACCAACCCCAATCTACGACGCTAATTATCAGTCTAGCAGCAAAAAACCGGACTACTAGTCAGTAATCCGGTTTTGCGTTTTTATATTTGCGCTTTTAAGGTGGCAAATATCAAACCTACCACCTTATAGCTTGGCTGCGGCATTAGCGATGGCTTGTCTACGCTCTTGCTCTTTGATGCGCTCAAACTTACGCTTTTCTTCTAATATGATTTGTTCTTCATCAAACACATCATAGGCTTCAACGATTTTTTGCACCAGTTGATGACGTACCACGTCTTTTGAGTCAAACTTAGTGATATGAATCTCTTCAATACCGCTTAAGATTTCCATCGCTTGTGCCAAGCCAGACTTATGACCACGGGGTAAATCCACTTGGGTCACGTCACCAGTGATCACGGCTCGCGAGCCAAAACCCAGACGGGTCAAAAACATTTTCATTTGCTCAGGCGTGGTGTTTTGCGCTTCATCCAAGATGACAAACGAGTTGTTTAATGTACGACCGCGCATATAGGCAAGGGGTGCGATTTCGATGACTTGTTTTTCAATCAGCTTGCCTACTTTTTCAACACCGATCATCTCATATAACGCATCGTACAATGGACGCAAGTAAGGATCGATTTTTTGCGTTAAATCACCAGGCAAGAATCCCAGTTTTTCACCAGCTTCTACGGCCGGACGCACGAGTAAAATCCGCTCAATCTCATTACGCTCGAGCATATCCACGGCGCAAGCAACGGCTAGATACGTTTTACCAGTGCCAGCAGGACCAATACCAAATGAGACGTCAGAGTTCAGCACACTTTGGACATAGGTCTGCTGATTGCCACCGCGAGGAATAATACGACCCTTACGGGTGCGCAAGCTAACGGGCGTAAATTCACTAGCAATATCGAAATCTTCTTCTTTGGCAGCTTCTTCTGCCTGTTGTGCATCGGCTGCCATGTCTTCGTCACGAGAGATGCTGGATTGGATGATGAGATGCAACTCTTCTGCACTGATGTCTTTTTTGTTTTGAGCTTCATCCACCATCTTGTAAATAATACGTTCACCACGCTCAACACCGGTCACATCACCGCTCAGGCAAAAGTCACCTTGACGCTGCATGATTTTGATATCGAGGCGTTTTTGGATATATTTCATGTGATTGTTGTATTCACCTAGCACGATTTTAAGCTGTGCTGGCGTCAATGATTCAAACTTTATACGGCGGCTCATGGAATCAGTCAAGCGATTATCCTTTTATTGTGTGCCCAAAGTGATGTTGTTTTATTAAGCTTTGGACTTAAGAGATAAAGTAGTCGGTCGTTATTGTCTTGGCTTCAAATTATAGAGATAGAAATGACGGTAGCAATGCTGTTGGTTTTGTTGTTTGTTTTAGGAGTGGTGATAAGTAACGGTCTTGCCTTTATTATGGTAGATAGTTTTTAAATTTCAAGCCATACATCATATACGTGACGTTGTTTTTGTATGGTGATTGCAACGGTCATGCTTTATTGAATGCTTTTATGAGGTTAATGGCTTTTGCATGTCAATCTGATATTAAATTAGTCTTCAGTAATACAAGATATCACGAATTTTTAGTACACGCTTTGTCTACTGTTAAGGGCACGGAGCGATAGATAATTTGTGGTAATCTATGAGTGATATCATAGCGCTTATAATTAAATTTAAAACACGAATAAAATGAGCAGGATTATAAAATTTAAGTGGCTGCTAGTGGCAATTAATAGCCCATTCATCAATTATAGAAAGCACTTCCCATACAATAAAGTAGGAATAATAATGATACAAAATACTGATGTAAACTTATCGAATGCTCAAAGCAAAGTTGAGAATGTAGTTGGAATCACAGCTGATAACAGTAAGGCAATCACGGCGCAGCAAGTACTTATCGCAGGTGGCGGGCATGTCGGTTTATCCTTTGCACTGCTGCTAGCGAATCATGGCATTGCGAGCACGTTATTAGAAAAAAACAGCTATCCGACCATCAGTCCAAATGATGACAACAATCGCAGCCATTATTTGGACAGTCGCAATACCGCATTATCACGCCGCACTGTACAGATTTACCAAGAGATTGGCCTATGGGATGAGTTACAAAGCCATGCCTGCCGTATCGATGCAGTACAGGTTAGCGAACAAGGCAGCTTTGGCCGTGCGCAGCTCAATAAAGCCGAGGAAAAAGTAGAGTCATTTGGTCAAGTAATAGAAAATGCATGGCTCGGACGCAAGCTTTTATTGGCCGCGCAACATGAGCCGTTGATTACCTTGATTGATAATGCCAATGTCAGCGCAGTGGCACAAAAAGCGGATGGTGTCACGCTGAGCTTTAGTTATTACGGTGAAGAGGAACAAGCGCAGCAATTGCAGGGCAGTGTGTTGGTCGCTTGTGATGGACGTGATTCTACCGTGCGTCAGCTATTGGATATCGGCACAACCACTTATGACTATCAACAAACAGCTATTGTGGGTGTGGTAGAAACTGACAAGGCGCATGAGCATGTCGCGATTGAGCGCTTTAGCCCAGCAGGTCCACTTGCCGTACTACCACTGACAGATCCAAATGGCGATGGCAATGATGAGTATCAGAATGGCTATAGACGCTCGGTCGTTTGGGTATGTCCAAAGGGCGAAGAGAAACGCTATCTAGAAGACGATGCGCATTTTTTACAGACGTTACAGCAAGCCTTTGGTCAACGAGCTGGCAAATTCATCGCTGCTGGTCGTCGCGGTGCTTATCCATTGACACGTGTGCTAGCAGACAAGCAAGTAGATGGTCGCTGCGTGGTCATGGGCAATGCTGCTCACACACTGCATCCCGTAGCAGGGCAAGGTTTTAACCTGTGTATGCGTGACGCGCATGTATTGGCGCAGATGATGAATGCGCAAGTACTGAAGGGCGCAGATATTGGTGATCCAACGCTACTCAAACGCTATGAAAAAGCACGTCTAAGCGATCAAAAACGAGTCATTCGTTTTTGCGATGCTGTGGTACATGGATTTACCCATCCTAATCCAGTCATAAAGCTAGCAAGAAATGTGGCTCTAGTTGCCTTTGATAAACTGCCAAATATCAAGCCGTTGGTTGCGACCTACGCGATGGGCTTAAAATCATAGTATAGCCAATCCTCTATAAAAGAGTGACAGCGTTAATCTTGCTTGAAGTAAGATTGATAACAAGTATTCTAATATTGACCAGTATTGAGAGACACCTTATGAAAAACAACCATACGCTGATTATCGGTAGTGGTATCGTTGGTGCAACGCTTGCGCTAAAACTGGCTCAAGCAAAAATGCCCGTGACATTGATTGATGCTCGTCCGGCTCGTGATGCCTTAGCTTGGCAAGGTGTACTGAGCAAACGTGATGCTCGAGTGTATGCGCTGAGTTTGGCCAGTATTAATTTGCTGAAAGACGTGGGTGCTTGGCAAAAGATTGTGAGCTCTGAGCGTAAGGCTGATTATTCGCAAATGCAGGTATGGCAACTGAACGGCATGGGCGAGCTGCTATTTGGTGAGAGTAGCGATGATCCGTCTAATTCTGTCGTGCCGCAAATGCTCGGTAGCATGGTCGAGCCAGCCGTCATTGAGCATGCATTGTGGCAACGTCTGTGTGAGGATGATGTCAGTGATTATTTGACCATCATCGCGGGACAAAAAGTCACAAACATGGATTGGCTAGGCACGGCATTAGGATACCGTGTTACCGTTGATGATGGTACTGTGATTGACGCTCAATTATTAGTGGGCGCGGATGGTCGCGGCTCATTTGTGCGTAAACAGGCGGCGATTGGACTGGACACGCTCGATTACAATCAAACCGCGATTTGCTGTGCGATTCACACCGAAAAACCGCATCAGGCGACGGCGCGACAGGCGATGTTACCGACTGGCACACTGGCTTTATTGCCATTAGCGGATATTACCGATGACGATAAAGCCAATCCACAGCATTGGCAATCGATTGTATGGACGTTACCGCGCAATCAAGCATTGGCATTGATAGAGGAAGATGCACGGGTTATCGCTGATAAACTGGCTGCTGCCTGTCATTATGAGTTGGGCGCTATCAGTCAGATTGAATCGATCGCTAGTTTTCCGCTAACCGCGCAACAAGCAAAAAGCTACGTCGCTGATAACTTGGTATTAATCGGTGATGCGGCACATGGTGTGCATCCGCTGGCAGGTCAAGGGCTGAATCTGGGCATGCTTGATGTACAAGTATTGAGCGAGCAATTGGCACACGACTTTACTCGTAGTGGTGGTACGATTTGGGGCAGTAATCAAACATTGCGTCGTTATGAGCGTCTGCGTCGTCCGCATAATAGCCTGATGATGCACAGCTTTTCTGCGCTTAATTGGCTATTCGCAGGGTCGCTTGCGCAATTACGTCCCGTACAGCAGATACGTAGCGAAGGCATGTACCGTGTTGGCAAAATGAAGCCGCTCATGCGTTTGTTTGCCAAGCAGGCGAGTGGCGTCTAAGCGCTTAAAGCTCAACCACCGTCTATCTTAAACCAAATATCCTAAGGTAATCCCTTATGCTCATTCCTAAATACTGGGCGCAATATAAACAGCGCTTTGAGTTGTCAGAAACAGCTGATAACGCATCCGATGACTTTAATTCTAAGCAAGCAACTATTAAGCGCTATGGCTGGTCAGATATCAGTCAAGCAGAGGCCTTGGCTCATGCGAAGGCACGAGTGAAAGAGACTCATCAACGCTGGCTAAAGGGCGAGGATATTGTCAGACGTGAGCGTAGGGAAGAGTATAACGAAAGTAATGGCATTCCTATCCGTGAGCAGATTATTTCTAAGCAGAATTTTTCAGAGAATGGCTTAACTAAAACTGGCTTAGAGAGTAAGGCATCTGATACGCAGCTTGTTGTCACGCGTAACAGTTACGGTGCACAGGTTGCCAATGTCAATAATATTGCGATTATCGATGTTGATAATAAAGATCTATTAGGCCATCTATATCCCGAACATTACAGTCCTAATGGCTTTATGCCTGCTATACCTACTTATCAAACTAAGTCATCAAACAAATTACCAGTTTGGGGGTTTATTATCCTCTTTATATTTATCGCCAGTGTTATCGCTTGGCTCGGACTATCATGGTTATGGCTGTTAGTGGTTATGATTGGCGCGACCGTCTATTTGTGGCAACAAGCCAGCCAAAGAGATAAAGCATATATGCAAAAATATACTGCTGAAATGAATTCGTTACAGCCTTTTATAACGGATTTGATTCAGCAGCGCGTCGCCAGCCATCCACAAGAATCCTTTCGTTTATATGAGACGCCTGCAGGCTTTCGTATTATTGCTACCCACGATACTATCGCGCCAAATGATGCGTTAGTCGCGGACTGGTTTGAGTATTTCCATGCCGATGCCAATTACGTGCGTCTCTGTCAGGCGCAGCAGTGCTTTCGAGCTCGGCTTACTGCAAAGCCATGGCGCATGACTGAGGTCGAGGGTAAAAAACTGGCTAAAGATATTCCTGCTAAAAACTTTTGGTTTGATGCTGAGAGCACGGATGCATATAGTAGTATTGAGCAACGTCAAAAAGAGTTAAAGGCGCGAAAAGAGTGGATTAAAAATTACGATACGTATGCTAAAAACTATAGAGCCTGTCGCTATGTGGAGAGTTTTTCTGGTAAAGAAGGTATTGATAGAAATACAGCCTCTACGCAAGCCATTGATGCTTTTATCAAGTGGCATGACGATGCCTGTCAGGTGGATAAAGAGCTGGAGATGGCTTAGGGCGTGTTCAACGCGCCCTAATCACTAATCATAATGAAAGGACTTATACTAGGGCGTGTCAAAACTTAACGTTACCCCAAAGACGAGAACAGCACCATCAATACGGGCGAGACAATATTAATAATAAAGCCAAAGCTAATTGCCAATGGCACGACCTTTAGACCGCCTGATTGTTGAATGATTGGCAAGGTGAAATCTAGACTGGTTGCGCCACCAAGCCCTACCGCTGCTGATGGGTATTTACGCATAAATACGGGAATAAATAGTAACGCAAAGAACTCACGTACCAAGTCATTGAATAAGGCGACACTACCCCAGACCGCACCATATGCATCGGTCATCACAATGGCGGATAGGGAGTACCAACCAAATCCTGATGACAGTGCCAAGCCTTTCGTCCACGATACATCCGTAAACAATAGCGCAAAAACAAGCCCACCGACCAATACTGATAGCGTAAAAATGATGCTCATTTCTACGCCGCGTTTATTGAGGAGCACTTCCTTTAAGGTAATTCCTGAACCTTTTAAACCGATACCGACCAATAAAATCAAGATCATCAGCATGACGGTCATAGAGTTTTCGTGCGGCATATAATCAGCGGGTAGGAAATAGCCAATCACCATCCCAATCACCACGCAAACGACTTGGGCGAGGCTGCCTCGAATACTGACGCGATGCTCTTTGGATTTTACGCTGGGTTTTTTGGCATGCCATGGGCGCAGGTGATCGAACAACATCAGCCCAAATAAACCCGTGCCAATTGTCAGTATCGATAATACAGTGACATACAGCGCAATTTCACCCAGCTGATTACCTAGCCCTTCTACCTGTGACAGCTCAATACCGATCAGTGCCAAGATGACGTAAACCAAATAAGATAAGCCTTTGTCAGCCAACTTCGTCATGGTGGGGTTAGAAGGAATGGCAAAGCCAATAAACATTGGCATTAGGACCAGAACAAGGGTAATGAGGCTTTGCATGATGATAGGCTCGCAGCGTTTTTAACAAGGCGTTTTTAAGAAGCTGAAGATTGTATCATATCAGGCTAGCAATACTGACATGAGCAACTGATATTCATGGTAAATCATGGTCTTTATTGATGCAGAAGTGAAGGCTTAGACGGTTATATAGTCAATCCACTATGAAAGTATGACAGCGTTAACCTCGCTTGAGGTATCACACATACATCTGCACTCGGTTGCCTGGACTCTTTTTTAAACTAAATAAACTATAGTCATGATAATAGTTATCTTTTTAAACATATTTGAGAAATTTTGAATGATTGGTAATGCTTTACCTAACAAACTTTTGTTGTTACATTATGGCATCAAAAATATTTGGCTAGCATCATGTCGCTATATCAGCTCAAATCTCAATTTCAAGATCAATTGCGCCCGATAAGCGATACCTTAGTTGAGAAAAATTTTACGGCCAATCAAGTAACCGTATCCGCAGTATTATTGAGTGTGGGTACGGCTTACGTGATTGCCAAGCCAGCAGCTGAGCAGCAACGGCTGTGGCTTTTATTGCCATCATCATTGTTCGTGCGTATGGCGCTCAATGCAATCGACGGTATGATGGCGCGTGAGCATGGGCAGGCGTCAACGCTAGGAGCCATGCTGAATGAAATGGGCGATATTATTGCCGATACGGCATTATTGGCGAGCCTGACCCCTCATGTTAGTAATAAAAAATGCTCAACCGCAGTAGTTGATTCACCGACTAATGTATTAACTAATGTACCAACCCATCAGCACCATATTACCAGTCTCATCGCGCTTAGTATTGGCACCGAGCTACTTGGTATCGCTAGCCATACGATGTTAGGCATGCGGGCTAACCAAGGGCCATTGGGCAAAAGTGATCGTGCTTTGGTGCTAGGCATGCTTGGTGCTTTTATGGGTGTTAAAGCTAAAGCACCAGTATGTATTAAAGCACCGTTATCATTGCCTCATATCAGAATAGGTCGATTATTTATACTGACAGAGGTAATGCTACTAAAGACCTGCCTCAACCGCATGCGTTATATGGCAGCGTTGTACTTGATGCGTGACCCACCTTTGCTTCGGTCTGTGAATTCAGACAGTTTTAGATTGACCAAAGAAACGTCAGATAAATCCATTTCTCTCATGAGTCGTCATACTGAGTTTGGTCAAGCTGATACGTTATCTGTTGATGGTTCTACAGCAACCCTTTCTATGTCAAATTCTGCTACTCAAACTTCCTTTTTGGAGTCCAACACGATGCCCGTTACACCTAGCAAGGATCAACTCAATAACCAAAATCAGCTCAAGAGCCAACCAACACTTGCACAAGATGACATTGGTTTTGACTCGCCTGTAATCAAAATTATAAATGGTGAAAGCTGTTATAACGCTTACGACGGCACTGCTATCTATTATCGATATTGGTTAACGATGCCTTTAACCGATATAAAAAAATCGCATATAAACAAAGCCAATCAGCCTCTGCGTCAAGTTATTCTATTGCATCGTGGACATGAGCATTCGGGTCGATTAGCAGAGTTAGGAGAGCAGTTTGCAAAAGCTGGCTATCAAGTCTTTGCGTGGGATGCACGTGGCAATGGGCGCTCAGGGGGTATCAAAGACCATGCCGAGAGCGTCACTGAGCTTGAGCGCGATTTAGACGGTTTTGTGCAGTTGGTCATCGGGCAAACGGGTATTGCTATCGAGGATACCTTAATCGTCGCCAGCAGTATCGGTGCGGTGCTGGCAGCAGCATGGGTACATGACTATGCGCCCAGTATTCGCGGGATGATATTGGGCACGCCTGCGCTAAGCATTCGCTTGTATATGCCTTTTGCGATACCGTCATTAAAGGTGGCGCGCACGCTTGGTCTGATGTCACGTGTCAGTAGTTATGTCAAAGCACAAGTATTGACTCATGATAAGGACGCGCAGCAAGCTTATAATGCTGATCCATTGATATCGAATAGCATTTCAACCGACTTACTCATCGATACCCATGCGACGGGTCAGCGCTTGCTAGACGATGCAGGGGCTATCACTGTACCGACGTTTGTATTGTGTGCAGGCAAGGATTATGTGGTCGATAAGCAGGCTGAACGCACGTTTTATGAAGCGATTAATACACCTACCAAACGCTGGCAGTTGTACCCAGACAGCTATCATGCGATTTTTCATGAGACCAATAAAGCAGATGTCTTTTCCGACTGCATTGATTTCGCTGAACAAGTATTTAGCACACACGTCCAAGCACCTGATTTGAGTACCGCTCATTTGAATAGCGCCAGTAAAGACAAGGTAGACCGCTTAGCGATTAAGCCGTTTAATCCGAGTTTTGCCATTACGCGTTTTGCGATGCAGAAGTTCGGTCATGTTAGCGATGCGATTGCGACAGGGCTTGAACATGGATTTGACTCGGGTCATTCACTGGATCACGTTTATTATAATCAGCCCAGTGGTCAGAATAAATTTGGTCAAGCAATTGATAAATTTTATTTAAGTAATATTGGCTGGCAAGGCATTCGTATTCGCCGCGCCCATATATTGGAGCTGGCACGTATAGCATTCGCAGATATTGAAGATAAAAATCAAAATAGTACTAAACCATACAAACCAAAGCTGCTAGATATTGCCAGTGGTCATGGTTTTTACGCGTTTGATCTGTTGACTGAGTTTACTGGTTTGCATGCGGAGCTACGAGATTATGAGATGCATAATATCCAAGCATTGCAAGCAAAAGCAGAGCAGTTAGCGATTGCTGATCGAGTCACTACATGTCAAAAAGATGCTTTTGACGTAGCAAGTTACCCTGATTCTGATAACACAAAATTTGATGTGGCCATCAGCTCAGGCGTGTTTGAATTGTTTTCTGATAATGCGTTACTAACGGCAGCATTGGCAGGTATTTATGACAGTTTAAAAGCGGGCGGCTATTTGATTTACACCAACCAACCGTGGCACCCTGAGCAAGAGTTTATCAGTAAGACGTTGAACAACCATCGTGGTAGTAGTTGGGTGATGCGTTGTCGCTCGCAAGCGGAGATGGATCAATTGGTTGAGCGCGCCGGCTTTAAAAAGGTTGCCATGCGTATCGACCGCTTTGGTATCTTTACCGTGTCATTGGCGATTAAAACGGCATCAATCGATGATAAGTAATAAATGAATAATAAATCCATCAAGCTTTATGAGCGCGTCCAACTTTTTTCCGGAGGCGGATCACGTTTTGGCTATTACTTAGGTAGCTATGCAGCATTAGTTGCACATGATTTGACGCCAGATATGATCATTGGTACTTGCGGCGGGAGCTTATCCGCTTATTTGGTCAATCTAGCGCCTGACCCTAGAGACTTGCAAGCGCTGATGTGCAGTCGTGAGTTGTATCGTACCATTGCTGCGATTAGGCATGTCGCGCCAGATGAAGCCAATAAACGTCTAAAGATGCGTTATATGACCAGTGCGCTCAACCGTTGGCGATTGTCAAAGCAACAAGGCAATGGACAAAGACAGCAGCAAGCAGACAGCTATGCGCGGCTCTTAGATGAGCTACAGCAGTTGGCGATGTTTCGTATTGATGATGAAGTGCAATGGCTCGATGAGCTGTCTAGCTTTGCTTCTAGCGAAAATGGCAATATTCAGTCTAACGCTAATACCCCTGAGATAGCGATCATTGCCAGCCGACTGTATCAAGCGCCTGTTGATGGTTTATATAATGAACAATTAAAGCTACAAGAACTATTATTTGCACCGTCACGCTTTGAGTATTCTGCATCAAATCTGACTGACGAGCAATTGAGATCACCAGCGCAGGCGTTTGCAAATGAGCGCATACATCCGTCTGTAAAGGTAGAAACACAATGGGATTTTGCCCCAGTGGTTCGTGCGTCTATGGCAGACATGTATTACTTGCCGCCCACACACATCACAGCGCTTGGCTGGTGCTTAGGTGGGGTGATTAATCTCACACCGATTGAGCTAGCGTGTCAGTTGGGTGATAGCGTATTTGCAGAAACTAAGGCAGGTTACGACTCATGGCTGGCTGCTCCCGCAATTCAGCGGGTTTTTGGCTTTGACCCTAATGAGCGATTGGCAGCAGTACACGGTTATCAACCGAAAGCCACATCGTCAAAAGCAACACAGCCCCATTGGCTACCATTTGCCGATAATGAGCAGCAGTTAGCGGGCCAAAATGTGCAAAAGCGTTTTAATATAAAACAAATGACTGTTGAGCTGATACACAGTAATTACGACGGCTTTGTGCAGCAAATGCAGGCGCAATGGCAATATGGCTACCAGCGTACAGCGGATTACATACAGCAGCATAATTTATGAAAACTCTCGTAGAAAATACCGCCGAAAATCATACGCCGCATATTATTGTCGTTGGTGGTACGAGTGGTCTTGGCTTGGCATTAGCGCTGCATCATCAGATGCTTGGTTGGCAGGTAAGCGTTATTGGTAGTAACGAGGCAAAGATAGAAAATGTCAAACGGCAGCATCCGACTATCAAGTCTTATGCTTGCGACTTAACGAATGTTATCCAAACACAGAGTTTATTAGATGAGTTGTCAGCTACAAGTTTTCAAAGGCTTGTCTATAGTGCTGGCAGTTATACCAATGAGCGTGTTCATCATCTAAACCAAGCAGACAGTGATAAAATGCTAGCGATTAACTTGCAGGCGTTTGAACAGGTTTTTAGATGGGCAAGTGCGCAGTTAAAGCAGCAACATCAGTCATTGGACTTTACCAAAGACTGTAGACCAAGCCTCATCTGTATCGCTTCTATCGCTGGCACGATGGATTATCCTTATGCAAGCCTTTATGCTAAAAGCAAACGTGCGATGATATCGGCGGCTAGCGCTTATCGAGCAGCTCTTGCACCTTATGATATTCAAGTAAATTGTATTGCATCAGGCTATATCGACACTCAAGCATTGCGTGATTTAAATGATGGTGATGCCAGTCATAAACCATTTATCATGAACACGCAGACAGCGGTTGATCAGATTATGCAAGCGATTGACGATGACGTAGAATTAGCGATATTTCCAAGATCTATGCGTTATATCACTCGGACGCTAAACTACTTACCCAAGCCATTACTCAATTGGATATTACGTAGCAAGCTAGACAAGCCTTCTTAACCAAGCACTATTTTAATCAAACACTGTCTTAATCAAAAATGAGCAGCTTATCCAAATAGCCAATAGAGCAGGGTAAATACTGGTACTCCAAGCAGTAAGCTGTCTATCCTATCTAATACCCCACCATGTCCAGCGAGCATCGTTCCAGTATCTTTTACTCCATGTTGGCGCTTAAATGCTGACTCTAATAAATCTCCCGCGATACCAGTAACTGCCAAACCGTAGGCTGCTAATAAACAAAGCCACCCGCTAAAAGGCGTGAGCCATAATCCTAACGATGAAGCCAATATAGCCGCAAGTAAACTACCAAAGACCGCGCCTTCAATGCTTTTATTTGGGCTAATAGTCGGGGCGAGACCTCGCTTAAACAGTTTGCGTCCCAGTAGTCGCCCACATAAATATTGGGCAATATCGTTGAACTGACTGGCAAAAAATACAAAAAGTAAGATGCCATATTGCTCACGCTGCCATGTCAGTTGCTGCAATACGATAAGGCTCAGAATAAGAAAGATAAAGGCGCTACTAAATATGATGTCCAATAGATTGAGACGAGTATATGAGTGTATCAGTACTGATTTTGGTTTATCAGATATGATTTTTGGTTGTAGCCCGCGCGCTTGGAGTTTGCTAATCAGCCCTGCTTTGTCATATATGCTCCATACGCGTTTAATCTCATAGCAGCCGCGTAGCCCGATTAACATAAAAAACGCAATGAGTACCCATTGATAAGGGTGGCCATGCTGACTATTATCTATTTTGGCGATAACGTAGCATATGCACAGAGCCACTAACATGAACCACCAAGAGCGAGCAATCAGATAAATCTTAGGCAAGCGAGTACGCAGACGAGGGATAGCCAGTATGCCCCAAACCAAACTGACCACCGTCATCAGGGCAATCACAAACAGCGTATCAGTAGACATGTTTTTAACACTTTGAGAGATATAAAAAGCAGTCATCAACCACTTTAATAATGACCAGAATACCAATTGACTGCTGCTTTTAGGTGGCAGTCGTCGCTTTTATTATTCTAGCTCCTGAATGAACAATTATAGGCTGAATGAGCCAGTCAATACTACCTTCTCTCGTTTTCAATAATGGATTAATCACACTCGTCTGAGGTGTGACGGCTAGATTTGGATAATCCTCTCGATAATGCCCACCACGACTTTCAATGCGCTGATAGGCAGACTGTACAATCAATGTCGCTAATTGTAATTGCCTTGCTAACTGCAAATGCATGAGTTCATCAAGGGTGATAGCGCTTTTTTTGCAATTAGTATTCTTATTAATGCCACTGCCATTAAATGAACTTGACTCAGATTGCTTTAGCCATTGCTGCCATTGTTGTATCTGTTCAAGCGCTTCCTCTAACTCTTTAGCACTACGTGTAATGCCCATGTTGGCGGTCATCAGCGCTTTTAGCTTTGCAATGATTTCTGTCATGTCAGCATCAGAATGGCAGTACTTACTAGCTTCATGATAATCGTATAAATTTGATCTCGATGATGCAAAATATGGCAGAGTAATCGATTGGGTGTCCTTCAGTATGGGTGTTTTCCAAATGTCATCGGCACTTACATTCAAATTATGACGATACGCCGATGTATGTAGCTCTGCATCTAATACTTCAATTTCTGTCAAATAACGAGGCAAGTCAGCAGCGATATTGCGTCCTACGACCACGCACTCTAATAGCGAGTTGCTCGCCAAACGGTTGGCACCATGCAAGCCGGTATGAGCAACTTCGCCTGCTGCATAAAGACCCACTACATCAGTCATACCGTTCACAGATGTGACAACGCCACCGCAACTATAATGGGCGGTAGGGGCGACTGGTATCGGATCCGTCGTGATATCAATACCAAGCGCTAGCAACGTCTGATAAATTTGCGGAAAATGCTCTTGTAAAAATGGCGCTGGCAAGTGACTGACATCAAGATGTACGTAGCCAAGACCATTTACATTAATCTGCTCAGCTATTGCTCGTGCGACGATGTCTCTTGGAGCCAATTCAGCACGCTCATCAACGTCTGGCATAAATCGTCGACCTGTCTGCGGACAGTATAGGCGTCCACCTTCTCCGCGTAGCGCTTCAGAGATTAAGAAACTGCTGTCAGCGAGTGCGAGACCAGTCGGATGAAATTGAATGAATTCTAAATTTGCCAAACGGCAACCCGCTTGCCAAGCCATCATTACGCCGTCACCGACACAAACATTGGGCGCGCTGGCACGTTGAAAAAGCTGTCCTAGACCGCCACTGGCCAGTACGACTGCGCGACTATAAACAGTGAGTTGACGATGACTATTGTGGTCAAAAACGCGTGCACCTTGGCAATGGTTGTCTCTATTGTCTTTCAGCAGACTTAACGCTTCATGATACGGTAATATCGTAATATTACTTGCAGCATGTGCCTTTATAATTAAAGCTTCCATAACGTGTCGACCCGTTGCATCATCAGCATGGGCAACTCGCCTGCAGCCATGACCACCTTCTTTGGTAAGGTGTAAGTTGCTAATTTCTAAGTCAGTACTATTTAAATTAGTATTATTCAAATCAGTTAAGGTTTTTTGCTTCGTATCTTGTTGTGTGTTCTGAGTAAAAGGAACACCTTGTTCGCATAGCCACTGTATGGCCTGCTGTCCTTCACTTAGTATCTCCGTCGTATTATTGGCGTCGCATAACCCTGCGCCTGCGATTAAGGTATCAGCGACATGGTCGGTCACGGAGTCGTTTTGGTCCAAACTTGCAGCGATACCACCTTGCGCATAATGGCTTGAGCAAACCTCCAAAGCGGCTTTGCTCAGTACTATGATACTTAGCGATTTTGGTAATGATAGCGCAGTACTTAAACCCGCCAATCCTGCACCGATAATAAGTACGTCTGTTTGCCTGACATTATCCGCGCTCATACTAGGCAGCCCCAACGTTAGCGAACAGTGTACGGTCTTTGACAATATCACCGCTAGCGGCCACACATTGTTTCTGTGATTCAGCAAAATCAAGCATGCGTTGTAAAGGTTTTTTGGCAGCTGTTGCTAGCTCTAGTGTCATCAATACTTCACCGCTAAACTGCGTTAAACACTGTTCGATACCTTTTAGACCATTCATTGCCATCCAAGGGCAAAACGCACAGCTCTTGCAACTGGCACTTTCACCAGCGGTAGGCGCCGCCAAAAATCGCTTGGTGGGCGAGCGCTTTTGCATCTCGTGTAATATGCCCAAATCGGTAGCGACGATAAAGGTATCTGCATCCATCTCATAGGTTGACTGTAGTAGTTTGCTGGTTGAGCCGACCACATCTGCCAGCTCAACGACGCTATCAGGTGATTCAGGATGTACCAAGACCTTGGCGTCTGGGTACTCATCTTTCAGCTGCAGCAGTTCGGTTGCCTTAAATTCATTATGTACGAGGCAAGACCCTTGCCAAAGCAACATATCTGCACCAGTCTCACGCGCGATGTATTTACCCAAATGACGGTCAGGTCCCCAAATGATAGCTTCACCTTGAGCATGTAAGTGTCGGACGATATCGATACCAACCGATGAGGTCACTACCCAATCCGCTCTCGCTTTTACGGCAGCGCTCGTATTGGCATACACCACGACGGTACGCTCAGGATGAGCATCACAAAATGCAGAAAACTCATCAGCAGGGCAGCCCAAATCAAGCGAACACTCGGCTTCTAAGTCTGGCATCAGTACCGTTTTTTCCATACTCAATATTTTTGCCGATTCACCCATGAAGCGTACGCCTGCGACCACCAATGTCTGTGCACTATGTGCTTGACCAAAGCGTGCCATCTCAAGAGAATCGCCAACACAGCCACCAGTGGCCAATGCCAAATCCTGAATAAAAGGATCGACATAGTAGTGTGCGACCAGTACGGCATTATTATCTTTCAATAATTGCTTAATATTTTCTTCAACCACGATACGTTCTGAACGCGGCAGATCCGTTGGCATCTTAGCTTTGGCATACTCGATATTCATTTTAGTCGCAATGCGGTTGTCATTGCTCATGATGGGTGCGTCATAGGGATAAGTTTTCATAAGTGCAAACCTTGTGTGCGATAACGACACGTTATATGCCGCTAAAAATGATACCAAACTCAAAAATATGATTAGCCGTACTAAACTCGTTTAGCCTACTAAGAAGAGTGCTCATACTCGTTTTTCTTACTACTCTAATTTTTAGGAAGAATACAAGCTGCCTAAATACAGCTTTAAAGTAAACGAGCTTTTATTATGCTCATTTTGAGCATAAATACAAGTGGTTTTTTATATTCTACTTTCAGTACAGTAGGTATTTATGCAAAATACTCTCTGTCACTTTTGCCTTCAGCCGCTTATATTTACATCGGTAGACTATGATATTTTTGGATTCAAGCTATACTAAGTCGTACTATAAACAATAAGTGTGATGGCTTTCTTATTGCACGCTCAAAGGTAAAAGGTAATTACTAAAATCATGACGTTGTCTTATTCACATGCGCATCAGCAAGGTAGCGGCACCACTGAAGTCGTTGCAGTTCTAGTTGCGATCACAGATCATACGGCACGAGTTTTAACAGTTGATCAAGGCAAGTTATTGCCCAACGGACCACTCATGCCATTACATCGCTCACTGCAAGCTGGTGTGCGCCAATGGGTTGAGGAACAGACGCAGCAACCACTTGGCTATTTGGAACAGTTATATACCTTTGTCGATACCAATAGACGTAATGTTGACGGCCATGCATTGGTTTACGTAAGCTACTTGGGCTTGGTGCAAGAGACGCAAATGCAGGCGCTCCAAAGCAAAGCCCTATGGCGAGATTGGTATGATTATTTTCCATGGGAAAATCATCTAGATGGTATGCCAAATATCATTATGGATTTTATTGTGCCAGCATTATTGGACTGGGCGAATAATGCGCCAGACTCAATCACTCAGCAGCGCCGTCGTCAGCGTATTCATTTATGTTGGGGTGTAGATACTGAGTTCTTAAACTCAGCTCAAGATAAAAATACCTATCATCAACCAAGTACCATTAACGGTTATGACTGGGTCTCAGAGCATGTATTACTGCGCTATGAGATGCTTTACGAAGCAGGGCTGATTCCAGAATCATCTAACTATCAGCCGCAAAAACTGCCAAAGCATTGGGCACAAATCATAGGTACACCGATGTACTATGATCATCGACGCGTCATTGCAACTGCCATCTCAAGGCTACGTGCCAAGATTGAATACCGACCGCTTATCTTTGGTCTGATGCCAGATGTCTTTACCTTATCGCAGCTACAGCAGAGTGTAGAAGCGCTCTCAGGCGTACGCTTGCACAAGCAAAACTTCCGCCGTCTGCTAGATTCACAAAACTTAGTGACAGAAACAGGGCAGAGTAGTAGTGCGCAACGTGGTCGTCCTGCCAAGCTTTATCGCTTTTGCCACGATATCGAACTGCAAAGTTTATTGATGGATAGCAAATTGCCTAAACGTAAATAGGCTTAAATAAGCGGTAAGTGCTCTCACGTTTTTATGACTATCCGCTTTTAGCCACTGCATGAAATACTTCATTTCCTTGCGGTACTGTCAACTTTACGCTATATTTATGCTCATTTTGAGTTTAATTAAATTGAACCGATATCAATATAATGCGCATATAGGGGTGACAAATGACTGTTAAAAAAGAACCTGCATTGGATGAAGTGTTGCTAAGACCTTTGGTAGAAGCCGCCTTGACTGAAGACTTGGGCAGACGTGGTGATGTAACGTCTCAAGCGACTATCCCTGCTGACCTGCAAGCAAAACTAGAGATTAAGGCGCGGCAAGCAGGCGTGATATGCGGTATGGACTTGGCGCGTTTATCATTTGCTTTGGTTGATGCTCAAATTGAGTTTATCGCTCAAGTAGATGATGGTGAACTGGTTGAAGCGGGCACAGTATTGGCCAGTGTCAGCGGAAATGCACGTCATCTATTGACAGCCGAACGCACTGCGCTTAATTTTATGACGCACCTCAGTGGCATTGCTACAGATACCAGAAAAATTGTAGACAGTGTGGCGCAATATCCTGCGCAAATTACTTGCACACGTAAAACCATACCAGGCTTGCGCATTGTACAAAAATACGCAGTACGCTGCGGCGGCGGGCGCAATCATCGTCTAGGGTTGGATGATGCCATTTTGATCAAAGACAATCATATTGCCATCGCTGGCGATATAAAAACGGCCATTCAACAAGCCCAAGATTTTGCTGGTCACCTGATTCCAGTAGAAGTGGAAGTGGATACTTTGGAGCAGCTAGAGCAAGCGTTGGATGCTGGTGTGAGTTTGGTGCTTTTGGACAATATGTCCCCTGACGTGTTATCAAAGGCAGTAGCCATGTGTAAAGGTCGCGCCAGAACAGAAGCCTCAGGCGGTATTAATCCTGCGACCGTGGAGGCCACCGCCAAGACAGGGGTTGATTTTATTGCGATGGGGTATCTAACTCACAGCACCACTGCATTGGATATTGGCTTGGATTTTAGCGCATAGGTAGGCGACTGAATTTTCATGGTAAAAAGTCTATTTATCTTATGTATAAAGCTGATTAGAAGCGTTGCTCTGCACTTAACTTTTTTAATGAGATGGTACAGAGGAATTAGGGCGTGTCTTTATTTTTAACCCATTTAACAGTTATGATTCGAATTGAGGACACGCCTTAAGCAAAGTTAATGATTTTATTAGCTTATCTGCCTATGTTACAATACAAGCTACAATGCTATTTTTAGTCAGATATTGTTTTAGTCAGATATGGGGTCATCGTTGCACTCGCACGATGGCCTTACTTTTTTCAGCAGTTGTATCAATAGACAAGCGAGCGCTCAGTGAATACTGAAATCATTAAGATAATCTTAGCCTTTATGGTGTTGATTAATCCCTTTAGCGCTTTGACGTTATTTTTGGATTTGACCCGCGGTTATTCAATGAATAATCGACGTAAAGTCGCGCGTGTGGCTTGTTTGACGATTTTTATCACCATCAGCTTTTTTACGGTCGCAGGTGAGACGCTACTAAAAGCGCTTGGTATTTCAATCGGCTCGTTTCAGTTGGCGGGTGGTATTTTGGTATTCTTGATTGCCCTGAATATGATGAATGGCGATGGTAATCCTGTTAAGCCTGATCAAGAAAACTTCGATGTCGATCATGTACAAGATTCGCCAGTCTCAATGGCAGCTGCTGTCGTTCCACTCGCTATCCCAATGATGATTGGACCGGGCGGTATCTCAACGGTGATTATTTATTCTTCACAAGTTTCTGGTGTACTACAAGTATCGGCCATATTAATAGCTGGGTTGTTGATCAGTTTGTTTTGTTATTTGGCATTGATGGCAGCAGGTCGTATTAGCCGTTTATTGGGTGATACGGGTCTGAACATTATGAGCAGAATCATGGGCATGTTGTTGGCGGCAGTTTCTATTGAAATCATCGTTAATGGCCTACGCACGCTGTTTCCTGCTTTAGTTTAACGAAAAAATTGATTGCCTGTACCTTTGTTTATTTTATTTAGAGTTACCCCTCAATTTTTAGGTTGTAAAGAAAGCTTATATCTTACTTCTACTATTAGCTAAAAAACCTCTAAAACTCTTCAAAACTTCTAAATATTCTATAAAAATGGCTAAAAGCGATTTTTAGAGAATAGCTATGTCTAAAATAATGTTATCAATCACCAAAAGTATTCGAAAAAATGCCACCTATAAAAACATGTTACAGTGGAGGAACAACTATTATCATAGGAGTTAGTTTTGAGTAATAAAAGAATTGCTATTTTAGGGGCAGGTCCAAGTGGTTTAGCACAATTACGCGCTTTTGAAGCAGCACGATTGGCTGGTGCAACCGACTTACCTGAGATAGTTTGTTATGAAAAGCAAAATGCTATCGGCGGTATGTGGAATTATAGTTGGCGTACTGGTTTAGATAGAAACGGTGAACCCGTTCACGGCAGTATGTACCGTTATTTGTGGTCGAATGGCCCAAAAGAATGCTTAGAGTTTGCTGATTATTCATTTGATGAGCACTTTGGTGATGCCATTCCTTCATATCCGCCACGTGAAGTTCTAAAAGACTACATCATGGGCCGTATCGACAAGCAAGACATCCAAAAGTATATCCGCTTTGAATGCCCAGTACGTTGGGTCTCATTCGACGATGACACGCAAAAGTTTACCGTGACAGTCATGAACCATAAAACGAACGAACAAGAAGTCGAAGAGTTCGATTATGTCGTGGTAGCGACCGGTCACTTTTCAACACCAAATATGCCGTATTTTGAAGGTTTAGAGACTTTCCCAGGTCGTATCTTGCATGCTCATGACTTCCGTGATGCGCTAGAATTTAAAGACGAAGATATTTTGCTCATTGGTAGTAGTTATTCAGCTGAAGATATTGGTACACAGTGTTATAAATATGGCACCAAATCAGTAACCATTAGTTATCGTACGCAAGCCTTGGGTTATGACTGGCCAGAGGGTATCAAAGAAGTGCCGCTTGTCACCCACTTTGAAGACGATGTTGCACATTTTGCTGACGGTACGAGTCAAAAGTTTGATGCTATTATCATGTGTACTGGTTATTTGTTCCACTTCCCGTTTATGCCGGATGAGTTACGCCTGCAGACACATAATTGCTTATATCCAGCCAATCTATACAAAGGGACTTTTTGGCAGCCCAATCCAAAGCTCATTTACTTAGGCATGCATGATCAGTATTTCACCTTTAACATGTTTGATGCTCAAGCGTGGTATGCACGTGATGTCATCATGGATGATATCGAGCTTCCTGATTTGGCGACTCGTGAGGTCGACGAAAAAGAATGGTTGGCAACGTATGCTAAGTGCGTCACGGTTAGCGACTCAATTGACTTCCAAGCCGCCTATATTCGAGATTTAACCAATGCGACAGATTATCCAGAGTTTGCAGTAGAGAAGCAGGGTGAAATCCTAAAAGAATGGCAAAAAGATAAGACCGATAATATCATGACTTTTAGAGAAAAAGGCTATCGTTCAACATTGACAGGTACGCTATCACCTGAATTGCCAGAGCCTTAGCTAGATGTCCTTGATGATTCGCTTGAGCACTTTTTGAACTTAAGCTTTGTTAAGCCTAAAAAGCGCAAGAAAGCATCGTAGACAGATAGTCGCTGCTACAAAGAGTAGTGGCCGTAAAAAATTAGTTGCTATTAAAAGCATCTGATATAAAAAGTAAAAAGCCAAATACGTTTAGATGTATTTGGCTTTTTTGTGCGCGGTACATTCAGCTACTATAGTCAGTCAATATAATGTGGAGACTGACACAGTATCCAATTTATAGAGGATTGACGATATATTAACTATTATACAAATGCCAAGCCAAGTACAGCATCAGTATGCCCACCAATCCGTCAAGTATATTCCATGCCTTTGGTTTGGAAAATAACGGTCTAAGCAATCGTGCAGCATAACCCAAAGCAAAAAAGAAAAAGAATGAAGCACTGACAGCACCCACACCAAAGGCCAATTTACTACTAGCACCCGTTGAAACCATACCGACGAGCACCAATGTATCTAGATAGACGTGCGGGTTGAGCCATGTAAAGCCAAAACACAGCAACAGTGCTTTTTTCAAACTGGTAACGGCTTGACCATCGACGTTTAATGCATGTGAGCGTCGAACACTAGCATATAAACTTTGCAAACCGTAAACCAGCAAAAACAACGCGCCTGCGAATCTGGCGATATCTACTGCATGTGGATAACGAGCTGTCACCGCGCCAAAACCAGCAACGCCCGCTGATATTAATAATGCATCACTAACGGCACAGAATAAGCAGATAAAAAAGATGTGTTCACGTTTGATGCCTTGTTTAAGTACAAAAGCATTTTGTGATCCAATTGCTAAGATAAGCGATAGCCCAAGCAAAAAGCCAGAGGTATAATCGGTCGCGTTCATAGTAAAGTGCTTATCATTTAGAGAGTAGATGTTTTTAGGGTATCGGAATATTGACACTTTGCTTACTGGCAGTGCCAAAAAAAGCTGTTAAGATACGTCATTGAATCAATATATGCAATACTTGCACAATACGAGTGCACGGAACGAGAGGCAAGGTAGGTCATGGTGGTAAGTTTGACAAGAATGCTAAAGTCATTTGGGCAAGCTCAAGAAGACCTGCCAACACAAGCGGCTAAAAATGCTCAACAGATGAGTGTCAGCCAAGATATAGAGGTGGAAGATAGCAATGATGAAAACGATCAAGCTATCAGTCAGCGCTCTGTGCTAACACCGCCTGAGCGTGCAGGTCGTATTCGTGATGCATTAGCACAAGTGAGTGATATTCGAACGCCGACGCCTTTAACCGACCGCTATTTGTCCAATCGTGCCAAAATGCGCCCGACCAATAGACCTCCTTTTGACCCAGATACTTTGTGGTATCTCAAACATGGACGTTGTCCGATTATGACTGAGCTTGTTGATGTGGTCGATGAAGCCACCCTAAATGCCATGCCTATTGAGGCTGTCGCGATACTAGACCGAATTAATGGTAAATTAAAGCGTTACCGTGAATGGAGTAGCGAGCTCAACGAGCAGCAACAGCAGCAGCATAATGAGCGTCAGTTTGTTATAGATAAGCTGGTGTCTGAGAGTATTCCAGAAGCGCTGCATCATTATGAGCAACTACAGCGGTTCAGCCCACATCGTACCAAAAACAATATGGTACAAGGCAAGATGACGGCAGGGGATATGCTGACCGATTTGTTTCTTGAGATTGATTATGAGCTGGATGAGTTGCTAGATGAGTTGCATCAGACGGTAATGAACCGTTTGGCCTCCACGCATCGTTACGTTAAAAGCCGCACAAAAAGTTAGTTAATAATGATTTCAAATGATCGCTGTTCACTTGAGACGGTTAGGTGTCATTAACTATAATCGATGCAATACGATATGACGCATAACAATATAGGGCTTTAATAAAGCCTTATTTTTTTGTTTAATAATAGCAACTTTAAAATATGAACGGCTTAACCTTAATAACTAAAACGTATCAAAAATAATAATAAGCTTTTCAAAAATTCTACTAAATAATAAGGACAGTCTAATGACCCAAGTCACTGCGATGTTCGTCATGTTTTTTTTGTATGGGCTATTGCCAATAGCTGGGTTATACCTAGGGTATCGTGGTATCAAAAAATTCACCGCGCCCAAAATGCTTGAATATAAAGCGATGCCGCAGTTGGGTTATATCCCTGAAAAGAGTTTGCCCATTGAGGTCAAAACAGCTCTTGAGCAAATCAATGAAAAAGGTGAGAAGCTGCGTGTCATCTATGGCGACACCAATAATGATGGAAAGATTGATGATAAGGATACTGTCACCGAAACGTATATCATGATTCAAAATTTAATGGATAGGCATGTCCCGCTTGCGGTGGCGGACTATCGCCGTTTGCATGATTTAGATGGTAGGGATGGTGCACTCGCTGATACGACCAAAATTAAGCACTCTAACGTCACTGGTAAAGAGGCGCTGCTAGATGTACTAAGTACGATTAATACGCAGTTCGATGATCTGCTCAATGCCTCCTATCATCAAGATGGACAAAAATTGCTCGCGACCAATCGCTATTTACAAAAGCGCTTTGATAACCCTGCTAGTAATAGGGAAACCCAAAAGCTCGATAGCAATGTCAGTAGTGCCAGTAGTGATGTGAGCAGTGATGTAAATATTCAAGCGATTGAAAGTCCAACGGGTGCCAATGTAAGTGCTGAAGACATTAAACTATAAATGCAGAGTTTTATGACTAAAGGACAAGATGAAGAGTAAGCGTATATGATTATCTTGATAGGCGTTGGTATTGTAACGACTCTCACTACCTTTTATTTGGGTAAAAAAGGCTGGCAAGCTTTTCATAAAGCTGTCGGTATTACGCCAGGTGTGCTCGTCTATCAGAATGATAATGAACCATTGTCATTATCCAAACTCAGTTGGCAACAATTAAGTTTAAATAAGAAACACCTGCAAAATCTGCCAGAGCAGCAATTGAGCCAATTAAAACGCATCGACGAAAAAGTGAATCACTATCAAGCGTATCAGAAATCACTAAAAGCTCAGCATAAGACGCCTGCGATAACAGAAGAGCAGTTTGTATTGAATAAGATGCTGCATACTCGGCTTCCAGAAATGTTAGCCAGTCATTACCATTTAACAAGTATAAGTGCTAATAATAGGAATGACGAAAAGAAAATAGAAGCCAGTGAGCTATTGCAGAGCGTGTTAAATAATATTGAGCAGCGTTTAGATAGGTTGCTAGCGCAAATAGATACGCAGCAGTTGCAGGAGTTACGAGTCATGAAAAACTATATCAACAGTCATGATAGCTAAGTCTACATCGTCAGAATTACAACGACTTGCTATAAATGACATAAAAAAAGCTGCCAATGATAAATAATCACTGGCAGCTTTTTTATAGGTGACTCTAAATCTATTGAAGACTTAAAGTTACGATAGATCAATATTATTAACGCTTATCGTTGCGGTCACGAGTATTGCGCGTACCACGGCTGGCAGGGCTAGCACTGCTTTTAGGTTTTGCGCTGCTGTTGCGATTGTCGCTACCACTGCGGCTATCGCTACGACTATCAGTAGCGCGACGTGCTTTAAGCGGCTTGCTTCTGATACGCTCTTGCTTCTCTTTCGCTGCACCATGCAGACCCGTACCATAACGAGGACGCAAGCTCACAAGATCGGTCAAGGTATTGATGTCTTTTCTGTCGAGTTCTAAGAAACGACCAGTACGTAGCTCTTTTGGCAGGGCAATTGTACCGTAGCGCGTGCGTAGTAGACGGCTGACTTTTAGGCCTTGCGACTCAAACAAGCGACGTACTTCACGGTTACGGCCTTCTTTTAGTTGGACGTGATACCATTTATTGACGCCTTCACCGCCACCGTCTTTGATATCTTCAAACTTTGCAAGGCCATCTTCTAGCATGACGCCAGCCGTTAATGCACGGGCAATCTCAGGTGTCACTTCACCCAATACACGTACCGCATATTCACGAGTGACTTCACCAGAGGGATGCATCAAGCGATGCGCCATTTCACCATCATTGGTAAACAATAACAAACCTGTTGAGTTGATGTCCAAACGTCCAACCATAACCCAGCGATCATGAGTCAGCTTTGGCAAGCGCTCAAAAACGGTTGGACGACCTTCTGGATCTTTAGCAGAGCAGACTTCGCCTTCAGGCTTGTAGTAAGCGATAACACGGCGTCGCTTCTCATTTTCAGAGGTGTACTTAATCTGACGGCCATCAACGCGAATCTCATCGCCTTGCTCAACACGATCACCGATGGTTGCTGGGCCGTTATTGACAGTGACGCGGCCGGCTTTGATGACTTCTTCCATCTGACGGCGTGAACCAAGGCCCATACGGGCGAGGGCTTTCTGTAATTTTTCGTCTTTCATAATCATAACCTTGAGTCGGTGGGTTTACATTTCTCAATGTAAAAAAATTTGGATTGACTATTCTACGCTATTTTGGCGGCTTTAGCACGCAAACCTGTTGTTACTAATTATATAAGTTGTTGTTAGGAAAATAAGATTGAATAAAAGTTTATTAACTATATACAGCTATTTCAAGCAGATGTCGGCTCAATTATATCGAGAGTTGTATTTTGATAAAAGACAGCCTTGTTTAATTGATACTAAATTATCGGTTGAAATATAAAGAGCGACATCAATTTTTAAAAGTTACAGAATTATTACTTGTATTCTTTGCTATCTGCTCACTATTTAATCCTTCCAGTTGTGTCTACTTCTAAATAAATTGGTTAGGTATTGTTATAAAAGGGCTGTATTAAAAATATAAAATAATTAGACGTAACTATATAAGGATTTATAAATATTGCGTTGTGTATAGTTTGAGTGTATATTTGATATATACATTCTTTTTAGTGAATATATTTATCATAGTGAGCGGCTTTGATTTTATGCAATATTATAAATATGAGTAACTGTTATGGTTTATAAATACTTCATTTCTGTACGCAAGCGCTTTTTAATGATGAGCATTGTTGGCTTGTTATTAACACTCTCACTTGCGAGTTGCACAGTCAATTCAGGACTTCAGTCTGGAGATGTGCCGGAATCGGGTGCGTTTACTGCAGAAAATGGACTACAGTTTTATATTCAACCTTTGAATTTGGCGACCTTGCCACGTACAGAAGCCATTACCCCAGATCAGGATTTGTATCATTTAATTAAAACGTCTGGTCGAGTCAGTTATGGAATTGCTAAAGGCGACATTCTCAATATCACACTCACCAGTTATCCAGATATTAATGCATCGACATCTAGCCTAACCGTTGATCAGCAAGGCTTTATACAGTTCCCACTGATAGGACGCATTCAAGCCAGCGGAATGAGTGTGCCGCAATTTACTGCAACCTTACAAAGTAAACTAAAACGCTATCTGAAATACTCAGATCCTCAGGTCAAAATTATCAACTATCGTGGCAGCAAGTTTTTCGTTGATGGTGAAGTCAAAGAGTCTGGTGAGTTTACGATTGCTGATGTGCCAGTCTCCGTATATGGGGCAATCTCTATGGCAGGTGGTACGACTGATACTGGTGATTCAAATCATATTGTCTTAAATCGCCAAGGCAAGAGTTACAAGCTAGGTATCCAATCATTACAGCAAATGGGACTGTCTGCCAATCAAATATATTTACAAGATGGTGACGCCATTCATGTCAACAGCCAAAGTCGTAATAGAGTCTATGTATTGGGTGAGTTTGGCAAAATTGAACCAGTTTCTATTCCTGAGCAAGGGCTGAGCTTGGCACATGTGTTAGGCGAATCTAACGGGTTAAATTCCAATACCGCCAATGCTGCAAAAGTATATATCGTTCGTGATAACCCGCAATCACAATATACGCATATTTATTATGTCGATATGCAGAGCATCACCAGTTTGGCATTGGCGAGCCGTTTTGACATGCAGGCCAACGACATACTTTATGTAGATCCAACAGGTTTAGCACGCTGGAATCGTATTATCAGCGCCATTCTTCCCTCAACATCAGCAATCAATCTGATTTCAGGGATATAGGAGTCAATCATGAATGTGTTTGACAGTATCTTAGTCGTCTGCGTTGGCAATATATGCCGTAGTCCGATGGCAGCTGCTATTTTGACAGAGCGCTATCCAGATAAGCACGTAGACTCTGCGGGTCTGTCAGCGTTAGTAGGGCACTCTGCAGATATCAAAGCAATAGATTTGATGGCCATTCACGATATAGATATCAGCTCACATATTGCCAAACCCATCAGCGAAGCGTTAGTCAGTCATGCAGATTTAATTTTGACTATGTCAGTGAGTCAAACCAAGTGGATTGAGAATCGGTGGCCACATTGCCGTGGTAGAACTTTTCGAATTGGACATTGGATTGATAAAGATATTATAGATCCTTATCAGCAGGATAATTCGGTGTTTGAGACGAGTAGACAAGATATTGACGACAGTCTTGAACAGTGGGCTATGAAGATGAGTGAGGCGATTGTCATAAAAGAATTGAAGGTTAGTGAGTGCTATTAAGCGGTAAACATTGAGTAGTGAGTATATGGTTATGAATAAAACAGATTCAAAAAACCTATCAATGCCTACGGGCAAAAAAGACACTGACGACATCGACTTAATGGCGCTGGTTTTGGTATTGCTGCGCGGTTGGAAAATAATAGCACTCATGGTTTTATTGGGCTTATTGGTAGGTTTTTTGTATACCCGCCATGTCAATCCAACGTTTAAATCTGATGCGCTGATACAGATTGAAGAAAATGCGCAAGGGGTGGAAGCACTTGGCGCGAGCATCTCAGAGTTGGTCGGTGCAGAAACAAGCAAAGCAGAAACAGAAGCAGAGCTTATAAGATCACGCATGATACTAGAGCCTGTGGTAGATCTACTGCATCTGCGTATTAGACTCACGGATCCTAATATTGGATATATTGATACGATCAAAAAAAATTATATAGAGACTCAAGTTAATACAACCGATGAAGTGTCACTGAATACCGAAAACGGCGTAGTAGAAATCAGTCAGTTTGATGTATCGAAAGCTTATTTGAACCAATCTTTTACTTTGAATAAATCTGCCACTGGATTTGTTTTGAGCAATGGTCTGGATAACTTTAAAGGTCAGCTTGGTCAGCCTTATCAGTTCAAAGGGTCAAAAGGTCAGATTAATATCACCGTGACCGGATTACCGACGGGTAATTACCCGATTAGTATTAGTAAGCAGACATTAAAAGCCACGACAGATGGTATCAATAGCGCCCTAATGGTTGAAGAAAAAGGTCAAAGCACGGGCATTATTCAGCTGTCGATGACGGGTACAAACCAAGAGCAGATCACGACTATACTCAATCAAATAGTTCGATCTTATGTAGACCAAAACCAGTCACGTGGCTCTGAAGAAACCACCAAAACGCTCACCTTTATGGAAACGCAGATACCGCTATTAAAAGGGAAGCTAGAAGCGTCTGAAGCACTATTTAATGATTTTCGTAAAAAACACGGCACTATCGATGTGGCTCAAGAGGCTGGCTTATTATTAAGCGAAAAGTCTCGGATTGACGGGCAGCTCAACGATCTTAAGCTCAGAAAAGCAGACTTGACCACTTATTATACTGAAGAACATCCCTTGGTCGTTCAAATTAATGAGCAGCTCAAAGTACTGAGTAATAGAACGAGACAAATCGAAAATACGGTGTCGGGTCTACCTGAAATCCAGCGAGAATTTTTAAAGCTATCAGAAGATACAGCCATCAATAGAGAAATCTATCTGACGCTACTCAAGAATTATGAACAACTAAAAATCGTGAAAGCGGGCCAGATCGGCTATGCCCGTGTTATCGATACACCCACCAGTACCTTTAATGCCATTGCCCCTAATAAGCTACAAATCATGATGCTAGCCATATTGGTCGGCACGATGCTTGGGGTGATATTGGTTTTACTCAGAAACTTAATGAGGACGGTTGTAAAAGATCCAGAGCGCTTAGAGTCTAAGACAGGTATTCCTGTCATTGCCACTATTCCGCGCTCACCTTTACTGTCCAGATTGAGTAAAAATAAAAAGACCACCGATCGGATGCTTGCTCATGTGGACCACAGTAGTTTGAGTTATGAAGCCATTAAAAGCTTGAGAACAAACCTGATGTTTGGTATGCCAACAGGCGCAGTGGCTGGCGAGTCCGCACAAGTCATATTGATTACTGGAGAAAGCCCAGATGTCGGCAAGTCCTTTATCGCAGCCAATTTGTCTGAGGTGTTTGCACAACTTGATAAAAAGGTTTTGGTCATTGATGGTGACATGCGTTTAGGTGCGCTGCATAAGATGTTTAAGCTGAGCCCGCAAGACGGTCTCGCCGATTATTTGTTGCAGAATAAAAAGAGTGCGTCTCCCATTATCAGTAATCAAGCCAACAGCGAGGTATCTAGTCCAGATATTAAGACTTTTATTCATCCTACTGGTATGGAAAACATTGATTTTATATCGCGAGGACAGTCGTCAAACAATCCTACTTCACTATTAATAGGTCAACAGTTTAACCAGCTTATGACAGTGCTGAAGACGCAATACGACTATATTGTCATTGACTCACCACCGATATTGGCAGCTTCAGATGCGATGGTGTTGGCGCAACATGCGGACAAGGTGCTTATCGTTACTAAATTTAATCGCTCAGTAGAAGGTCAGCTGATGTATGCGGTCAAGCAGATGAGTAAAGCCAATGTGCAAGTGGATGGCATTATTCTCAATGATGTACAGCAAAGCCGTATGAATAAATACAGCTATCATTACCATTATGCCTATGGAAATAACCGCTAATTAGTATTTTGTGGTTGTTCATTATCATCAATACAACTTAAGTGAGTGGATCTTATGTTTATAAAAACAGAGTCTAACAGTGCTTATCGGTCGACTGGTGAGTTGCATCAATGGTCGAAGCGTGCGGCTCTGCTTTTATTGTCATTACCACGGTTTGTCAAATGCTCTATTTTATTTAGCATAGATTATGCTGTATCAATTTCTTGCTTATTTTTAGCCTTGGCATTACGACAAGGGTATGTGGCGCATCATGTCAGTCTTATAATATTGGTTTCATATGCATTTATCCCTGTGGCGAGCCTGTATCTTATCGGGTTCTATAGAGGTGCTTCTAGAGGTTTTTTTGATGCGGTAATGGGTCGTGTATTACAGTTGTTTTTGTTGCTTATTATCGTCTACCAAGTGCTTATCTATGTAAACCCACTGTCAATGATACCGCGCTCTGTACCCATCATATTTCTATTTTGTTTTTTTATCTGGTTATGGAACAGTAGGCTGATAATACGTACCTTTTTGAAACGGCTACAGAAAACAGACAAAAAACGCCGTCCAAATGATTGCTGTGATAACGTGATTATCTATGGTGCAGGAGAAGCGGGTAGAGAACTGCTAGAAAGCTTGAGACATTCCCATAAATATAACGTGGTGGCATATATCGATGATGATCAACAGCTGACAGGTGCTTATTTACATGGTAAAAAAATATATGCTGATCATGCTTTGCCATTGCTAATAGAGAAGTTTGATGTGGCACAGGTGATTTTGGCGATGCCTTCTATGAGCCGTGCCCGAAAAAAGCAGATTATGGATAGCCTATCAGGTATTTCTGTGAAGATAAAAGACCTACCGAGCTTACGAGAGTTGGCAGACGAGCGGGTGACAGTCAGTCATATACGACCTGTCGATATTTTGGATGTGCTTGAACGAGATACTGTTGAACCAGTCGCTGAGTTGCTACAAAAAAACATCACTGGCAAAAACGTCCTCGTGACAGGTGCTGGTGGCTCTATTGGTAGTGAATTGTGTCGGCAAATTATTAAAAATAAGCCTAGATGCTTGGTGTTATATGAGCAGTCTGAATATGCTCTATACACGATAGATCAAGAGCTTAGAAATAAGAAGATAGAAAATATCGATTATCAAGATATTGAGATTATTAGTATCATCGGAAGCGTGAGCAATGAAAAAAAATTAATCAATATATTCAAAATTAACCATATAAATACAATTTATCATGCAGCAGCCTACAAGCATGTCCCAATTGTTGAGTCGAATCCCTTTGAGGGCACGATTAACAATACCAAAGGCACCTATCACTGTGCTCGTGCTGCGATACAAGCCAAAGCGGATACCTTTGTATTGATTTCTACGGACAAAGCGGTGCGACCTACTAATATTATGGGGGCATCCAAACGTTTGGCGGAGTTGGTTTGCCAAGGATTGAGCCAGCATAGTAGTCACACTTGTTTTAGCATGGTGCGTTTTGGCAATGTACTAGGATCTTCAGGCTCTGTTGTACCGTTATTTAACAAACAGATTGAGCAGGGTGGTCCGATTACCATCACCCATCCAGACATAACACGCTACTTTATGACCATTCCAGAAGCGGCCAGTTTGGTGATTCAGGCAGGGGCTATGGCATTTGGTGGGGAAGTGTTTGTACTTGATATGGGTGCACCCGTCAAAATTGTAGACCTTGCTAAGCGTATGATTCGTCTGACTGGCTGCGAGTTAAAAGATGCGAACAATCCTAACGGAGATATAGAAATTGTGTTTACTGGATTGAGGCCGGGTGAAAAGCTCTATGAGGAGTTAATCATAGGCGAAGATAATATCGAAACCACGTTTCATCCGTTAATCATGCAAGCAATGGAGCATAGCTTTCCTTTGGAAGATATCGAAAATGTTTTGTTTGAGTTCATAGAAAAAGCCAAACAACAGGATGTGGCATGGCTAAAAACACAATTTAGAGCGTTTGTGGAAGGTTATCGAGAAGGGGATGATGTCAGGGTTGAGGTCGAAAAACTGACATCATCGCTGGTAGATGAGATTGGTTAATACAGTAGACAGGTAACCACAAGATTGTTAGTTTTTTATAAGTTATATGAAACATAAAATTGGATGATGAGTAATGGCCTCTGAAGTGTTTTTATCGATACAGAGCGTAATCAGTCGATTGAAAACCAGTCACTTTGTACGAGATGTGGCCATGGTTGGCGGCGGTATTGCGGCTGGTCAGGCAATCGCTATGGTCTTTATGCCGTTTCTCACCAGATTATATAGCCCTGAAGATTTTGGTATTGCTGCTACCTTTGCCGCAATCATCAGTATTATTACTCCGATTGCGACCATGGGTTATGCCAATGCCATTGTGATGCCTGATAGTGACGAGGATGCTGCAGCCATTATCAGGTTGTCTGTGTTACTCAGTTTGTTTGTCGCTGCTATATCATTCATCGTTGTCTATTTTGGTAATGTTTATTTGGCACGATGGACGGGTATGGAAAGTACACCATACATGTTGTATCTCATACCTTTGACGCTATTGGCAGGCGCGTTTCTATCTGTTGCTGATCAGTCTGCTATCAGAGTAGGTTTGTTTAAAGCCAAAGCTCGTGCTTATGTAGAGAGCAAGCTTGTGACAGATACCAGTAAGTTGATAGGAGGTATGTGGGCCCCCTCTGGTATGTTGCTTATTTTATTAACGATAGCAGGGCAGCTCACGAATTTTATGATGCAGATGCTTCGCGTGCCTAGGATTGGTGTATTAAATGTCCGAAACTGGTTTGGCACGGTTGGTATTCGTAACGCTGCTATATCGCAGCGTGACTTTGCCATATATCGCATGCCACAGAGCATGCTTAATGCTGCTTCAGTAGGGTTGCCAACTATCTTGTTAGCATCACTATTTAGTGCTTCTTCTGCTGGGCAGTATTCGTTGGCTGTTCTTGTGCTTGGCGCACCAGCAATGTTGTTAGGCCAAGCTGTTGGAGAGGTTTTCTATCCTAAGATTACGCGTGCGATCACAGCAAAGTCACCAGAAGCTTATCAGTTTTTATTAAAAGTGACGGTAATTCTATTGGTGGTTGGTATTGTTCCATTCGGTACGGTGTTCGTTTTTGGCGATTATCTTTTTTCTTTAGTGTTTGGCGCAGAGTGGGCATTAGCAGGTAGTTATTCGCAGTGGCTTTCTATTTGGCTTTTGACCAGCTTGGTATCGGGTGCGAGTACTGCGGCATTACCAGCATTACGTTTGCAGCGTTTTCTTTTAATTAGAGAAGTGTTTGCAGTGATATTTCGTGCTGCAGCGCTGTATATAGGTTTTTACGTTTTTGAGTCAGATATGGTCGCTATTGCCCTGTTCTCATTTGTTGGGGTCTTGCTTAGTTTATCTATCGTTTATGTCGCTTTTCGGCGTCTTGTTCATATCCATGAAGTGCAGCAGTAGGTAAATATCTTGACTGCGTTGGATGGCACAAAGGATATGCATTAGAAGTCTCAACTCAAGAGGCTCACTATGATTTCAGTTATTATCGCCGCATTTAATGCCGCTGCCACTATTGATCTTTGTATTAGTAGTATTGACGTTGCGAAAAAAAGCCATGAGATTGAGTTGATAGTTATTGACGATGGTTCTGATGATGAGACTGCTAGGTTATTGCATAGGTGGGAAAGTGATAGGGTATGGATTAAGGTGAAGTATCAAAAAAATGGGGGTGTGGCAGATGCTCGTAATACAGGGCTTGATATCGCAACCGGCAACTACATCGTTTTTATAGATGCGGACGACACTATCGACGATTGGTATTTTGACTTTGTCATTGCACAAGTGGTTGATCGGGATATTGAGATGTTGGCGTTTGGTCATAAGCGCATCATGCTAGATGGCTCTGTTATCGAGCGCCATAACATTTCAGCAGAATATTCACGGCAAGATATTGAGAGTTTGCAACTGAGAGTGACAGAGAATAGAAATATATATTGGTATGTAACTACCAAAGTTTATAGCAAAAGCCTGATAGCGGATTTACGGTTTAATTGTGACGTAAAGCTTGGTGAAGATGGTATTTTTAATATTGAGTGCTTGGATAAAGCGAACCATTTATCTGTCGTACCCGACTGTCCATATAACTACTATGAAAATGCTACTTCGATGACGAGTTTGCAATATAAGCCAGGGCTGTTGGAGTCTATTGAAGCAGACTATAAAGCCAGAATTAGGATACATGACTGGTCTATCAGTGCTACTGAGAAGCAAGTGTTGCTATCAGATTTTGCCCGTAGTTATATCGAGCATATGCTGCCATATTTACTCAATAATTTGGCGCATATTAGGGTGCGGAAACGTCGCACAGAGCTGATAAAAATACGCCAGTCTTTCGTTTATCAGAAATGTTTACCACATTACCATCAACGACACCCAGCACGAGGCATTCGTATCTTGATTTCATGTTTTTCACGACATTGGTATGTTATGACGTTGGTTTTTCTTCAACTGTCTTGGACTAAAGCAAAGGTAAAAAGACATGTTTAATATTGATTTGTTTCCTCAGGCATTAAAGAGTGATGAAAGCGGACAGACTCGTTCTTGTTTGCTGAAACAAACGGCTGCGAGCGAAAATTCTACCGAACAAGAATTGTGGTTTGCGTATCCTATTAATTTACCAATGCCAGAAGACGATGATTGCGATTCTTATTTACTAGCCACATTGTTGCCTGCGATGCAGCTGCGTGCGGCTATTCGTGTCCATGGTAGCGTGTCCCACGAGCTATTAGCCAACCTGACAGAACTACAGTATGTCTGGAATAAATGGTTACCAGAGCGTTATTTTCTGATTGATATACAAGTTGATCGTATTAGAGAGAGCGACGTACAAGTAGATGGTGCGATTGCTGCATTTTCTGGTGGTGTGGATGCTCAGTTTACCGCTTATCGTCATGCGACAGGCAGAGCAGGATACGCCACACGAGCTATTAAAGCTGGGGTTTTTGTGCATGGCTTTGATATACCTTTAGAGGATACAGAAGGCTTTGCCAGTGCAGCAAAAATAGCGGCAAAAACACTTGCAGATATCAATATCGAGCTATTGCCAGTTGAGACAAATATTCGCACGCTTTGGTCTATCAACTGGGAAGACTATCATGCTGCTGCTATTGCCTCAGTATTATGCGGCTTAAAAAAATATGCTGGTATTGGACTCATCGGTAGTGGTGATTCTTATGATGTATTAATTAGTCCTTGGGGCTCACATCCAATTACTGATCCGCTGCTGAGTTCTGGCGACTTTAGAGTGATTCATGATGGCGCTGGCTTTAGTCGATCGGAGAAGCTTCAAGCGCTTTCAGCATGGCCCTTGGGTATTGAAAGCCTGCGTTTTTGTTGGGCAGGCGACCAGAATGATAGCAACTGCGGCCGCTGTGAAAAATGTGTTAGAACGCGTCTCAATTTTTTGGTCGCAGGTATAGATAATCCAAAATGTTTTAGCGAGCCCATTGATTCATCACTTCTTAAATCGATGGTTTTAAAAAATGAAATCGTACGTATAGATTGGAATCTAATTCGTCATGAGATAATTAAAACGGGCAGAGGTCTTGAATGGCTTCCATACATTGAAAAAGTACTCAAACGTAAACCATCTCCTAAATTGAATGGGTTGTTTCCTGTTGGCTCAAGGCGTCGTATGTGGGTGAAAAACATGTTAATGAGAAACAAATAAGGGAGCATTAAAAATGAATATTGCTGCTATAAAAAAGCTCATTCCGCTCAGATTAAAAAAACACTTAGCCGCTTATATGGGGGCGAGAGGTTTACCGTTACCAACTGGTAAACGGTGCTTTATTTTTCTTGCCGCTGACTATGGCAATATTGGTGATATTGCTATTTTTCACGCGCAAAAGCAGTATTTGCGACGTGTGCTGACCGATTATGATGTTGTTAGTGTGGCTATCAGTCAAACCAGATTTGTGCTCAATTCAATTAAACAGCAAATAAAAGAGACGGATATCGTCACTATCATCGGCGGCGGTAATATGGGTGGCACGTATCCTGATATTGAGGAGCTGCGCCAATTAGTCATCAAGTCATTTCCTACCAATCGCATTGTTTGTTTTCCTCAGACATTGGATTGGAGTGATTCTGCTAAGTCTAAGCGTGTATTGCATCGTATCGTAAACGTCTACGCCAAACATCCAGATATACATATCTTTGCCAGAGAGTCGATGACAGCGGCCAAGCTTAGCAAGCTTTTTGCTGAGTATAGCAATGTTCATATTGGTCTTGTGCCAGATATCGTCATGAGTGCAAACGCAGCAGTACTTGGAACGACAGATAAGTTAGCACCTTCAGGTATTTTGCGCTGCTTACGAGATGACAAAGAAGCTGCGCTATCAGGTGAGCAATATGCAATGATAGACAAAGCCTTAGCAGATACTGGTTATCAGATTGAAAAGACAGACACCCATGCTGGCGGTTCTCAATTGGACGAGGCACATTGCTCAAAGTTGCTAACTGACAAGCTTAGCCAGTTTCGTGCTGCAAAGTTGGTTGTAACTGACCGTTTGCATGGCATGATTTTATGTTTGCTATCGGGTACGCCTTGCTTGGTATTACCGAACTCCAATCATAAGATAAGACAGACGCAGTTGGACTGGTTACGTAATCATCCAAGACTCATATTTTTAGAACTAGATGAGATTTCTGAGATTCCAAAGTTCATCGATAGGCTTCTGTCTCTACCTCACGGTACGATGATTGAGTCACCCGTTCACATCAATGAGTACAATGATTTAAAAAAATCGGTGGCCAGAATATGACCATTGCAGCCGAGCCATTAGTGAGCATTATCGTGCCAGTATATAACGTCGCGTCATATATTGACGCTTGCTTAGCATCTATCAAGCAGCAGACTTATAAAAATATTGAAATTATCGTCGTTGAAGATTGCTCTACTGATAATTCAAAACAGGCACTAACCCCACATCTCACAGATAAGCGCATAAAAGTCATTCAACATAATGAAAACAGTGGCCTTTCTGCTGCTCGTAATACCGGCATTAAATCTGCGATAGGCGAGTATATGATGTTCGTGGATTCCGATGATATTGTAGATATTCGCTTGGTGGCAGCTTGTGTAGATTGCGCCCTCACCACGAATGCAGAAGTAGTGACGTATGGTTTTGTACCGTTCAAAGAGGGAGTGGTAGAGACTGAACTACCGTATCCAGCTGCCAGCTTAGTATTCGCTGCTGCCAACATAGACGACTCTTATTTTAGCCTACCGCATTTTGCATGGCTAAAATTTATTCGGTCTAGTGTCGTGCGTTCTGCCTCGTTACATTTTCCAGTGGGTCTATATTACGAGGATTGGCCGTTTCATTGGCATCTCGGTTTATCTGCTAAGGTGAGATATCAACTGCCTATTGATTTTTATCTGTATAGACAGCGAGGTACGTCGATCACAGGTTCAACGGATAAAAAGCTATTAGACCTTTTCGTTATTCACTCAGAAGTCATGAGTCTAGTAGAGAGCTATCAAGCGGACGAAGTTAAAAAAATACTCGCCAATAAAATCAGACAAAGTCATTGGAGTATTCTTACCCGTATAGATAATGATTATTTAACAACGGCATTGGTACAAGCCAAGAAAGCAGATAAGACGCTACGATTAAAGGGTTATGAGAGCGATTCGACGTTAAGGAATATAGTGATCAGCAACATAGTACGTATGCCAAGCCAAGTCGCTTTGTCTATGTTGCAGGTGCTTCGTCAAGCGCTAGATAAAAGAGCAAGAATGAAAGGTTAAGAGAAGACAGGTTGAAAATACGTTTGGCTTTATGTTTCTTAATAGGTAAAGAGATGGCTATTCAGAGAGTACTGCACATAGTGGGGAAAATGGATCGTGCTGGGGCAGAGACCATGCTCATGAATCTATATCGCCATATGGATCATAATCAGATTCAGTTTGATTTTATTACCTTTACCGATGAGGTCGGTGACTATGATGCTGAGATAAAAGCGTTGGGGGGTAGAATTATACCCATTTTAGCCAGTCATTCATTGACGCGTATGTGGCAGCTTAAACGATTCCTTAAACAACACCCTGACTATCAAATCGTTCATGCTCATATGCTGTTGAACAATGCTTTTCATCTGTTGGCTGCTAAAAGTGCTGGCGTGCCGCATCGCATTTCACACTCTCATAGTACCAGTAACGGTAAAACCAATATCGTTAAAAAAATATATGAGCAATGGGCATTAATTACCAATCGTACATTAGCCACTAAGAGAATTAGCTGCGGTGACCATGCTGCAAATTACCTATTCGGTACTACAAAAGATGTGTGGCTACTTCCCAATGCCGTTGATATACAAAAGATGATGACAGTCGCTAACCAATCACGACATTATATCGATCAGGAGTTTGGTGCTAAAGGATTTGGAGATAAAGGGTTAAAAATTATTCAAGTCGGTCGTCTCAATGAGGTTAAAAACCATCAATTTTCTTTAGAAATCGCTGAGCAACTGAAAAAACGTCAGATTGATTTTACCTTATATATCGTTGGACAAGGTCCATTGGCTGCGATGCTAAAGCAGCAAGTGAAAGACAAATCACTGTGCAGCAATGTCAATTTTTTGGGTCTGCGTACGGATATTACAGAACTGATGGCCAGCGCAGATTATATGATCATGCCTTCTTTGCATGAAGGGTTTCCGGTTGTATTGGTAGAGAGTCAAACCGTTGGGTTAATAGCGTTGGTCTCTGATCAAGTATCACCTGAAGTGGATTTAGGGCTCGGATTGGTGCAGTTTTTACCTATTCATTCGGCTAAGGAGTGGGTCGATTGTTTATTGAAACCTAAAAACATACGGCCTAATGAAAAAGAAATAACAGAAGCACTAACTCTATATGGATTTAGTGCTGCGATAAACGCGGAAAAATTAACGCAAATGTATTTAAATATGAAATGACAGCTTTTACTGTTCATTTAAGTTTGATCCGACGTGATTTGAGTACAAGGAAAGAGAGTAAAAGTACTACACATAATAGGCTGAGCGAGCCTGATACTGTATCTGACTTATATAGAATTGACCATATCCACCTTATCGAGGGTTAAATGCTTCCATACCTGCTGGTTCTTAGCCTTGTTATCTTTTGGATCGTACTGGAGAAAAAATCTCTCAACCGTACGTCTTTTTGGTTGCCGTTAATTATTCTGACTTTATTTGCAGGCGCTCGGAGTTATCGTGTCGGTACAGATACAGGGAACTATACAAGAAATTTTAACAGTCAATTGAATGTCGAGTATTTTAGATTTAACGAAGACATTGAGTTTGGTTATCAAGTTTTAGAGTATGCATTGTTGAGCGTGACAAGTAGCTACTTTTGGCTTTTAACGATTACCAGCTTAATCATTGTGTACTGCTATCTTAAGATTATTAAAAAATACAGCGTTAACTATTGGTTTTCAGTATTTTTATTTATCACATTGGGTGTTTATACGTTTTTTTTCAATGGATTACGTCAAGGGTTGGCGATGGCAATATTTACATTGGCCGTCCCATATTTATTAGAAAAAAGACTTATTCCATATCTGTTGGTATGTGCGGTTGCTTCATTATTTCACGTTACCGCATTATTTATCATCCCATTTTATTTTATCGTCAACTTAAAGGTAAAACCTGTATATAAAATTTTGGCCACATTTCTAGGGTCATTATTGGTGAGTGGCGTACTAGTCTCTTATATTTCTTCTACCAATGATAGGTATGAAAATTATGCAAAAGCTTCTGAAGAAGCAGGTGGGTTTTTAACGCTAGGATTTTATACTGTCCTCATGCTTTTAATTATGCTTGTGAGTTACGTATATAAAATTAAAGATGAAAATTTCCAAAAATTAATAACGTTTTATGCATCAGGTGTGGTTTTTATCATACCGCTAGCGATGTTGGGTACGAGTCCTTCAGGTCCGCAAAGGTTACTGGCTTATTTTACGTGGACGTTAGTTCTAATACTTCCTGTGATGTTGAAAAAAATAAATAACGTTTATCTTTATATCGCTAGTGTGCTGTTGTTTCTCACTTACTTTATGTTGACGACATCGAGATTTAGTAACTTGAGTCCATATATTCTCAATCCGATATTTGAGGTTTTCTAATGAAAAATCAGCAGTACATATCCATTGGCATTCCTATTTATAACGCTGAAGCATACTTGGAAGATGCTATAAAGTCGGTATTGGCTCAAACGTATGAGCTATGGGAGTTGATATTAATTGATGATGGCTCTAAGGATGGTTCATTAACCATCGCTCGACGTTTTGAGAAAGCCGATAATAGAATAAAAGTCATTTCTGATGGGAAAAACAAAAAACTGCCAACTCGCCTAAATCAGCTCATTGATGAGTCTCAATATGACTATATTGCACGTATGGATGCTGACGACCTCATTCATCCAGACAGACTGACGATTCAAATGGCATTTTTAGAAAATAATACAGATTGTGATCTGGTGTCCACGGGTGTGGTGTCTATTGATAATAATAATAAGGTATATGGCTGTCGCCATGTAGATCGTATTTATACAGAGTTTGATGCAATTGCGCCAGCATATCCTATTGTGCATGCCTCTGTGTTGGCAAGAAAGAGTTGGTATGAACGCAACAGATATGATGAGAATTATCCAAGGTCTGAAGATTATGACCTATGGTGTAGAGCCATAGCCAGTCGAGATTTAAGATTGGCGGTATTGCCAGACTTATTATATTACTATCGAGAAGAGGGTAATTTATCATTAGTAAAAATCATTCGATCATACAAAGATAGCTTCAAGACCTACCGTGAATATAAAGGACGTAGTGGGTTAGGGTCTTTGAAACTCACCGTAAAAATGACAACAGTTAGATTGCTGGACTCTATGGGTTTATTGCAGCGCATAGCCAACAAAAGAAATAAATTAATGATGTCTAATGCACTTAAAACACGTCATCAAGCTGTCGTTGATAGCATCTGTGCTGAGTGAGTTCACTAATGAGAAACAATGAGGTGCTTAAATGAGTTTTAAAATATGCTTTCTTGTGACAGATGCCGTTTCATTTAATGCTCTATACCGCAATCAGCTTGAGTATATGAGGGACAATTCAGATTTTGACATTACGCTAATCTGTGGTGGTAATGAGGCGCAGCTAGATATTTTACGTGCGCGTAATATAGGTAAAGTGGTCAATTTAAATTTTCAACGCAAACCGTCTTTATTTGAAGACACTAAGTCACTGGCGCTGTTAACTCGTTATTTTCTATTGAACCGCTTTGATGTGGTGGTTTATCTAACTCCCAAAGCGCTATTATTAGGAAGTATTGCAAGTGCATTTACTTTGCAAAAGAGACGGATTGCTTTCAGTGTGGGTAGAGCTTATGAGAATTTTTCAGGTTTTAAAAAGCGAGTATTTCAGGGTTTTGATACATTAAGCTTTGCCTTGTCTCATGAAGTTCTATTTGTGTCTGAGTCGCTATTGGATGTATGTCTAAAAGAAAAGATTTTAAAAAAGAATAAATCAACTGTCATCGATAATGGCTCATTTAATGGCATAGATATTGATTTGCTTAGTCCTATAGATCAGCAGAAAAAAGATGCATTAAAAGAAAAATATAAAGTGCCTTTGGATTGTTTTTTAGTTTGTGTAGTAGGAAGAGTGTGTGAAGATAAAGGTCTAACAGACATTGGTTATATATCTGAAACACTCAAAAAAGAAAACGTCCACTTTATCTTTATTGGAGGTTTTGAAGATGATGTGGGGCAAGCCGTCGTAGAAAAAATGGTTAAAGACAATAGAGCTGTATACATATCAGCCAACCCAAATGTACACGAGGTTTTCCAGTGTGCTGATTTGCATTTATTTTTGAGCTATCGAGAAGGATTTGGCAGTGTTGCGATTGAAGCGGCAAGTTGCGGTGTTCCTACGTTTGCCTATGATGTTGTCGGTGTAAAGGACAGTGTGAAAGAAGGTGTTAGCGGTCAAAAATTTAAATTTAAGGATGCGGCAGCGGTGGCAACCGCGATTAGTGCCGCCACTACTGATAAGGGTTTTAAAAATAAATACCCTGAGGCAAGAAGTTGGGCTATCGTACATTTTGAACAAAAAAAGTTATGGCAAAGCTTTTTAAGTTTTTATTTGCCCAGTGTTGATGATGTTATAAATAACAGCGTAGATGGAAAAAGGCGGGCTGAACAATGATAAAACGACTATTCGATATTGTAGGTGCAACAACTGCTCTAGTAGTACTGTCTCCTGTCTATGTTGCAACTGCCTACAAAGTTAGCAAGAATTTGGGTTCACCCGTCTTGTTCCGTCAGACTCGCCCAGGACTGCATGGTCAGCCGTTCGAGATGACAAAATTTCGCTCAATGAAAGACAGTGTAGATACAGACGGCAATCTTTTGGAGGATGGTGAGCGATTGACATCGTTTGGGAAAGCACTGCGTAATACTAGTCTGGATGAGCTTCCTGAGTTATGGAATGTGGTTAAGGGTGACATGAGCTTGGTTGGCCCGCGCCCGTTATTGATGGAATATCTGCCATTATATAATGAAGAGCAATCTCGCCGTCATAAGGTACGACCAGGTATTACGGGGTATGCACAAATTAACGGTCGTAATGCTATTGGTTGGCAAGAGCGTTTTGAGCTTGATAATTGGTATGTGGACAATCAATCGCTATGGCTAGATATAAAAATCTTACTCAAAACAGTAAAAAAAGTCATCGTAAAGGATGGTATTAGCGCAGAAGGTGAGGCAACCATGAGCAAGTTTACGGGTAATGAGACTAGGGCATGTCCTAGTAAAAAGATGCTTTGATAGATTGAGAGCGCGCTCTAGCTATTCAATCAAGTCTTTGAGTATTAAAAGTATTATGTAAGAAGTAATAAACCATTAGACATAAGTACCATAGAGGAACATATGCTAAATACCCCTTTTTCACCTTGGCCAAGTTTTACGCAACAAGAGGCCGATGCCGTGAGTCAAGTATTGCTATCCAACAAGGTTAATTATTGGACAGGGCAAGAATGTCGTCAGTTTGAGCAGGAGTTCGCTGATTGGTCAGGTAGCAAGTACGCGATTGCGATGGGTAATGGTACTTTGGCCTTAGATGTGGCTTTGCAAGCGCTTGGGATAGGCGCAAATGATGAAGTGATCGTTACACCGCGTACCTTTATTGCCAGTATTTCATCGATAGTCAATGTCGGTGCGACGCCTATTTTTGCAGAGGTTGATGATGCGACAGGTAATATCACAGCCGACACCATCGCTGCTGTGTTGACTGATAAAACCAAAGGCGTTGTCTGTGTACACTTGGCTGGCTGGCCATGTGATATGGACGACATCATGGCACTCGTAGATACACATAAACTATATGTCATTGAGGATTGTGCACAAGCTCATGGCGCACAGTATAAAGGCCGTAGTGTTGGCAGCATCGGCCATATTGGTGCGTGGAGCTTCTGTCAAGATAAGATCATGACGACAGGTGGTGAAGGCGGTATGGTCACTACCAATGATGAGCATCTGTGGCGCAAAATGTGGGCGTATAAAGACCATGGTAAGAGTTATGCAGCGGTCTATGAAACTGAGCATGAACCCGGTTATAATTGGTTGCATGAAAGCTTTGGCACCAATTGGCGCATGACTGAGATGCAAGGCGTCATAGGGCGGATTCAGTTGGAGAGGATGAGTGATTGGACGGCCAAGCGTACTGCCAATGCCCAAGCGATACTCGATGCGTGTACTGGTTGGGAGGCACAGGGCTATCTGTCGGTGCCAAGACTAGAAACGTCTGCTCAGTTTTCAGATTCTAAACATGCGTACTATAAACTGTATGTATATGTGCAACCGGATAATCTACCTAATGATTGGTCCAGAGATCGTATTATTCAAATGATAAATGAGCAAGGCGTACCTTGTTTTTCTGGATCTGCTTCAGAGGTGTATTTGGAAAAAGCGTTTGATGATACAGGGTTACGCCCAGAGACTAGATTGCCAGTCGCAAAACAGTTGGGAGAGACCAGCTTGATGTTTTTGGTTCATCCTACACTGACCACCGCAGAGATAGAGCAAACCGTTCAAGCTATCGACAGCGTGTTTGGTTCAATAGCTAAATGAAGCATTGCTAATACGCATTGATGTTCCGTACCGAAGAAATGCCAATCTGATATCAGCTTTATGGTTCATTAAAGTATGGATTGAAAGTCATTAGAGGTTTATTGACAATAATGTGACATCGCTTAATAGAGTCTTTATAGAAATTTATGAGTATCTAACCTTATGCCATGCTAGGATTTTTGGACGCAGGCAGGTACAATATCACTATCAACCACACCTTGATTAAGGATAAGACAGGCATGCAAGCAATTGCGGCGCTGTCTTTATTTTTTTATCGTACCCTCTATTGGAGTTCTTATGTCTATTGCGTCTACTACCCAAGAGTCTGCCACCATTTTGGACGGCAAAGCACTTGCCAAACAAATAGAACAACAACTGCGCACGCGCGTGGATGCTATTAAGGATAAGACGGGACGTACACCAAGTTTAGCGACCATATTAGTTGGTGATGACCCAGCGTCTGCGACTTATGTACGCATGAAAGGTAATGCTTGTAAGCGTGTCGGCATGGACTCTATACGGGTTGAGATGCCAAGTGTCACCACCACTGAGCAGCTTATGGCAAAGATAGACGAGCTGAATAATAACCCAGACGTACATGGTATTTTGCTACAGCATCCTGTCCCTGCGCATATCGATGAGCGTGCGTGTTTTGAGCAGATCGATTTGGCAAAAGACGTCGATGGTGTTACCTGCCTTGGCTTTGGTCGTATGGCTATGCAGCAATCAGCATACGGTTCATGTACGCCGCAGGGCATCATGCATTTGTTAGAGCATCACAATATTGAGCTCTCAGGCAAAGAAGCAGTGGTCGTCGGTCGCAGTGCCATCTTAGGTAAACCAATGGCGATGATGCTATTGAACGCTAACTGTACAGTGACCATTTGCCATTCTAGAACTCAGGATTTAGCGTCGCATATTAAGCGTGCTGATATCGTGGTTGGCGCTGTAGGTGTGCCAGAACTAATTAAAGCAGAGTGGATAAAAGCGGGCGCGGTCGTCATCGATGCAGGGTTCCATCCTACTGATAATGGCGGCGTGGGTGATATCGAGCTAGCAGGTGTAGAGAATATCGCCAGTGCTTATACGCCAGTACCTGGTGGTGTTGGTCCAATGACTATCAATACCTTGATTCGTCAGACCGTTGATGCCGCTGAAAAGTCAGCAGGTTTGTAGTTCGATTAAAAAGAGTGTGATAGGAATACTGATTGCCGATATATAAGGGGCCTGAGGCAATAATAACTCAGGCTAAATCAACCACATTTCAGTTGATAGGACCTAAACATGGCTAAAAAAAACGTAGGTATTCATGAGCGACTACAGAGTATCGGTAGAGAGTTTGTCGATATCTGTCATTACGTTATCTTATTTCTAATCAGTGTGGTGGTCGTGTGGACGGCAGGCAAGGAGTTTATTGAGATCGTCCAAAAAGGCTCAGCAGACTTAAAAGATATCTTGATGTTATTTATTTATCTTGAGCTACTAGCCATGATAGGTATTTATTTTAAAACCCACCGTCTGCCAGTACAGTTTTTGATATTCATTGCGATAACGGCGTTGTCACGGCATTTGGTGGTCGATGTACAGGCCGTCTCAGATTATTTTCATTTGTGGCTACTGGCGACGATTTCTGTGGCTATTATGCTGTTGAGTGCTTCTATCGTAATACTGACATGGACAGCAAAAACCTTTGGCCGCCCAGAGGATAATCTTGATAAACAGCATGCAAACTTAACGGTTAAAGCACTGTTGCCTGATAATGCGCAAGCGCCCGATAGCCATACCAAGCATCGCCGTGAGTAATATATAATGACCGGCACAAAAAAGGGCTACCAACGGATAGCCCTTTTTTATTGCCCGCTCAAACTTTATATTTTACCTTTAAGGATTTAAATATCTTTCGAGGGTGTCAACTTAGGCATGGTTATCAAACTTCTAATCATGCACCTAACCGCTATCATCTTCCTAAGCAATATTATACAACTAACCATCATATAAAGCAGTACTATGTAGGCCATCTGCGGCGACAGTACTTTCTAAATAGGTGCTTTCTACATAAATGGTTTTGGTTGAGCGCATGATATTACCGGCATTGTCTGTGGCTTCTAGGAGGATAGTATTACTACCTAAAGCCAATAAAATACGATCCTTAAAATGACCTTCAGTATCCACTTCTAAGGTGTGTGCTGACTCTTCGTTGAGCTTATAAGTTAGCGATTTAACACCATTACTGTCTTGTACTTGGCCTGAGACAAACAAGTCTGCAGTCGTGCTATAGCCATCCGTAAAGTTACTATCGGTGGTTAATAAAGGCGGAGTTCCATCAATGATAGCGACGGCCATGTCAGAACCATCATCGCCACAAGCTGCAACTACCAAAGCAGTAGCAACGAAAGTTATGGTTCGAATAAGGTGAGATAAGCGCATAAAAAACCTTAATAAGTTCACAGTAGTATCATGTCAAAATATCAGCATAGCGAAGAGTAGAGGCGCAATCACTACATTTGATAAGCTTTGCGAGTTTGACGTGGCTCATCATATTTTTGAAATTGAGATTATATCAATCATGAGACAAGCTTAATAATAATATTGCAAATAGGAAATATTATCAATAATTAAATAAAAAAGCAGCATCATTGGCGATACTGCCTTTCATTTAACTATTGAAAAAACCATTAATAACTTTATTGGTAAACGTGTGCTATAACCATTTGAGTCTCTTGAAGTTATAATACAGATAGCCACACAACGAACCAATAATGAGCATGATCACAAGGTAAGAATACTGCCAGTGTAGCTCAGGCATAAAGTCAAAATTCATCCCATAGATACCAGCGATGGCCGTGGGCACAGCTAAGATACCTGCCCAAGCCGCAAGCTTACGCACCACCTCATTCTGTCCCATATTGACCATGGCCATATAGGTGTTCATGACCACGCTAAGCATCTCATTAAGCCCGTTGATAGCATCTAGTGAATGTAATAGATGGTCATTTACGTCGCGAAAATAGGGCTTTGCCGCTTGAGAGAAGCCAGAGACCAGCTCGCTTTTTTTATGATTGATAAAAAAGCTACAGATGTCTTGTACCGGCAAAATAATGGCACGCATATGTACCAGTTGCGATTTCAGCTCATAAAGGTTTTTTAGCGTGCTCTTGTCAAATTCAGAGGTGAAAACGTAGCGCTCTTGCTCACGTAGATATCGGCCCAAGCGATCGGTGACTGGCATATAGTTATCAACGATAAAATCGAGAATGGCATGCAGCACAAATATTGGTCCCATACGCAGCTTTTCAGGTCGACGATTACAATGCTCGCGGACAGGTGCGTAGGAGTTTGATGGGCCATTGCGAATAGTGATTAGGTAGTTTTTACCCATAAATATCGCTGTCGTACCATAACGAATAACTTTGTCTTCCAGCTTGGCCGTACGCAATACGACGAAAACCATGTCGTTGTCATAATTCTCGACTTTAGCACGCTGATGATCAGCGAAAGCATCTTCAATCGCCAGTTCATGCAGACCAAATGCTTCTTTGACTTTGACCATGGTCTCTAGGCTAGGATCGTATAAACCCAGCCAAACAAACTGACCGTTGTTACTCAAAGCGCGACTCACATCATTCAGGGCAACTTTATTAAGTTTTTCGCCCGTCTTACGCGAGTAAGCATAGCAATTGACAACCTCGTCCTCACTCGACAAGTCAATATCTTCATAGCGCTCAGAGTCAGGATCGTAGACCGTCATGGTCTCGATAGTGTCCTCATTCGTTGCGTCAGTATCGCCGTAGATATAACTGCCGTTATTGTCTAAATATAAGTGTGAGTCATTCATATCGGCATAAAGACGGCTGATATTGGAGTCGGGTGCAATACGTGCTGTTTTTTGAATCAACGGATCATTATTGTTTTCCATACACCCTCCTTTAATAAGTAGTACCAACCCCAAAAAATACGATTAGCTGTGTCAAACTTGTTTAGTCTACAATGCGTAGTACTTGCACTCGTTTTCCTTGCGACTCTAATTTTTGTGAGTGGTATAAAAAAATATATCGATACCGCAACTCATGTCACAACTCATGTTAGCACTTATGCCACGCTCTAAAGGGCATAGCGCTTTAACGTATCAATATCGACTAAGCTCAATAAACTCTCATGACAGGCTTCGAGTTTGATTTGCGGTGCAATATCGAAGTCTAGTGCTTCAACCCAGCGTAGGGCACAGATACACCAGTAGTCACCAGGTTTCAGGCCTGCAAAATTATATTCAGGTAGTGGCGTAATAAGGTCATTGCCGCGACTGGCAGAAAAGTTTAAAAACTCGCTGGTCATCTTGACGCAAACAGTATGCTGGCCGACGTCGTGATTGCCAGTATGACAAAAGCCATTGCGATAGTAGCCAGTGATAGGGTCGAAGCAGCAGCTGGCAAGTGCTGTACCTAAAACGTTGGCTTGGTTGATGGCTGGGTTTGGGTGATAATCAGATGACATAAGGCTTCCGAGATAAAAGTATGCGTTAGTGTACCATGAGTCTATACTGAGGTCGTTGTTGAAACTCTGCGCAAGATGCTCTTTATTGTATAGAATGATTGTGACGTTTCTCAATCGAACTATTACTTATGTAAGGTATAGATAATCTTCATGGCTTTAGTGTTGATAAGGCGTAATTAGATGGTGATTGTGGCCAATTGTCACTAGGCGAACCTTAACTGCTATGCTAAACTAAAACCGTAAAGCGCCTTGATTATTTATCGCCGTTTATTAGCGCATAAAGATACTCGTCTTATCATTCTAAATAATACTTATTACTCACCCTTTTGCGGTTACCTAGTTTGTTTATAAATAATTGGGTCAATGATGTTGTGCGTTAAAAATAAAAATGCGTGACGTCAATGCAATTGTAAATATAACCTTTAAGTACCGCATCAGTACCGCGTTTTTGGTAAGCGATACGCCAAACAAGGATTTATTGTGTCTGTCAGTCCTGATTTTGCAAAACCTGCCCCGTCAAATACTACCAATCAAGCAGCGACTCAGCATGCCAACGATGCTGCTGCATCTACGCCGTATCTAAGTCATTTTTCTAGCGATGTTGCCAACAGCTGGCTACTGCCTGATGGTGTGGTCGATGTGCTGTTTGAAGATGCGCATAAGCAAGAAGTGCTTAGGCATCAATTGACCAAACAGCTTATCTCTCATGGCTATCAACTCGTAAACCCACCAATGATTGAGTTTACTGAGTCGTTGCTAAGTGGTGCCTCAGAAGATTTAAAGCGTCAAACCTTTAAAATCATCGATCAGTTGACAGGCCGATTGATGGGCTTGCGTGCGGATATCACACCACAGATTTTGCGTATTGATGCGCATCATGGTGGTACGGGTATTGCACGTTATTGTTATGCAGGCGATGTGATTCATACTTTGCCATCAGGGCTGTTTGGCTCACGTACGCCTTTGCAGCTCGGTGCTGAGATATTTGGTTGTGCCTCGCTTGCCGCAGATATTGAGCTGATAGATGTGTTGTTCACGATGGTGAATACACTGAATATGAGTGCTGCGCTACATATAGACTTGGGGCACGTCGCCATATTCAAGCGCTTAGCAGAGTTGGCTCAATTGTCTGACCATGACACTGAGCAACTGATGCATCTATATGCCAATAAAAACTTGCCAGAGCTCAAGCGTGTCTGTCAGTCATTGCCATTGGGTGATGATTTCTATGCATTGGCACGCTTTGGCCACGATATTACCAATCTATTGGCGAGATTGTCAGAGACTGCGCAGCAAGACACGCAAGTCGCAACTGCTATCAATGAATTACAACGTCTAAAAACACATCTGCAAGAGCAGTGGCAGTGCCCTGTGAGTATCGATGTGACGGAATTATCAGGCTATCATTATCACACTGGTATCGTATTCAACGGTTATATCAATAGTGAGACTCAGCCACTGGTACGTGGCGGTCGTTTCGACGGTATGCAAAGCGGCAATCAATTAGCAATCAATCAGCCACGTGAAGCCACTGGCTTTAGTATGGATGTCAGTCGTTTGCTAGCGCACACTCAGCTTGAGGCGCCAATTATCGTATTGGTCGACTATGAAGCATTGAGCCGTGCAAGCCAAGAGAAAATGCAGACGCTGTTGCAGCAAGTTGAGAGTTTACGCCAGCAAGGTTATCGCGTCACCATGCCATTAGATATAGCAGATTGCCCAGTTGGCATGACGCATCGCCTGAGCTTTGTCGATAATCATTGGCAGTTACAGAATATTTAAGCATTAATTTTAATAGTATGACCATTTTTTAACGTTTTTAAAATTAAGATAACGAAAGTTATAGTTGATTCAGTTTAAAAGAGAGTCAAGGAAACCGAGTGCAGAGGTATATGTCATACTTCAAGCGAGGTTAACGCTGTCACTCTTTTATATAGGATTGGCTATATCATCGTTTTAAACCGTTATTGCACACACCTCAATACATAAAGGTAAGGATTGATCATGGGTAAGAATGTCGTAGTTTTGGGTAGCCAATGGGGCGATGAAGGTAAAGGTAAAATCGTTGATTTACTAACCGAAAAAGCCTCAGCAGTCGCTCGCTTTCAAGGCGGCCATAACGCTGGTCACACGTTAGTTGTCGATGGCAAAACCACCGTCCTGCATTTAATCCCATCAGGTATCTTGCGTGAAGGCGTTACTTGCTTCATCGGTAACGGCGTCGTATTAGCCCCTGACGCATTGCTAAAAGAAATGAAAGAGCTAGAAGACAACAACGTACCTGTACGTGAGCGTCTGCGCATTTCACCGAATTGTCCACTAATCATGCCATATCACGTAGCGCTTGACCAAGCACGTGAAGCCAAACGTGGTAGCGGTAAAATCGGTACAACGGGTCGTGGTATCGGTCCTGCGTATGAAGATAAAGTTGCACGCCGTGCCATCAAGCTTGCTGATTTATTCCGTGAAGACTTAGAAGAAAAACTACGTAACCTAATCGAATATCATAACTTCCAATTGACTCAGTATTATAAAGTTGAAGCGATTGATTTTGATGAAACACTTAAGCTTTGCAAAGAGTGGAAAGAAGAGATTAAGGGTATGGTTACTGATGTAACTGAAGACCTAAATCAATTGCGTCTTGCTGGCGAAAACCTAATGTTCGAAGGTGCTCAAGGTACGCTACTTGATATCGATCATGGTACGTATCCGTTTGTGACCAGCTCAAGCGTAACGGCTGGTGGCGTGTCTACTGGTACTGGTATCGGTCCATTGTATTTAGATTACGTACTTGGTATCACTAAAGCTTACACCACGCGTGTTGGTAGTGGTCCATTCCCAACTGAATTGTTTGATGATGTTGGTGCTCATTTGGCCAAAGTCGGTCATGAGTTTGGTGCGACCACTGGTCGTGCGCGTCGCTGTGGTTGGTTCGATGCTGAAGCATTACGCCGTGCCGTGGTATTGAACTCTATGTCAGGTATTTGCTTGACTAAGCTTGACGTATTAGATGGTCTTGAAGAGTTGCTAATCGGTGTGGGTTATAACCTACCTGAGACTGAGTGTGCAGGCGCACATGATGCTGAATTCTATGAGTCAGTCACGCCTAAGTACGAAACCATGCAAGGCTGGAGTGAGTCAACCGTTGGTGTAACCAACTATGACGACCTACCAGAGAACGCTAAAAAATACATCAAACGTATCGAAGCATTGATTGGTTGCCCAGTTGATATCATCTCAACTGGTCCTGATCGTGAAGAGACTATCGTATTGCGTGACCCATACGACGCGTAATTGCAGTAACATCTTTATATTTGTTTCACTATTAATAGATAGATTGATCGATAAAACCCCAGTGCTCAGTACTGGGGTTTTTGCTTTTGTGAGAATTCATAGCATTATCAACCATTAATACATAATAAATTTACTTTTATGCAAGGTGCGGTCATAAATTAGCCCTATCATTTATGGTCTTAATCATTATAATAGGCAGCAATCCTATGTTGGCGCTCAGGTTTTAGATTTGACTAACAATAAGTTGGTTAAGTCAGCCCAAGTCAACATTGTGGCCAAAGATAAAACAAAGCATTAACTCTTTCATTTTTTACCGAATTTATCATTTATTAGGAGCTTTTTATGGCTAACGAACGTACTTTATCTATCATCAAACCTGACGCAGTTGCTGGCAACCACATCGGTGCTATCTACAGCCGCTTCGAGCAGGCTGGTCTAAAAATTGTTGCTGCTAAAATGATGCAACTTGATGATGAAAAGGCAGGCGGTTTCTACGCTGAGCACGCTGAACGTCCATTTTACAATGACCTAAAATCTTTCATGATGTCAGGTCCAGTATTGGTATCAGTATTAGAAGGCGAAAACGCTATCGTTAAGCATCGTGAAATCATGGGCGCAACTAACCCTAAAGACGCTGCTGAAGGTACTATCCGTGCTGATTTCGCTAGCAGCATCGATGAAAACGCCGTTCATGGTTCAGATTCTGCAGAGTCAGCAGCACGTGAAATCAGCTACTTCTTCAATGAAGAAGAAGTTTGTGCACGTACGCGCTAATATAGTAAACCAACTATAAACGATGGCGGCATTAGACTTGTTTGCTGTAACTGCTATAATTAGCTAGTTACGATTTACACTCGTTTTATGCGTACTGGCTTTATATTTGATTCACTGTATACGACTGACGTAGCAAATTAGCTGTCAATCAGTCGTGTCGCGAGACGGCTTATATCTTATGGGTATAAGCCGTTTTAGCTATTATAATAATCCTATAGTCAAAGAATTATTAAACAGCTACGGCATTACCCTCCTTAGATGTACTACTTGTATAATCTGCAGTCGGCTGCCTTGTATCCGCTTTAGAGTTCTGTGACCATATTATTCATTGAAATTCTTGATGACTTGCCTCATTATTAATTTTACGTAGCGTTATCAATCCCTTATCAGCATGTTTTTATCGAATGCGCTCATAACGGATTGCTCATGCACTCATATATTATGTATGTATGACAACATTCATATAAACAATTGCACCGCTTATCTAAGCTTATGCAAAAAGGTTATCTATTATGTCCACTGTTCAATCACCGATCCAACATATCCCTGCTAAGCTAACAGATAGCATTAAGCTAGTTGATGAAGCTCAGGCAAAAACCAATCTGCTAGGAATGACGCAAGCGCAACTTGCAGAGTATTTTAAGAGCATTGGCGAAAAGCCTTTTCGCTCAACGCAGGTGGTTAGGTGGATATATCAGCAGGGCGTGACAGATTTTGAGCAAATGACCAATCTTAGCAAATCATTGCGTGATAAATTGTCACTCAACGCTTGTGTCATTCCACCAAAGGTGATTCATCGTCAATATAGCGATGATGGCACGCGTAAATGGGTGTTTGAAGTTACGGGTGGCTCGTTGGTTGAGACCGTTCTTATTCCTGCAGATGACAGCAAGTTGAACGGCCGTAAGACATTATGTGTGTCTTCACAAGTGGGCTGTGCGCTGGACTGTAGCTTTTGTAGTACGGGCAAGCAAGGGTTTGAGCGTGACTTAACTGCTGCTGAGATTATCGGTCAGTTGTGGGTGGCCAATGCCTCTTATATGACTGACGAAAATGACAGCTTAGAAAATGTCGATCATAGCCTATGGGAAAATAATGTCACCAACGTCGTGATGATGGGCATGGGTGAGCCGCTATTGAATTATAAGCCTGTGGTTGGCTCAATGGAGCTGATGCTCAGCGATCATGCTTATGGGTTGTCAAAGCGTCGCGTTACCTTATCGACTTCAGGTGTTGTGCCTAAGCTGTATCAGCTTGCGCAAGATATCGATGTGGCATTGGCCATTTCATTACATGCACCCAACGATGAGCTACGCAATGAGCTAGTGCCAATTAACAAAAAATATCCGTTAGAAGAGCTGATCGCTGCGGCAAAAAACTATGTGTTTGACGTCAATCCACGTCATAAAAAACACGTCACAATTGAGTATGTGATGCTTGATGGCGTCAATGACAGCAACGAGCATGCTAATCAGTTAGTTGCATTATTAGAAGGGCTACCAAGTAAGATTAACTTGATTCCATTCAATCCGTTCCCACATGCAAACTATGACAAATCAAGCAACAATCGCATTCATGCCTTTAGCAATATACTGAGCGAAGCAGGTTTCGTTTGTACCATTCGTCAAACCCGTGGCGATGACATTGATGCTGCTTGTGGTCAATTGGTTGGACAAGTGGCGGATCGTACTAGACGCTCTGCCGCATGGCAGCAAAGTATCAAAGACCGTGAAAACACTTAGTAGGGTCTTAAACGGACAAGTTTAGTATTTAACGGTCTTAGGGCGTGTCATCAATTAATACATTTAGTGGCCTTAAAATGGCTAATTTTTGCTAAACATCGTCAGTAATTTTGTCAATCTGTTCATATTAACGGCAATTTATTTCTTGTTTATCTACAATTTTTCTCATTTTAAGCCTCACAATCTAATTGATGACATACCTTAGAAGATAAGCTGTCTTTTATCTGTCGCAATGGTAATAAAAATGTAGCAATAACAATCAGTATCGATGAGTACAGCAATTAATCACAACTAAATTGTACTTATGGGGGTTAAATCTATTAAACTGATGTTTCTTTGATCGAACGCATTGAATCACAGTTTTATGATGGCGGCTATGATGACTTCTAAAAATTCTTGTCAGTTCAAATATCAAACATTATTTTCTAAAGATGGTAAGCAGTTGATGACAGCAACTTCCCAAATGGCGACGTCGAAGCATGTGATGCTGGCAACGGCGTTTGCGGGGGTTCTGCTGACTGGTTGCCAAAGCACATCGACCAATGAGTTGATTAACAATACGGCTTATCAGACATCTACACGGTCCAGTGATAACCGCAAATCGAATCAACAAGAAGTCGCTCGTGTGCGCACCTCACTCGCTGCACAATACATTCGCGAAAAAGACCTCGACACTGCTCAACGCCAACTCGAAAAAGCCTTTATTGCTGATAGCCGTTACGCGCCAGCCTATGATATGATGGGCGTTTTGCTGCAGCAAGAGGGCAGTCAGCGCAATCTCGAAAAAGCCGATGAGTATTTCAAAAAAGCGATCTCACTCGATAAAGATTTTGAGCAAGCAAATAACAACTACGGCGTATATCTGTCACAGATGAAGCGCTATAGTGAAGCGGCTGAGCAGTTTCAGATTGCAGGTTCAGCATTGGGTTATGAAGGGCGTATTGGTGCGTTAGAGAACTTAGGACGTACTTATTTACAGCTCGGCGATCGCAGTGCGGCTTCCAAAGCATTTTTACGTGCGCTTGATGGCAATCGTAATAGTATTATTGCCCATATCGAATTGGTAGATTTGCTGCTTGAGCAACAGCGTGTTCCACAGGCTCAAAGGCTTTATGATGAAACATTGGTGATAGTACAAAGACAGGGTGTTAGCCCACGCGTACTATTACAAGGTATCAAACTTGCTGCTGCGCAAAACAATATACCGACACGTCAAAGATTAGCACAGCAACTTTTATCCGCTTATCCATTAAGTGATGAAGCAAAAAAACTTAAGACTTGGCTTAACAATCCAGAGGCACCATGGAAATGACCACCCCATCATTAAACACTCAATCTAACGCTCAGGGATCATTTGGTGCCATGTTGCAGCAAGCCCGAAAATCTAAGCAAGTTAGTTTAGAAGAGGCGGCCGCCGAGTTATTTATTTTAAAGCGTCATTTACAAGCGCTAGAAAATGAGAATTTTGCTGATTTACCACAAGCAACGTTTGCTCGTGGTTTTGCAATAAACTATGCCAAATTTTTGGGATTGGATGCAACCAAAGTCGCTAGCAGTTTTGATGCGGCTTATCCCAGTGAGCTTAAAGCTAAATCAGTTAATAATACCAATACACCATTGCGTCCAATGGGTACGTTGCAGCGCGATACTCGCAACCGTATTCGCTTTAACCCATTACTGATTTTGGCGGTCATTGGTGTTATTGTTTTGGCAATTTTCTTATTCCGTATGGTAAGCAACGCCAGCAAAGAAAACAATGCAGAACCAGTACCTACAGTAGACGACGTATCTGAGATAGAACAAGCCCAAGGTGCTGCGATTGATAGCTCGACTGGCGTTGGTGCGTCTGGCTCTGCATTAAACTTAGGTGGCGCTGAAGTCGGTCAGGCTGCATTAGTAGTCAAACTGACTGACACAGCGGTCATAAGTATCATTGATGCCTCTGGTAGCACTTTAATAGATGGTTCGCAAACAGCGGGTGATTATCAATTGTCAGGCACGCCGCCGTTCAGTGTGAAAATCGATGACGTCGATAATGTTAGCTTAATGCTAAACCAAGAAGCAGTTGCATTGGATACTTATGCAGCAACTGATAAGCAAGCCAGTTTTGAGCTAGCACCTTAATTGTCAAAACTAACAGCTGTTTAAAGCCAATAGCTGTTCATAGTTATTATAAACATGTGTCTTCTATATTTTTTTGCTCTAATGAAAGGGTTTGTCTATGTCAACGTCAGCGCCTATTAACCGTCGCCTTACCAAAAAAATATATGTCGGTGATGTCGCGATTGGTGGTGATGCGCCGATCAGTGTGCAAAGTATGACAAACACTGATACTTGTGATGTGGCAGCGACTGTCGCGCAGATCGAACGCTGTGTTGAAGCAGGCGCTGACCTGATGCGTGTCTCGACGCCCACGATGGATACTGTCAAAGCGTTTGGTGAAATTCGCAAATTGGTCAGTGTCCCATTGATTGCCGACGTGCATTTTGATCATAAGATTGCATTGGCAGTGGCCGAAGCAGGCGCGGACTGTCTACGTATCAACCCAGGTAACATCGGCAGCGATGCCAAAGTACGTGAAGTCGTCGCTTGTGCCAAACATTATAATATTCCTATTCGCATTGGTGTGAATGCCGGCTCTTTAGAAAAAGACATTCAGCGTAAATATACTGAGCCAACTGGTGCTGCTATGCTCGAATCTGCGATGCGCCATATTGATATATTAGAGCGTCTCAATTTTGATCAATATAAAGTATCGGTCAAAGCCAGTAATGTGTTTTTGACATTGGATGCTTATCGTCTTATATCGGCTCAAATCGACAATCCATTACATTTGGGCGTGACTGAAGCTGGCGTCTATCGTACTGGTGCCGTGAAGTCTGCAATTGCGTTAGGTGGCCTACTGTTAGACGGTATCGGCGACACCATTCGTATCTCTCTAGCAGCAGAGCCTGAAGAAGAAATCAAAATTGGTTTTGATATTTTAAAATCGTTAAATATTCGTTCTAATGGCGTTAACTTTATCGCTTGTCCAAGTTGCTCACGTCAAGAGTTTGACGTGATTAGAGTGATGACTGCATTAGAGTCACGCTTAGAAGATGTCCGCGAACCGATGAATTTGTCAGTGATTGGCTGTAAAGTGAACGGCCCAGGTGAGGCGAAGGAATCTGATATAGGTATCGTTGGCGCTGCACGTAAGTCACTAGTCTATCGTATGGGTGAAAAAAGCCATCTTATTGATACCAATAACTTGGTTGATGAAATAGAAAGTATGGTACGCGCTCACGCCGAAGATTTGGCCAAAAAACGTGAGAATGAGATCATTCGAGTAAAATAACACGCCACTGTTAGTAAAAAAATTATAGATATACTTGTTAAAAATTTTAAGGATACGACCGTACCATGATTAAAGCTATCAAAGGGTTCAATGATATTTTGCCTGACCAGTCCGCAAAATGGTTACATTTAGAGGCAATACTGGCTGACGTTTTGGGCAGATACGGCTATGAGCATATTCGTTTGCCAATCGTTGAGCAAACCGATTTATTTGCACGTGCTATCGGTGGCGCAACAGACATCGTCGAAAAAGAGATGTATAGCTTTACTGATAAATCTGATCCACCAACGCCATTAGCATTACGTCCTGAAGGTACCGCTGGTGCAGTACGTGCAGTGATTGAGCACAACCTACTGCGCGGTGATACACCCAAATTATGGTATATCGGTCCGATGTTCCGATATGAGCGTCCACAAAAAGGCCGTTATCGTCAGTTCCATCAGTTGGGTGTCGAAAGCTTCGGTAGCGCATTGCCAGATGCTGATGCGGAACTGATTGCGATGACCCATTTAATGTGGCAAGAGTTGGGTCTAAAAGATGAGATGCATTTGCAGCTGAATAGTCTAGGGGAGCTGGATGAGCGTTACGCCTATCGTGAAGCACTCGTGGCTTATTTGACGGATAAAAAAGATCAGCTCGACGAAGATAGCAAGCGCCGTTTAACGACCAATCCGCTACGCATTCTAGATAGTAAAGAAGCGAGTACCCAAGCCGTATTGGCAGACGCGCCAAAGCTGGCTGAGTTTTTGGGTGCAGAAAGCATGGCGCACTTCGAGCAAGTACAAGCGTATCTGACGACACTTGGTATCAAATTTGAGATTAATCCGCATCTGGTACGTGGACTTGATTATTATAATAAGACTGTTTTTGAATGGGTGACAGACAAGCTTGGTAGTCAGGCTACTGTGTGTGCAGGCGGCCGTTACGATGGTTTGATCGGACAGCTGAAGTCAATCGGTACCGATGCCAATAAGCCAGTAAAATCTGAGCCTGGTGTAGGCTTTGCGATGGGGCTTGAGCGTCTATTATTATTGATGGAAGCGGTCGCACCGATTGCTGATATACCTGCTTGTGATGTATTCGTAGTTGCTCATCCAGAGGTCTATAGTGCTGGTATTGGCTATGCACAAAACTTGCGTTACAGTCGTCCAGATGTACGAGTCAAGATGGCAAGTGCAACCAGTCTAAAAGCGCAAATGAAAAAAGCGGATAAGTCAGGTGCTGCATTGACGGTTATTATTGCTCAGCAAGAATTGGACGATAATACCATTAGTGTGAAAGATATGCAGACGGGTGAACAACAGACAGTTGCGACAGATTGGTTGTCGAATAAAGACAATTTTTCTCGTAACTGATAGGTTTCGGTTTCCTTAGTTTTAGTATCAGCAATTTAATATAAATTTATCAGGTAAATAGATATGGCTCTGACACCCAATTCGCCGAATGCAGACAACTCAATGCAAGCGTTAAAGCAATATGGCAGCTACATTGTCACTGCGATTTTATTGGCATTGGCAGCCTATTTTGGTTGGACGTACTGGCAGGACAATCATGCACGGGTAGATACTGTAGCTGCTGATAGTTATGCCGATATTCAGCGGTTGAATGAAGAAGTCAGTCTGTCCTCACAAAACCCTGATTTAGAAGCAGAGGCACAAGCAGCGCTCGAACAGAGCCGTACGCAATTGAGCAGCGATATTGATGCGTTGGTGAGTACACATGGTGAGTCAGTCTATGCCTGGCAAGCATTGATGATTAAAGCTCGTCATGAAGTTGATAATGACGACTTCGCTGCTGCTACAGAGACTTTTAAGAAAGCACTGGCAATCGACTTGGGTGATGCAGGCTTAGAGGCTATTACTCGTTTGCGTTATGCGAAGACGTTGTTGGCGACAGGTGATACAGATGCTGCATTGGCAGAAGCTAAAAAGGACATGCCAAGCTCTTTTGAAGCCAGTCAGCAAGAACTATTAGGTGATATCTACTTAGCACAAGACAATAAAGAATCAGCAGTTAAATCATACAACAATGCTTGGGAGCTGTTACGTAGCCGTCAAGAAACGCGTGCAGTATTGGCGTTAAAGATGGAAAGTTTGGGTACGGTACCTGAGCCTATCGAAGACCAAGCCAGTCTTATTCAAGAGTCAAATGCTGCTGTTCAATTACCAGTGGCGGCTGACTCTGCAGAAGCTCCTACTGCTGAGGTTACGCAATAGTCGTATCGTCGTAAATATTATTGACTAATAATGGCACTTGTATTCTACTTAGCACTTGATAATAGCTAACTGATAGTCAGTACCTAACATTGTTCCATATACCAGTTCCATATACTAAATGGCGCCGTAAATCAGCAGCACATTACGACACAGGGCGCTGATTTGACGTGCTTTGCTAATACTATTCGTTGACTAGTTATTTATCGATAGCTAATTTGCTTATTAATAATAATTTATTTGTAGTGAGAACTTATAATGACTCAATCTATTCGCTCTAGCAAAACCTCAAAAGCTAAAACCATCAAAACGACGGTTATGCATGTGGCCGTACTGGCAGTAATGAGCACTGCGGTGATTGGGTGTAATCGCGGCATCAAACCCGTTGTCAATGATCCGGTAAAGCTAGTACAGATTGCTCAGCCTATTAGTGTACTACAACCTGTTTTTAGTACGGATGTCGGTAATAAAAAAGCCAGTAAAAAAGATCCACTAGATTTGCAGGTTGGTTATACCAATGAACAAATCGTTACTGCATCACGCGGTGGTGAATTGACTGGTTTTAATAATACTGGCGAGCGTTTATGGTCAGTGAATGTTGACGAACAAATCACCGGTGGTGTCGCTTTAGATGCATTGAGCCAAACCGCGATTATTAGCACGCGTAGTGGTAAAATAATGGCGTTTGATAGTGGCACTGGTGAAAGACGTTGGCAGCAACAGCTATCAGGGTCAGTGTTGACACCAGCGCTTATTACCAATAATCGTGTCGTTTTATCGGCAAACAACGGCTTTTTACACGGCTTATCACTACAAACTGGACAGTCTGTATGGCAGTTTGCGACTCAAGTACCTGCTATCAGCGTGCGTGGCAGTGCGGCACCGACATTATTAGATAGCAAGACGGCACTATTGGCCACTGCCGATGGACGTTTGCATGCAGTAACAGCAGACAATGGCTTGCCACAGTGGTCAAGACGCGTTGGCGTTGGTGCTGGCAGCAGTGAAGTTGAGCGCATGAGTGATGTTGATGGCGCGCCTATCGTTGACAAAAATCAGATGTTCGCCATCAGTTATAGTGGTCAATTATTAGGTATTGATTTGGCATCGCGCCAAGTGATGTTCGTCAATGAACAAGCCAGCTTAAAAGCGCTTGCCGTCAACACTCAGCAAGTCATTGCGACTGGTTTAGATGGTAAGGTTGTGGCTTACGATCGCAACACTGGTGCAGTATTGTGGGAAAGTGAAGAGTTGGCTTATCGTCATCTGACCAATCCTGTGATGATTGGCAACTATATTGCAGTTGGTGACTTAGACGGTGTGGTACATTTATTTGACCCTGCTAGTGGTAAAATCGTCAGCCGCGTAGAAACCAAAGGTGCGTTAAGCAGCTTGCAGGTACAAGGCAGTCGTTTGATGACTCAAAGTACTTCAGGACAAGTCGCAATCTGGCAGTTGGCACGCTAAGATATTGATTAATAAACATTAAATTAAATAGTATGTTTTAATATAGTTGATTCAGTTTAAAAGAGAGATAAGGCAACCGAGTGCAGATGTATACCTGATACTTCAAGCGAGGTTAACGCTATCACTCTTTTATAGAGGATTGATTATAGTGCTATTATGCGATTTGATTGATCTTGGTATTATAAAATACAAACGCTGCTTAGTCAGCGTTTAGTGCCTTGTGTAAATGACTTGTTTAAACACAGGCTTTCGCGTACTCTATGCGACCGATACGCTGTAGGCGTTATCTATATATTATTTATACAACATGTAGTCCCCCCTTATATAGCAGGCATTAATCGTAAAATAGGTGATTATTGTTTTTGCTATCGTTTTATTATTTATTTTAATTTACGGTCAAGTGCGGTAAGTTCGCTGTTATGTTATTGGTTATCAGAATAACTGTACTGTCCGTCATTTTGCCTTTCACTGAGAGTAATCCATGAGTATCAAGCCTGTGGTCGCCTTAATTGGTCGTCCAAACGTCGGTAAATCCACCTTATTTAATCAGTTCACAAAAAGTCGGCAGGCATTGGTTGCTGATTTATCAGGACTGACTCGTGACCGTCAATACGGTGATGCTACTTATGAAGACAAGTCTTTCATTGTTGTAGACACTGGTGGTATCGGTGAGGCGGATGATGGTAGCGGTAACATCGATGATTATATGTCTGAACAGTCGCATACTGCGATTCACGAAGCCGATATCATTGTATTCGTCGTTGATGCTCGTGCTGGTATGATTGGTGCCGACGCTGAGATTGGTAAGTTTTTGCACACACTTGGCAAGCCAGTATATGTTGTCGCCAACAAAGTCGATGGCGTCCATGATGCTGCGCCTGCAGAATTCTATGCATTAGGATTGGGCGAGCCGTACCCAATGGCTGCCAGTCATGGTCGCGGTGTTGGTAATTTGCTTGAAGTATTGACAGCGGATATGCCTGAGCAAGATAATATTGTAGAGCCAAGAGGTTTGAAGCTTGCTATTATTGGTCGTCCAAATGTTGGTAAATCAACGCTAGTGAACCGTCTATTAGGTGAAGATCGAGTGGTGGTTTTCGATATGCCTGGTACCACACGCGACAGTATTTACATTCCTTATAAGCGTGAAGGTAAAGACTACGTATTGATTGATACCGCTGGTGTACGTCGCCGCGGTAAAATCGATGAAAAAGTAGAGAAATTCTCTGTCATCAAAACCTTGCAAGCAATCGAAGATTCTAACGTGACCGTTATTGTTATTGATGCTCACGAAGGTATCGTCGACCAAGATTTACATATGATTGGCTATGCACTGGATGCGGGTCGTGCATTGGTAGTGGCGATTAATAAATGGGATGGTCTGACGCAGGATCAAAGAGATTACATTAAAATTGAGATGGATCGTCGTTTCAACTTTATCCCTTATGTGAAAATTCATCTGATATCGGCGCTGCATGGTACTGGTGTAGGTAATTTATATCCGTCTATCTTACGCGCTTATAAGTCATCTATGTTTGAAGTATCAACCAACCGTTTGACTCAGATTTTGCAGGATGCTGTAACTGCGAACCCACCACCAACCGTGTCTGGTCGCCGCATTAAATTACGTTATGCGCATATTGGTGGTCACAATCCACCAGTCATTGTTATTCATGGTAACCAGACCAGCTCATTACCTAAGAGCTATCAGCGCTATCTTGAAAACCAGTTCCGTCAGGTATTCAAGCTCGAAGGTACGCCGCTTAATGTCATTCTTAAACAAAATGACAACCCATATGCGAACAAGAGCGATACGCCTACCAAAGCGAAAGAACAGCAGTTGCGTCAACGTGAACGCAACCGAGCACAAAAATTCACCACCAAAGATAAAAAACCTCGTAAATAGATAAGACAGTTGACTCATTCACTACTACTTTATCGTGCCATAGAGCACGATAAAGTAAGCTGTACGCTACTGTATCTGTGGTTGCTTTAGCTGTCATGAAGAGTGAGTATCTATCAGTTTCACCTATCACACCTTCCTAATAGCTGTAGTATAAATCAATGTTATCTTGACTTAGTTGAGTGATATGAACAGCCGTTCACCGCAAACCATCTCTGTGCTAATCCGGCGTTCTGTCGCACAGGCCCTCATACTAGCTGTGTTAGTAGGCTTTTTATTGTCTTTTATTTATGGTTTGGTCTATCATTACACAGAAAAATATAGGCATGTGCAACAGCTAGCCACTTTACTAACGACCAGTGCATCGACGGCTGATAGTGCTGATGTTGTTTCTGAGCAAGTGAGGTTTTTATTAGAGAATGAACCAAGTATCAAAAGTATCTTGTTTTATTCAACACCTCAGCCTGTTGATGATGTCAGCCAATCAAAGGATGATTGGAGAACGGCATTATTTGCAGATACCGTCAGCTTTAACTATCCGGTAACCAGCAACTATATTAATATCGATAGTGACGTTAATGCATTAAAATCTAAACAGCAATCGGCTACCACTTTGTTAGGCAATAAAAATGAGCCGTCAGCAGCTGATAAAGTCGATAAAGACAGTGCACTAGTTGGCTATATTAATATCACTTTAGATGTGCAACAACTTCGGTCGCATTGGTATCGTAGCAACTTGCTGCTATGGCTCTTTACTACCATACTGGCAGTGCTTTGGGCTTTATATCTTTTACGTAAACTCAAATGGCCAGTCAGAGATATTGAATCTCTGACCGAAGCCTGTGACATCGTGTTAAAAAACACAGAGCTTGAGCAGTTACCAGTCATTCCGCAACATTTTAATTTTCAAGAGCTGATGCTAATCAAAGAGGCCTTTATAGCCTTGTTTAATCGTTTACAAAAAGTTAGCCTAGATTATGAATCGCTTGCGACTTTTGAAAAGCAGTTGCATAGCAAAGATTTGTCTCTCGATGTGCAGCTGCATAACTTTCAAAGTATGATAACCCATGAGTTGAAAACCTCGCTAAATGCTATCGTGGGCGGTTTGCAGTTATTGGATCACGACCTACTCAATAGAGAGCAAAAAGATGCTATTGAAATCATTAGTAATGGGAGTGATAAATTGGTGTCGTCGCTTGACCATATTATCCAGTTAAATCAAATACAAAAAGGTCAAGTAACTATCGATTCTATCGAATTCAATCCATTACAATTGATTGCAGATATCTTGGCAGAGTTTGAACCAGTTGCTCAGAAAAAAGGCTTAGTATTAACCAGCCGTATTCATCATATCGACTATAGTCTTACAGGCGATGCTGAAAAAATACAACAAATTCTATCGATGTTACTCAGTAATGCAATCAAGTTTACGCCTGCTGGACAAGTGATTATTACGTCGCAATTGACCCATTTTGATAAAAGTAATCGTTGGCAAATCAGTGTGAAAGATACCGGTATTGGTATCGATCGCAATCATATAGAGGATATCTTTAATCCATTTTTTCAGGTAGATTCATCACAAACTCGGCAGTATGAAGGGTCAGGTGTGGGGTTGCCTGTCGTTAAGCAAATAGCGCAGCTTATGGGTGCTACTATTGAAGTGGATAGTACGCTAGGACTAGGTACAGAGTTTACGCTGACGGTAATAATGCCAAACCAGCATCAGTCTCAGCAGCAACAGCTATTGGCTGGGTTGACGATCATTTATTATTACTATCATGAAGTGGGTTTTTTAGGGAATGAATTGGAGCGTTTGGGCGCGACAGTCATCTATCATCAGCATGAACAGCTGGTTATGGATGAGATGAGCGTCAAAAAAATAAATATGGTCATGTTTGCAGAGGATATCGTGGTAAATAAAGCTGAATCCTTAGCTGATATTATCCGTCGATCTGAAAGCGAGCACCGTGCGTTATTAGTGTATTGGTACTCACCGCATCGAGCCCAGTACTTAGACAGTTTTGAGCATGGTTTAAAAGTTGCAGGTATGGATTATTGTCGTAGTGCTACTTATAAAGGTAAAGCTTTGAGTGATTTGCTGCAGCGTTGGTTGATATGGAAATAAGCTAAGCTGTCCCTTAACCCTTATTCCTTATCATAATCATAATCATAATCATAATCATAAAAAAGACGCCCTATATCAAGGCGTCTTTTTTGTTGGACAACATACTTATCAGGCATGTTGTTCATCTCTAATGTTATGCTTAAAAGAGGTTCTGTACCCAACGTGTGAGACGTTGCCAAGTACGGCTCATAAAGCCTGATTCTTCGATATCGCTAGTCGCAATGATAGGCACTGATGCTACGGCCTTGCCATCAATAACCGCCATCATTTTGCCAATTTCTTGACCTTTTTTGATAGGTGCTTCTATGCTTTCAGGGATATCAACCACAGTAGTGATTTTATTCTTTTGAGTTTTACTGGTCAAAATCTGTAAATTGTCACCAGTGGCCAGTTCAACTTCATTCGCTTCTCCGAACCATACTGGAACCTTACTGACGAACTGTCCAGCAGGTGCTTTGGTAACGGTAGTGAAATGACCAAAGCCCCAGTTTAATAATTCACGTGATTGATCAGCACGGGCTTGTTGGCTCTTGGTACCCATGATGACAGAAATCAGACGCATACCATCACGATTACTTGATGCAACCAAGCAATAGCCTGCTGCATCAGTATGGCCAGTTTTTAGGCCATCAACGGTTGGGTCAGTAATGAGCAAAGCATTACGGTTACCTTGAGTAATACCATTATAGGTAAACTCTTTTTCTGAATAAATGCTGTAATAGTCGCCACTGTTTTTGATGATAGCGCGCGCAAGTTTAGATAAATCTAAAGCAGATGCTAAGTGGCCTTCATCAGGCATACCAGTAGCATTGACAAAATTAGAGTTCTCCATGCCAATTTTTTCTGCTTGCTCATTCATCAAGATAGCAAATGATGCTTCGCTACCAGCAATGTGCTCAGCCATCGCTTTTGACGCATCATTACCTGACTGAATGATAATACCGCGTAGCATGTCAATGACACTAGCTGTCTTATTCACTGGTACATACATACAAGACTGACTACTACTGCCACGGCACCAAGCATTTGAGCTCATTAACACTTGTTCGTCTTCTTTGAGGTCACCTGATGCTAAGCGCTGCTCAATGATATAACTGGTCATCATCTTGGTGAGAGACGCTGGTGGTAGTGACTCATTGGCATTTTTTTGAGCCAAGATTTCACCAGTGTTGTAATCCATTAATACATAGGCGGTATTGTCCATCTCGGGCGGCTGTATAGCAGCACTTGCCATCACTGCACTCATTGAGATACTTACACCAACTACCAGCTGTACAAGCTGATTTTTTACACGCTTTACTGTCATATATCGTTACACCGCATCATGGAACCAAATGTATCTATCGCTTGTATCCTGTACTAATTTTCATACATTATTTTAAGCAGCATGTCTTAAATGCAGTGTTTAAAATAATGTATCGATGAAAATATGAATGACTGCGCAATAGACATAAAATTAACGCCTTATCTTAGCAAAATGACAACCGATGGGGAATCGATAAATACAAAAAATAAGGCGCGACTAAAAACAAAGTAGAATATTTAGGGGAGGTTTGGTTGTAGCCACAAAAAAGCCTGCTGCACCGTCTATTATTTTGAGCGGGGCTACAGCAAGCTTTTTATTGTACAAATTAAATCATACAGTTTTTAAGTCTCTTTCTATATAGAAATGACATGCCTTAGTTAGTACCGCTGTTTTATTATCGTTAATGGTAGCGGGTTTGTCATACTTGCTACTTGCTACTTGCTACTTGCTACTTGCTACTTGCTACTTGCTACTTGCTACTTGCTACTTGCTACTTGCTACTTGCTACTTGCTACTTGCTAGTAGGCTAGTTATATCTGGATATTATCTAATAGTATCTAGGCCGGCGACTAATATTCAGCGTTTGCTAAATCTTCACATAGTGCTTTGTTTTCTTGCTTTGAGAAGCCCATCGTCCAGCTACGAATGCCTTGTAAGATTTGACGATAATCTTGTTGAGTTGAGAGATATTGAATAGCCGCTTTTGGATCCTCTAAAGATGGCATTAGTTCGTGCAACTGCACACCATATGATTTATAAAAGCGCTGTTTTTGGTTGCCACTTAGCATCGGTGGACATATCTCTGACAGCACTTGCATCACCGCAATTTCGTGCTTGGTTATGTTCACGCCAGCCATATCTAAAGGTATGGTTGTATCAGGATTACTCGCCGCAAAAGATGCTTGAGATAGCATAGCAACAGACGTTATCAGTCCTGCAAGACCAAATTTTGGTGCAGTTTTTGCTATGACAGAAGCTATAGATAATATCGATTGATTTTTCATTTAGCATTACACTCGCTTATCTTTATTTGATGGTCATATGTTAATGGCTAAAAAAACAAAAGTCACATAAAATATTGATTTATGTGTAGATGTCTTGTGAGCCAAAGTCGTTTCTTAGCAACATATCAGCAGCATATACTTGTAAGTTACGTCAGCATAAAAATATAAGTTTATATTGTTGTCCGTTGTTGCCTATTGTAACGTGAAGCGCAATACTTTTGCCTCTGCCAATTCAGTGACTATACGGATAAAGTCGTTAGTAAAATAACAAATCAGCTAGATTCTAAGCAAAGACAGGGTTCGTGTCAGGATACTATGTAGGGTATAATCTTTCATCATTACGATTGCAATATAGCCTTGATATACTGAACTAATATCGTGCAATTTTTCCGAGGCTGTGATGCTATCGCTTCTGTTTCCGGTTCTAATTATAGCAATTTTATGCCGATAAAGTTCATAAGTGGACAGACGGTCATTTATAAATATATTGAGTAGCAATGAAATTTTTGATTAGTAATGATGATGGGGTTTATGCGCCAGGGTTGTTGGCACTGTATCAGGCATTGTCTACCATTGGTGACGTAGTGGTGGTGGCGCCAAATAGTGAGCAGAGTGGTTACGCGAGTGCCTTGAGTGTTACTACGCCATTGCACACTCATGAACTGCCGTCTGGCTTTGTCGCTGTGAATGGCTCACCTGCGGACTGTGTTTATTTAGCATTACATGAGTTGTATCGTCATACGCGCTTTGATTGTGTGATTACGGGCATCAACTCAGGTGCTAATTTAGGGCAGGATGTGATGTTTTCTGGCACCTTTGGAGCAGCCTTAACAGCGCAGCTTTTTGGCGTGCCTGCCATCGCAACTTCTTTGGTAGGCGGCGGTGCCAAAGCAAGTGGGCAAGAGCAAGCCAGTGATTATCAGCTGGCAGCAAATGAGATTGTTAAGTTATTAGCTGACACTTCACTATTAGATGCCTGCAAAAATTTGCCCTATCACGTATTAAACGTTAATATTCCGGATGTTAATCATGCTGATGAGATCAAAGGTCGCAAGATAACTTCGTTAGGGCATCGTCAGATTGCCCGTCCTGTGCACCATGTGGTTGATCCACGCGGGCGAGATGCCTATTGGCTATCGCTACGCAAATCTAGACATGAGGTGCCAGAAAAAATGGAAGACATGCCATCATCTGCCATACAATTAACAGATGACCAAGCAGTGGCGGCAGGTTATATTAGCCTATCACCAGTGCGACTCCATCATACGCCAGTCGCTGCACTAGACAGTTTATCTTCGTTAGCTTTGTAAATGTGTGCCTATAGAACGATGAATGGCGTTAGGTAAGTGGTGAAAGGCAAAAGAACGTACTGATTATCAAGTGACCAATGATGGTCATTGTCAAAAATTTAAGTAGTATAAAAGTTAGCAACATGCTTGTGAGTCACACAAGACGTTTGTGAATAACGTAAAAAATAGGAAACCTTGTATGAAGAAGCTTATTGCTGGATCACGCTTTACAACAGCGGCATTGATTGGCACTCTAACAGTCGCAACCTTAACGATAGTCGGTTGTGCTACCAAACCTACTTACCAATCAGCTAATCAAGCTGGTCCTACAATTGTCACCAATGCACAAGGCATTCCTAACTATCATCGCGTGCAACGCGGCGATACGGTCAGTCAAATCGCCGAGCGCTATCGTGTCAGTTACCGTCAAATCGGCGCACTTAATAACTTAGACAGCAAGTATACGATTTATAGTGGTCAGTGGCTCAAGCTATGGCAAGGCAGCCAAGAGACGACAGCGAATAACACGTATACACAGCCTAAGCAAACCTATACACCTCCTGTAACCAGTGCGCCTCAGAATAACTCACAAAACCCTGTCTATGCAGTAACTGCAAACGCAACGTCAGGTTATGAATATCCAAGTCGCAATCAAGTCACTCGTAATTTCGATGTGGCAGCGGGCACGATGGGTATGTGGTTTGCTGGTAATGTTGGTGATCCAGTGCTTGCCAGCCAAGCAGGAACAGTACTCTACTCAGGTAATGGTCTGACAGAATATGGCAACCTTATTATGATTCGTCATAGTGATAACTACATCACTGCCTATGCACATAATAGTGAGCTACTTGTCAAAGAAGGCGATACGGTACAGCTGGGTCAACGTATTGCAAATATGGGCAACAGTGGTACAACCAATCAAGTGGGCTTGGAGTTCCAAGTACGTTTAAATGGTAATCCTATCGACCCACGTGCGGTATTGGGACGTTAAGTTTGACACCGTGTTTTTAATTGCTTGGCGAATTTAGTGGCGTTACTGACATTGCTTTATGAACGCGATTTGCATAAAGTTGTGTCGTTTGAGTCACCTTACTTATTCATACCTGAGAATTTTTATGATGTTAAAAAAACAGTACATTGCTCTTTTCCCAGCTCTAGTCATGGTTGGGTGTACGAGCCAACAGGCCATGCAAGAGACTAACAAGCCCGTGCGTCAAGGCAATGTTGAGATTACCCAGACTCAAACAATACAAGTGAAACCAACACCAATGCCAGTAGTTACGCCGCCAGTGGCAAAGCCAAGCTATAACAGCTTTTATGACTGGAAGTCGGATTTTTCCATGCGTGCGATTGCATCAGGCAATGATGCGGCAACCGTTCGTCGTCTGCTTGACTCAGCTTATTTAAATCAGCAAGTGATTTCGCTAGACTCAGGACAGCCAGAGTTTTCAAAGATGCCTTGGGAATATGTAGATTCTGCTGTATCTGATGGGCGCGTGAGTACGGGTAAGCGTAAGTTTGCCGAGCAACGTGCATATCTGTCGCAGTTAGAATCACAGTATGGTGTGAGTGCAGAAATTGTCGCTGCTATCTGGGGTATGGAGTCTTCATATGGTGTTGTGACTGGTAATAGTAGTTTGCCAAGCTCATTGGGTAGTTTGGCTTATGACGGTCGCCGCCAAGAGTTTGCAGAAACTCAGTTACTGTCATTAGCGACGCTATTACAGCGTGGTGATGTGTCATGGTCACAGCTTGAGGGCTCTTGGGCTGGTGGTATGGGTCAAACTCAATTCATCCCTGCCACATGGCTTAAACATGGCGTCGATGGCGATGGTGATGGTCATCGTAACCCATGGGCCACTGGTGATGCCTTGGCTTCTACGGCCAATTACCTAAGCAACTCAGGTTGGGTTCGTGGGTTGGCGCCGTTTTATGAAGCAACGGTTCCGACCTCATTCGATTATTCAACTGTTGGTAGCAAGCAGTCTGCGGCTAGATGGGCTGCAATGGGCGTTGACACAATAGCGGATGTGTCGTTGGATGCTAATACAGAAATGGAGCTATGGCTGCCAGCTGGCAAGGATGGTCCAGTACTATTGTTAAGCCCAAACTTTGATGTAATCAAGGTCTATAACAATTCATCAAGCTATGCGCTAGGGGTGAGCTTATTGGGTAAAGCAATTACGGGACAAGGCGGCTTGCAAAAGTCATGGCCGCGCTATGAGCGTCCGTTATCGACTACTCAGGTACGTAGTTTACAACAGCGCTTGACCAGTGCAGGTTACGACACAAAAGGCGCGGATGGCATCGTTGGTACTAATACTCGTATGGCGTTCCAACGCTGGCAGGGAGATAATGGTCAGACTCCAGATGGCTTTATTACCCAGCGTAGCGCGTCTTCATTGGCATCATGGTGAGAGAAGCTATTGCTGTTGATACGTGATATAAGTGCCACTGTTTTTGACCGCTGATGTTTCAATGATTACGTTACTTTGTTCTACAAAAAGCACCTTGCCAAGGTGCTTTTTTTGCCTCAGTCTATGGGTGATTTTGCTGGTAGCTATCGAGACAATAAGTATGGAGTACTCAAGTTGAATCTACTGCGCTTTTGTCAAAACTTATCAGGACAAGGTTAATACAAGAAAATTACGATTGTGAGTGCTAGACTCTAGGGCGTGTCCTCAATTCAATCGATAGTTATCTAAATGGGTTAAAAATGGCTAAATCTTGCCAAATGGCGTCAAATAGCTGACTAATATCTCAATATTATCTGCGCTATTTTCCTTGTTTGACTGCAATTTATCTTATTTTTATCACCATTTTTAAAATGAGGACACGCTCTAGAAAATGGATTTTTTAAACCACGTTTTTAGTAGCAGTTTTCAAAGGATAATTTTTAAATAACAGTTTTCGAATAACAGTTTTCAAATAATAAATAAATAGAACGACCCAAAGAGTGTGCGATATGATTACCATGGAAGAACTACAAGCAGCGATAAAGCAGCGTATAAATAACTGCAACGATACCGACTTTCCACTACAAAATAGAGCTCTGCAGACGTGTGACTTATTAGACAGTCGCAACCATATTTTGGCGCAAGACATCACCTCGACATTTGATGTGCCCAGACAGAATCTATCTGCGATGGATGGCTATGCGATTGCACAAGGTAGCGAGCTAGCAATGGACAGCACTATCGACATTATCGGAGAGTCTCAGGCTGGCTGCGCTTATATAGGTGAGTTGATAGCAGGGCAAGGTGTCCGTATCTTTACGGGTGCGGTAGTGCCAGACTGTTGCGATACGGTTATCATGCAAGAGAACACCAATTTTTTAGACATAAAAGATACGCTTGATAAATCACAACCTTATGCTATAACGCTAGTGCAAGCGGCTCAGGTTGATAAAAATATTCGTAAACAGGGCGAAGAAATTGAATCGGGTGAGGCGGTGCTGAAAATAGGCAAGCGTATTAACCCTGCTGATATTAGCTTGTTAGCAAACTTAGGTATTAGCCAAGTCCGTATGTTTGAGCCACTGACGGTAGGTGTTTTAGCCACTGGCGATGAGCTCGTGGCGATTGGTAATGAGCTGACCAGCTTAGCGCAAATATATAATTCCAATACTCCAACGCTCAAAAGCCTCTTATCAGACTTACCTATTACCATTCGTGATTACGGTATCATCCCTGATAACTTAGAACAGACGACCGCTGCTATTCATGATGCCATGCAAGACTGTGATGTCATTATCTCAACGGCGGGTGTATCTGTTGGTGATTATGACTTTTTAACCACTGTGATTGAGCAGTTAGGTCAAATCAATCACTATAAAGTGGCTATGAAGCCAGGCAAGCCTTTCGTGTTTGGTGAATTAAACAAAGACATTGATAAGCCAGTGCTGTACTTTGGTCTACCGGGCAATCCCTTATCCACAGTCGTTGGCGCGCTACAGTTTGTGATACCAGCACTGTGGCAGATGTCAGGCGCGGACGTGTTAGAGCAGCCTATGCAGCTGAGTATTCAAGCCACGCTCACCAATGACATCAGAAAGTCAGCAGGTCGTAAAGACTTTCAGCGCGGTGTGCTGTCACAGAATGCAGTAGGCAGTTATGAAGTCGAGAGCTTCACCAGTCAGCAATCTCACAGAATAAAGCAGCTTAGCCGTGCCAATTGTTTTATTGTATTGGACAAAGACAGCGGCAATGTCTCTGCAAATAGTACGGTCACGGTACAACCTTTTCCTTGGTTATATAATTAATTCTCCATGTGTTAACTTACTATAAGGTGAGTATTAAACCACTGATAATAATTTCTATAATAGTATGCTAAACGCAAATAATAAAGTAATGCTTATAGATAGTAAGCAATACTGACGGTAGTAAAATATGAGTGATAATTACGGTAACATAGGTAGTGCTCAACAGTACTCGCCACTGGAAAACTATGAACCCCTGACGGATGGGTTTTCACGTCGTCTGACTTATCTGCGTCTATCTATCACTGATTTTTGTAATTTTAGCTGTGAATACTGTTTACCAAATGGTTACCAAGGCAAGCGCCCTGATAACGAATTGAGTGTACCTGAGATTGCTACATTAATACGCGGCTTTGCCCAAGTAGGGACTAAAAAAGTCAGAATTACTGGTGGTGAGCCTTCTATTCGCCGCGATGTTGTTGAGATTATAAAAACGATTAAGCAAACTGATGGCATCCAGACAGTGGCGATGACCAGTAATGGTTATAAGCTCGGCAAGCACTTAGCCAGTTGGCAAGCCGCAGGACTGGATCAGCTTAATATCAGTATGGATAGCTTTGATGCCGCGACCTTTCATAAGATGACGGGCTTCAATAGTTTGCCGCAGCTGCTCATCGATATGGATACGCTACTAGAAACGACCGATATTAAACTCAAAATAAACGGTGTTTTGATGGCAGAGACGGCCTTTGAAAATCTCATGGATGCCATCGACTATGTAAAAGACAGAAAAGTCACCTATCGTTTTATCGAGTTTATGCAGACCAGTGATAATAGTGACTTGTTTTTTGCCCAGCATGCGCAGTCTGATATCATCACTGACTATCTATTGGAGCGCGGCTGGCAACCACATGAGCGTGGGAGTAGCGATGGCCCAGCGGTAGAGTACAGTCATCCTGACTATGTAGGCCGTATCGGTATGATCGCGCCTTATGCTGCACATTTTTGTGATACCTGTAACCGTCTGCGAGTCAGCAGTCAGGGTAAAGTACATTTATGTCTGTTCGATGAAGGCAATTATGATATTCGTCCGCATCTGCAGCAAAACAATGTGCAAGGACTGGTGAATACCTTACATGAATTTATGCCGATCAAGCCTGAGCACCATCATCTGCACGACTCTAACAGTGGCATCATGCACAATCTATCAATCATTGGTGGTTAAGGTGTACAGCCATTAAGCATGACACACGACATTGAATAGCTAGAGTGCCAACGACATTTTTAAACATACTATAAAATTATATGTATAAAGGAATTTTTATGAGCAAGCCTGCTGCACAATTTACCCCACTTAATATAGCTGTATTGACCGTCTCGGATAGTCGTACGCTAGCAGAAGACACGTCAGGACAGTATTTAGTCGATAGTCTAAAGGAAGCAGGCCACCATTTGGCAGACCGTCAGCTGATTACCGATGACATTTATCAAATAAGAGCTGTTATTAGTGGTTGGATTGCGGATCCAAAAGTTCATGCAGTGATTACGACTGGCGGCACAGGTTTTTTCATTAGAGACAGTATGCCAGAGGCAGTAAAGGTCTTGTTTGATAAATCTATCGATGGCTTTGGTGAAATGTTCCGCCTCATCTCAAAAGATGAGATTGGCATGTCAACAGTACAGTCGCGAGCTGTGGCTGGCATGGCGAATGGCACGGGTATCTTTTGCTTACCTGGCTCATCAGGTGCGTGTCGTACAGGTTGGGAAAATATCTTGAAGGATCAGTTTGATAGTCGTACACGTCCATGTAACTTTGTGCCGCATTTTTTGGCACAAAACCCAAGTCACGACTGATATTATCAACGATGAATAATTCAAATCTGGCAACTGGCTTGGCAGGCATTGTTATTTTGGCGGGCGGGGCATCTAAACGCATGGGTACGCCCAAAGCGGCGCTTACTTTGCCGACAGGGGAACGCTTGCTCGACTATCATGTCCGTCACGCGCTTGAGCTAAATGTGGCTGATACCCATCTGCCTATTATGATTGCAGACAATGGGCGTGGCTTTGATATTGATGCAGATTTAGTGCGAAGCCGACCGTGCTCAGCAATTTTTCATATCTCTGATTATACTACTAATGAGAGTGATGAACAGATTGATACGGCTGGTGCATTAACCGCTATTGAGTCTGCCATGCAAACATTGATTAAGGTAAATGGTTCAGCGGCTGGTTCAGCGACTATGGATAAGAACAAGTCATCATGGCTCATGGTCATTAGCTGCGATAGTTTGATACCGGCGACTGACTTGTGGCACGAATTGCAATGGGCGAGTGCTCAAGCCGCTGATAAAAAAGTCATCTGCTTAACAGACGACAGTCACCTATATCCACTGTTAGGGCTTTATCAGTTGAGTATTGAGCCTGACTTAAAAGCCTATATTGATAGTGGTCAGCGCCGAGTAATGCCATTTATCAAGCCTATGGTGCAGTCTGTACCCTTTGCAAAGAGTTGGCAGCACTTGACCAATTTTAATACGCCTGAAGATTTTGAGCAGGCATGTGCGGCTTTAAATAATTTATAAAAAAGTCTATCGAGAGAAATCACAAATGAATATCAGTAGCCAAGAAAGCAACCAGTCGACCTTGTCTCATTTAGACAGTGACGGTGATATCACTATGGTTGATGTCAGTGGCAAGACCGCCACGACACGCGAGGCTCATGCTGTCGGACAAGTGCGTTTCCCAAGCGAGATTTATACCCAAATTAAAGCAGCTGATGGCATGACCAAAAAGGGCAGTATCACCCAGACTGCACATATTGCAGGTATCATGGCGGCCAAGCGTACGCATGACCTCATTCCACTGTGTCATCCATTACCGTTAGATAAAATCGGCTTGAGCTTTGAGTATGACGATGCCAGCCACAGTATTAGTGTGAGCGCGACTGTCAAAGTTACCCACAAAACAGGGGTTGAGATGGAAGCGCTAACCGCAGTCAGTGTGGCTTGTTTGACCATTTATGACATGACCAAAGCACTGTCACATGATATTGTTATTGATGGTGTTCATTTGGTCAAAAAGACAGGTGGTAAATCCGATTATCAGCACAAATAACATCATCAGATTTTGTTTGAACACTTAGCAATATTATAAATATGAAGCTCGACAGCTTGCAATAAATGGAAGGTTTTATGAGTACTACTGATGTTATGGATAATGTTGACGTAGAAAAAAACAGTGAATCGTTGATGGCTATTAATATTCTATACTTCGCCAGTTTAGCTGATGAAGCGGGCTGTCATGAGGAAAAGGTGAGCATTGACTCATCAATGTCGCTTATTGATTTATATACACAGTTGAGTCAAACACATCGCTTTAGTCGTCCACAATCAGAGCTGCGAGTGGCGGTGAATGATTATTTCGCTAAGTGGACAGACCCTATTTCTGATGGCGATAGTGTAGTGTTTATCACGCCAGTCGCTGGTGGCTAAATAAATAAATGGATAGATAGGTGTATAGGCGTTCATAAGTATTTAACAGACAGTAGAATAAACAGAGAAAATACATGACAGATAATGTTCATAGCCATTCGATGACTATCAAGCGTAGTGTGGATGAAGTATATGCAATCGCTGAGCGTGATGGTTTTGCTTTATTAGATGTAGCGATCGATGAGGACAGACTCAAAAAAACGCTCGATGATGATAGCTGCGGCGCGTTTGTATGCTTCGAAGGAAGAGTACGCAATCATAATAATGCCACTAGCGTTGATCGTTTGACCTATTATGGCTATGAGGATTTGGCGATTAATCAAGGCCGTGCCATTATAGAAGAAGCCAAGAAGCGTTTTGAGATTACGCATGCAATTGCGATACATCGTATTGGCGCGCTAGAAGTAGGTGATGTGGCCATATGGGTAGGCGTCGTTTCTGCCCATCGTTACTCCGCTTTTGATGCCTGTCGCTGGATACTAGACACGGTAAAGGCAGATATTCCTGTATGGAAACAAGAGTATTACGAGGATGACTCATCTAAGTGGCTGAGCAATAATGGGTAAGTTAGCGTTATTAGCATCTACTGCTGTGATAGTATTATTAAGCGCTTGTACGCAAGAGAAAAGTGTTGATATAGAGTCTGCTACCAACTCATCTGAGTCTACCCAGACGCTACGTATCGCTGCTGCTGCTAATTTATCTGATGTACTACCGAGTATTATTGATGCGTATCAAGCAGATAACAATTTAGCTGAATCTGACATTGAAGTGACTTATAGCTCATCAGGTAAGCTATATGCGCAAATAATTGCTGGCGCGCCTTATGATATATTTTTATCAGCCAATCAAGAATTTCCTGCTAAGCTTGCGAAAGAGAAAGAGGGTAGTCATTCAAACGAGATAACACATCCTCCGTTTACTTATGCACAAGGTCAATTGGCGCTATACAGTGTGACCAAATCATTGAATGAACTCAATATAGACTCACTGGCTGATGTCTTTATGAATGATGCAACCGCTAAAATAACCATCGCCAATCCTGAGCTTGCCCCTTATGGCGCGTCAGCTAAAGCGTTCTTAGAATCACAAAATCTCTATGAGCCTTTAAGTAAGCAAAAACGAATCATACAAGCAGAGAATATCAGCCAAGCCTTTCAGTATGCACATACCGCTAGTGTTGATTATGGCTTTGTGGCGCAGTCTCAGCTCATCGCGATTAAAGCCAAGCCTGAGCAGTTTATGACGCTAAACCCAGACACCTATCCTGCTATATTGCAAGATGGCATCGTAATCAGTGACTCAGATATGGCAGTAGATTTCACTGACTATTTACGCTCAACAGCAGGGCAACAGCATTTCTTACAAGCTGGTTATCTGCCTGTGCAGTAACCACATACAACACCAATTTTATCTTCATGACCAGTAGGGACGAGCAGTGACATTATGATAGATCAGTCGCTTATGTCAGATATGCTAAGTCCATTGTGGGTGAGTATTAAGCTTGCTGGTGTCACTACCTTATGCTTATTATTATTTGCTACACCTGTAGCCTATTGGCTTGCAAAGCCTAGCAATAACAAATATATAGCACGACTTAAAGTCTTGCTTATAGGCATTATTGCTATGCCACTCGTTTTGCCGCCTACTGTTATAGGGTTTTACCTTTTATTATTGTTTAGTCCTAGTATGAGTATTGGGCGATGGTTGAGTGAGCATAATATCAGCCCATTGATATTTACCTTCGAAGGCTTGGTAATTGGTTCTATTATTTACTCATTACCTTTTTATATCCAACCTGTTTATGCACAGTTTTTACGTATTCCGAAAAGCGTAACGGAAGTCGCAAGCTTATTAGAGCCGAGCCGTCTCAGGCGTTTTATAACCGTCGCGTTACCGCAAGCGCGCATTGGTATCGTGCTAGGTAGCTTGATCAGCTTTGCCCATACTATTGGTGAGTTCGGTGTCGTGCTGATGATAGGTGGCAGTATCTCTGGTGAGACTAAAGTGATATCGATTGCGATATATGAGCAAGTCGAAGCCCTTAATTATGAGGCAGCACACATGATGTCAGGCTTCCTTATTATTATCGGTGTATTCATGGTGGTCTTGATTGCTAGTCTGAGTCGAATGAGCCAGCGTTCATAATACTAAAATACCTGCACGCCCGTTGGATGATTATAACTATTGCTAATACAAAATAGATGCTTATCGAGAGGTAGTTATATTAGAGGGAACATAGACAAAAAACCACAGACATAAAAAAACCTCAGGTAAACTAATACTTGAGGTTGAAACTTGTATAAATTATAATTCCAAAAGATAACATCTCTATACGTTTACTAAAATGGCTTCTTAACAATAATGTAAAAGATAAAAAAATACTGAAAAGCTCATCAGTTAACTTATAGTGAAATTATTGAAGCGTCTAGAGAGATAAATTCTACTTATTGACTACAAACCTACTGAGATGTATTATTCTCTATTTATTACGATCAAACTCCCTAACTCCTTTACTGATATATCATTATTAAGTATCGCTGATTCTATTTCTCCAGATATCAATATAGAATTTCTCTCATCTGTAAAATCGTCAATATATGAACCAATATATATATCCGAATCGCCTATATCTCCTTCAGAAAAATCAATACGATTAAAACCATATTTTTTAACTAAAGCGTATAACTCCGCCAAAGCGGGTTTATTTATATTGTCAGTAAATGAGATAGTTAGGTATTTGGGAGCCGTTTTAGTGTGGCTAGATGAGCCAAATGTTTCAGATATCTTATACCCTGATTTCACCAAATCCGTAGCTATCTCTTTATAATTAGTAACTAAGTCATTTAAGGCTATCTTAGTTATATTTTTATTTTTAATAATTTCAGCTTCTGATAGCGTATTTTTTGCTTCATTTAGTTTCTCAAATATAGCTTTAATATCTATAGAGGAGTCTCTATTATTCGAAATAGTTGAAACTATACTTTCTATACTATTTATACTTTTAGAAAGTTCTTGAATTTTATTATTATTGCTATTTTCATAAATTTTTAAGTAGCTTAAAAACTCATCCTCATCTTTTGAAGATTTTCTTGCTCCACCAGTAATTTTTTCTAAGTGCTTTGAGTAGAATGTATCTTCTTGCAACTCAGCACGAAACTTAGTTTGTAAAAAGAAAATGAGTCCTAAAAAAACAGGAACATTTATTACTGCAGCAAAAACTAATAAACCTGGTACCCAGTCAGGTGTCGTAATTAGATGTGCTGCGCCTAGGAATGAGCCATTTATTAAAATAAGTCCTACTAACCATGCAGCTAAAAGCTGTATAGGTTTCGTAACTTGATGAGGGTTAATTCTTTGTTCTGACATTTATTTTGATATTCCTAGGAAACTTAACTTTTAATTACGAGGAAAGTTATCAATAGCTAGAAGAGGGTATAAAAACTAAAGTTTTCTTACAGTTTCTCGTATTTTCTTGATTAGTTTTTAACGATGAAGTGAATTGCTCTTAATGAAAAATAATTGGAAAAAGGACTCATAAGTTTATATTAGAAAGGACTCAAAAGGAATTGAAAGACACAAAAAAACCTCAAACAATCTAATGTTTGAGGCGAAACTTGCTTAAACTCGAAAGTTTAAATTCGTTTTAAATATGGCGCAGCGGACGGGACTCGAACCCGCGACCCCCGGCGTGACAGGCCGGTATTCTAACCAACTGAACTACCGCTGCTTAGGTCTCTTTAGC
>NZ_JADYWZ010000011.1:0-130679 GCF_015864605.1 Psychrobacter sp. SCQQ22
CTACCAACTGAGCTAATCACCCGCGAACAATTGCTATGCAATTTATTCAACATCAACTGAGCTCTTAAGTTTGTCACTAAGCTCTGCTGCTGTGGATGTGTATTATATAGATTTATAGTTGCCTGTCAAACAGTTTTTTAAAATTTCCGTAAATAATTTAAAATAATTTCTGTATAGCGTTATCGATAGGCACGCAAGCCACGTGTTTACTGAGGTGGCCATAAAAGCACTTATTATGGCTAGCTATTGTTTGATGGCTAAAAACTACTATACTATTGATAATATTTTACGACTCATGCTTTATTTATTTTAATCGTTGGAGGCTGGCATAGATAATTCCATTGTTGAACAAACTGCTACGACCTGGTCTTGGGGTGATTTTGCAGGATTGGGTTTGGTATTGCACATTGTTCTCATGATAGTCATGACGCTACGTGTTGTGTCGGTGCAGCGAAATATAGGTGTGTCGATTGCTTGGGTCGCTGTACTCTATACAGTGCCTGTTTTTGGATTTATCGCTTATATACTGCTAGGTGAGCCAATGATTGGGCGACGCTATCGCGAGCGGGTAGACCAAGCGGGCGTATTGATGAATGATATGGCACAGCGTGAGCATTTGGTTTTTGATCAAGGTAAAGACTTATTGCCAGCCAACTATCGCGGTGTCAGTCAAATAGGCACGCGCTGGACAGGGCTAGGGGTATTTCCTAATCATAAAATGCAGTTATTGACTGATCCCAATACTATTTTTCAGAGTCTAATCGAAGATATCAATGCTGCACAGAGCATTATCCTGATGGAGTTTTATATTGTTTATCCTAAGGGACAGGTGATAGAGGTCATAGAAGCGTTGTCAGCAGCATCGCAGCGCGGGGTAGAGTGTCATGTATTGGCGGATAGCGTGGGCAGTTTTAGCTTCTTTAATAGTGATGCACACCAGACATTAGAAAAAGCAGGCGTTTTTGTCCATCAGTCGCTGCCAGTGGGTCTGTTTAAGACATTGTTTAAGCGTTCTGATTTGCGCAATCATCGTAAGCTCGTTGCTATTGATGAATATATTGGCTATATCGGTAGCTTTAACTTGGTCGATCCGAGGTTTTTTAAACAAAATAAAAATGTTGGCCAGTGGATTGATGTGGCAATACGCATGACCAGTCAACACTCTATTAGTATTACGACAGCCATGGCAATCGTGGTGGCCACGGATATCGGTGCCGAAAATAATGACAATCTACACGCACTTAATAAGCGAGTAAATGGCTATACACGTAAGCTATATGTGATGAACCCAACTATTAATGATCTAAACAGTCGGGTAAAAGTGCTAGGGAGTAGTATCGACTATCATAAACAGCCAGATATTGGCTCAACATCGATTGTGATACCGAAGATGCCTATTGTAGAGGATGTGATTGCTCAGCTAATACCTTCAGCACCGCAAGTGACGGAACACGTGATTTATAATACATTAGTCACGGTGATTCATCGCGCTAATAAACGTATTCGTATTACCACTCCGTACTTTGTACCTGATGAAGCACTGTCAGGCGCATTGACGACAGCCGCCAAGCGAGGAGTTGATGTCACGCTGATTGTGCCCGAAAAAGTTGACTCCTTTCTTGTGCAGCATGCATCTCAAGCCTATTATCAAGAGTTGTTGGAAGCGGGTGTGACCATTGCTTTGTTTAAAGGCGGGCTGTTGCATACCAAAACGGTGGTGATTGATGATGATTACTGTCTGTTTGGCACTGTGAATATCGATATGCGCAGCTTTTACTTAAACATGGAGGTCAGCTTGGCTATTTATACGCCAGAGATGGTTGCCCAAGTGGCAGATTGCCAAGCGGCTTACCTAGAAAGCTGCCGGTTTTTGAGTTTAGAAGATTGGCAGCAGCGTCGTGGATCAGAGCGGTTGTTTGACAACGTCGTCCGTTTATTTAGTCCTTTATTGTAGCGTTTTCAATTTTAGGGTAAGGTAAACCGCTGATCTTGTTTTGGTGCCATGATGGTTTCATGTTTTCTATTATTAATTTATCCATATAAAGGACGCGCTTGTCTATGTATGCATCGTCTGCATCACCCCTAACGCCTTTTGACTATATTGCAGCAGGCTATTGGCAAGACTTCTTAGCGGGACGAGCCATCGCTGGCGGTATTGCCTACGAAACGGAGCTTCGTGATTGCGTGCTAGATGAGTCACTGGCAAGTTTACAGCGCATAGATACGCTATTGTCGCAGATACGCCGTGAAATGATTAAAGTCGGTCAATGGAATGAAGAATCATTATTGGCCGATGAGCACTATCGTAATTTCATGATGTTTGTGGCATTTTATGCAGGACAGGTATTGGCGCAGCAGTGGCAAAGCACATCGCATTGGTACGGACAGTTTGAGCTACGTAAACGCTATCCAGAATTGTCACTCATAGCAGATGACTTTTATCAGCATATGGCAGTTATTTATCGTGATGACGTTGCGGTTAGTGCCGATGCGTCATTGTTTTTTGCCTTAGAGCCAATTGGGCTACGTCTATTTGGTCATATTGATAGACAGTTCGAGGCGGTACAAGGTGGTCAAGTCGCTAGCGGTCTATATCAAGCGGTTAGTGCAAGATTGCCAAAACTAAATGATAGCCAAGTGGTTGAATTAGGCACGCCAGTTCAAGTTGCTCAAATTACTGAAAGCAACTTAAAGTATGCAGATATAGATATAGATATAGATATAGATATAGATATAGATACAAATGCAGGCTCTGACAAAGAGAACGTCAAAGCAGTTGATATGCATACGGCATTAGAAAAACAATGGGTAAATGATACGCCAGCTGCTATACCAGAACCTAAAGTACTCGCTCAGCCAGACAGTCAAAGTCAGCTTGCCTTAGCCAAAGAAGAGCCGATAATAGAACAGGTTAAACCAGTAGAAAGTGCTACCTCAGAACAGGCTATCTCTAGCCAATTGTCAAAACAGCTATCAAATCAGCCATTAATACCTTCAACATCGATAACAATTCCCTCAAAAGACTTGTCGATGCCAGAAATGTTTACACAACTGCGCATAGAGTTAGAGACTATTGAAGTGGTTCAGACAACTGGTCAGACTGAATATCAGCAAGCCAGTAATGTATTGGAGCAGTTTGAGCAACACATTGCCAAGCAAAACAAGCCGCGCTCGCAGATTGTATTTTCAGAGAATCATTTGGCTGCCAAAAAACAAGCGTTGTCAAAGTTACAAGAAGTGGCAAGAGCCGGAAATACCGCCGCGATGTTACGATTAGCGATGTATGAGTTGCTCGATGAAGGTATAGCGGCTGATAAAAGTACTGCTACAGAATCGGGTACCGCTTGGGTCAAGCAAGCAGCTAGCAAAAATGACAGTCGTGCTCAGCGCCTATTAAGTAAGATGTTTTATCAAGGGCTAGGTGTGGCGCAAGATATCGATAATGGCAAATATTGGCTAGAGCAAGCAGCAGAAAATGGCCATATGGAAGCCGCAAAAATCGTTGAGCAATGGCAGCAAGCACAAACACTGATAACGACCCAAAAGCAAGAGCAGCATAGTATCAAGCGTTATCAGTTATTATTTGCAGCCGTCATAGTGGTGGCGTTACTGATATTAATTATTGTTTAAAGGCTTTTTACTAAGTTAGGTGTTTAATTCCTGACTTATGTATGCGATAAAAGTTTATTGTTACGCGCTAAATTCAGGTAGAATTGGCGCAATTTTTACCGCTACCTTCTACTATTCGATCCATTACTAATCTGGGCTACTTCATGCCATCGTCTAATACCTCATCCGATTGTCCTTCATCCGCGATTGATTCTGAATCGTTGACTAGCCAAACTGTCTATCAGCCGCCATCTTATTACCAGTTTGCCATCAGCTTACTTAAGCCCGCGTATCGACTGCAAGTATGGCGACGATCACATAAGCGTGACAACTATCGGCAAGAAGTTGAGCAGCGTTTTGGTAAAAATTATCCATCAGTTCCAATAGTAAATGCAAAGGATGCGAGCCTCGCACCAGTAGATATGCCTAGCACAGATAAAGGTATCATTTGGTGCCATGCGGTCTCATTGGGTGAGACCAATACGGTCGCACCGTTACTCGATATGCTATTGGCTAGTGGGTATCAGATATGGTTAACCAACACCACTCAAACTGGCTTTGCTCGTGGTGCGAGTCGTTTCGCCGATGAGATTGCTCAATGCCGAATGAGCCACAGTTACGTACCTGTCGATAGTCCTGCCGTGATAGAACGATTTTTAGCTCATGTAAAGCCTGATATCGCATTGTTTGTAGAAACAGAGCTGTGGGCAAATATCTTAACCAAACTGTCCGAACATCGTATTCCTAGTATCTTAGTCAACGGTCGGCTATCCGCGTCATCTTTTATACGTTATCAAAAGATAGGTTCTGTCAGCCGTAGCATGATGAAAAATCTTGCATTAATTATTGCGCAAGACAATGAATCAGCCAAACGCTTTCGACAATTGGGCGCTGATAGTGCGCAAATTCGTGTGGCAGGCTCATTGAAGTGGGTGATTAATACGCCAAAAAATAATGCTGCTCATAGCACCGCTCACAGCAATATGGCTGTTACTGATGCGAAGGTAGTCGATGTAGAAGACGAATATCACTATATACAACACCAAAAAATTGAGCTAGCAACAGAGTTGGGTGTCGTAGGTCGACCGATTTGGGTGGCAGCAAGCACGCATGGTGGCGAAGAAGAAATCGCATTGTCACTGCACAAACAGCTACTATCCAACCACGCACTTGCTGATGCGCTACTTATTATAGTACCTAGGCATCCTGAGCGTTTTGACGAAGTCGCAGCACTCATTCAAAGTACAGAATTAACGATGGCACGGCGTAGCGCAGAGGAATCTATTAGCGTAGATACGCATGTTTATCTGGCTGATAGTATGGGTGAGCTAATGACGTGGTATCAGTTGGCAGATGTGGCATTAGTTGGCGGATCTCTAGTTGATGTGGGTGGGCATAACCCCGTGGAGCCAGCCAGTATCGCAACGCCTGTCCTGATGGGAGGCTATACTCAGTCTTGCCAAACGGTGGTTGATAGATTGTCAGAAGTTGGCGCGTTATATCAACCAAACAATACTTTTTATCGTCCTGTTGCTTCAGATGCAGCGAGTACAACCACTTTACCTAAGGCAGGTAAAAATGATGATGTGGCACTCATTTATCAGCAGTTATTATCTTGGTTGAATCATCTCGATGTCGCAAAGCAGGCAGGACAAGCAGGCGCGCAATTGACTGTACAGAAACAAGCCGTATTGGTGCGTCAATTCACCATGATTGAAGACGTGATTGAGCAATACTCAAATCAAGAGCTGCTATGAACTGTATATTATTGCCTGCTACGAATTTCTCGAACGACTCAGCAGTAATCAATGAGCTATCGCAAATTAGCCATGTCAATAAAGTACTGGGTGCAACAGTCGGTGACACGCTAAAAATTGGCCAGTTAGAAGGTCATTTAGGCACTGCTATCATAAAAAGTATCAGCGCTGATAGTATCCAGTTGTGCGATATTCAACTTAATGTTGTGCCGCCGCCTAAGTTAGACCTTACTGTGGTATTAGCATTACCACGCCCCAAAGTATTACGACGCTTGATCATGGACATGACCGCATTGGGTGTACGCGATATTGTCCTGATCAATAGCTATCGCACCCAAAAAAGCTATTGGCAAAGTCCAATGCTTGAGCGGCTCGATGAGTTTGTATTAGAAGGACTGCAACAAGGTGTTGATACGATTGCACCTCGTATCAGGTTAGAAAAGCGCTTTAAGCCATTTATCGAGGATGAGCTGGCAAGTCTAATTACCAATCGTGCTATCGTCGCGCATCCGTATAGTGATCTGTCATTTGCACAGTACTTACTACAACAAACACTACAGCAATCACTAACGCTTCCAAGCTTGGTCTGTATCGGTGCTGAAGGTGGCTGGATAGATTATGAGATAGAGTTACTTGCCGCACAAGATTGCACAGCCGTAAATATAGGACCTCGCATCTTACGTACCGAAGCCGCCGTGAATGCTATTTTAGGACAGTGGCTGCTACAGTAAAGTATGGTCAGAGAGTTGCTAATAGTCAGAAAATGGCTACGGCGGTACCTTACTTAGATGTACTAGTTACCTTGCTTAGATGTACCACTTGTACAATCTTCAGGCGGCTGCCTTGTACCTATTTTAGACCTCTTTAGCTATATCAAAAATACCTGAAAATACGCAAAAGCTCTGTGAGTCATTTGGCCGTCAAAGTTGATAAACAGGTATCTCAATAATAATTGCTGATTCATAAAGTTAGCATGATTCTGAATCAAACAAATGGATTGATAATTACTCTCATTTCGATTAGTATATCGTGTTCATCTGTCGCAGTATTGCCCCTTTTGATAGTCAGGGTTTTATTGCCATTCTGTACCATTGCTGTCTTATCTTTTTTAGCATTATTATGGGGAAAACCATGTCATTAAGTGCCATTAGCGCTAACCTAACTTCTACCAAGCTTATCTTGCCTGTTGCCGTATTTGGCATGATGTTGGGATTGGCAGGCTGTAGTAATTCATCTACGACAGAAGAAACTGGAGAGGCGGGTACTGAAGAACAAGCTGCTAACGATGGTGCTACAGGTGCAGATGAGCAAACGATTACTATTTATTCTTCACGTAATGAGCAGTTAATCAAACCGTTATTAGATCGTTATACTGAACAAACAGGTGTGAAGGTTGAGTTGGTGACGGACAGTACAGGCCCGCTGATGGCACGTTTGAAAGCGGAAGGTCAGAATACGCCAGCCGATATGCTGTTGACAGTGGATGCTGGTAACTTATGGCAAGCGGCAGAGCAAGGCCTGTTACAGCCAGTATCGTCTACTATATTAGAAGCCAACGTTCCTGCAAAATATCGCGATCCAAAAGGTCAATGGACAGGTCTGTCATTACGCGCTCGTACTATCTTTTATGACCCAAGCAAAGTCAGCGCCGACCAGCTATCTACTTATGCAGATTTAGCCGATCCAAAATGGAAAGGCAAATTATGCCTACGTACCTCTAAGAAGGTATACAACCAATCGCTTGTGGCTAGTATGATGGAGCATTTGGGCGAAGAAAAAACAGAAGAAATCGTTCGTGGTTGGGTTGATAACTTAGCCACTGATGTATTCAGTGATGACGTTGCTATGCTAGAAGCCATCGCCGCTGGTCAGTGTGAAGTGGGTGTTGCCAATAGTTACTATTATGGTCGTCTGCTAGATGAAAAACCAGATTTCCCAGTCAGTATATTTTGGGCAAACCAAGACACGACTGGTACGCATGTGAACATCTCAGGCGCTGGTGTGGTAGCTGGATCTGATAATCCAGACGGTACGCTTAAACTCATAGAGTGGTTGTCATCTGATGAGGCGCAAGGCCTGTATGCCAGCTCAGATAAAGAGTTCCCAGTCAAAGAAGGTATTGATGAATCAGACCTACTCAGATCATGGGGCCCATTCAACAAAGATGATATTAATGTGCAGAAGTTTGGCGAATTGCAAACCCAAGCCATTCAGTTGATGGACAAAGCAGGTTATAAATAGGCGTCACTACCAATAATACCAATCTTAAAAACGAGAATAAGCTAGCTAGCTAAGTTTGATACGGCTCATAGTGTTTTTAGGGTTGGTATGATGTAAGGTCTTTATGCGTATGACACGGTAATAATTTATGAGCACAATGCCAGACGCTTCTGTACGTCAGAATGATACAGTCAATGACACGGTAATTAATAATACTATTATTGATAAGCATCAGATTGTCAGCCAAGACCATACCCTCCGTAAACGTATTATCTCAAAATCAGTCTTAGGACTGATTTCGTTGTTTATGCTGGTGCCAATTGTAATCGTACTGCTATCGTGGACCCAGCCTGTCGCGGATATTTGGGGTCACATGGCGGAGTATGTACTGCCGCAAGTCCTAAAAAACACCGCGATTTTGTTGTTAATGGTAGTAGTGATTTCTGGAACGGTTGGCACCGCGCTTGCTTGGGTGACCAGCATGTACCGCTTCCCTGGGCAGCGGTTTTTTTCGTGGGCATTGATGTTGCCGCTCGCGATACCTGCCTATGTTTTAGCATTTGTTACTCTCGGTATTGTAGATTTCAGTGGACCATTGCAGACAGGTCTACGTGATATGGGTATCAGCACTGCAATCCCTTCGGTACGAAATGTCTGGGGTGCAGGTTTGGTATTATCCCTAGCATTTTACCCCTACGTTTATCTATTGGCACGCCAAGCGTTTTTATCGCAGGGCAGGCGGGCGATTGAAGCAGGGCAGATGCTAGGCTTAAGCCGTGGCCGCGTGTTCTTTCGTTTGGCATTACCGCAAGCACTTCCGTGGATTATTGGTGGTCTGTTATTGGCCAGCATGGAAACGCTTGCAGACTTTGGTGCAGTGTCTGTCTTCAATGTCGATACGTTTACGACGGCTATTTACAAAGCATGGTTTGGCTTCTTCAGCCTAACGACTGCGGCACAACTGGCAGCGTTATTAATCGGCATGATATTTATCGTTGTATTGTTTGAGCAGTATTGGCAGGCAAAGCGCGGTCAGTCTATCACTCAAGGCAGTAGCCAGCGTTTTGAAGTTAGTAAATCAGCTAAATGGGCCATGACATTACTGTGTACGTTAGTGTTTTCAGTGGCTTTTTTCATACCGTTTCTCCAGCTTATCTATTGGACTGCATTAAACTTCAGGCAAGATTTCGATGCGCGTTATATTGGTTTTGTGACCAATAGCCTTATGATTGCGAGTATGACCACGATTTTCATTGGCTTTTTGGCCATTATTATTGCGTGGATAAAACGTCAATATCCTGATAAGTCAACCAAACTAATGACCACTTTGGCCAATTTGGGTTATGTGGTACCAGGTACAGTATTGGCTGTCGGAATCTTCATTCCAATCGCATGGTTAGACAATCAAATGATTGCCTTTGGCATTACGTCACAGCAAGTGCTCTCAGGCAGTGTTATTGTTATGCTATTGGCATTATCAACGCGCTTTATGACGGTGAGTTTCCAACCCGTCGACCGTCAATTGCAACGGCTGACTGTCAATCAAGAGGCGGCTGCTAAATTACTGAGTGATAGCGCTTATCAACGATGGCGACATGTGATGTTACCAGTGCTCAGTCCTGGTGTACTGACCGCGTTATTGATGGGCTTTGTCGAAGTGATGAAAGAGATGCCGATTACGCTAATGACCAGACGTCAAGGCTGGGATACATTGGCAGTACGGGTGTTTGAGATGACCAGTGAAGGCATGTGGGGACGCGCCGCGTTGCCAAGCTTATTGATTGTGCTGGTTGGTCTGTTGCCTGTTTGGATACTATTGCGTCAAAGCGACAAGCAAAGCTAAACGTGGTGTCAACATTCACCTCAAATATTATAGTCTTTCGTCGTAATTTTTCTATCGTTCTACTGCTTTATCTACAGGTTTTATTTACTAATCGCTAACTGGTACCGTCTATGCACACTGATTCAATCAAATGCTCATCAGGCTCTCAATCAATGGATACTGAAGCAGATACTAGTATCAACCCTTATTTTAGTGTGCAAGATTTAATAGTGGGTTATGACGATACGATCATCGTTAATGGACTGTCGCTAGTGCTACAGCAAGGCGAGATTGGCTGCTTTTTGGGTTACAGCGGTTGCGGGAAAACCACCGCATTACGCGCTATTGCAGGGCTAGAGCAAAGTCGTGGCGGTAATATTCATCTGAGTAATCAATGTTTAACAGATATCACCGATCGCAAGTCATATGCAGTAGCGCCTGCCAAGCGTGGTATGGGTATGGTGTTTCAGGACTATGCATTATTTGGTCATCTCAGCGTGGCAAAGAACATCGCTTTTGGTCTCAATAAATGGTCTGCCGCTGATAAAAAAGCACGTGTCGCTGAAATGTTAAGCCTTGTTGAATTGACCGAGCACGCGGACAAACGTCCAAATGAGCTTTCAGGTGGGCAGCAGCAGCGAGTAGCCTTAGCTCGTGCATTAGCGCCGAAGCCTAAACTATTGCTACTTGATGAACCGTTTTCGAATTTGGATGTGGTGCTACGAGAATCATTGGCAATGAATGTCCGTGATATCTTAAAACGCACCAATACCACGGCTATTTTGGTAACCCATGATCAAAACGAAGCCTTTGCATTAGCGGATAAAGTTGGGGTCATGCAAGCAGGTAAGTTGGTGCAATGGGCGACGCCGAGCGAACTTTATCATGAGCCAATCAGTCCTTTTGTTGCTGAGTTCGTCGGCGAGGGTGCGATGATAGATGGCATCATCAAAGAAGGTCATGTTGAGACAGCACTGGGTAATATTTATCGCCGTACGGAAGTCTATGATGAGTCTGGTCAACCGCAGTACTGTGAATATGATTATCCAAACGGTACATTGATTAAAGTATTGGTGCGCCCTGATGATATCATTCACGACGACGATAGTAAGCAGACGGCATTGGTTATCGGGCGTGTGTTTCGCGGTGCGAACTACTTGTACCGCTTACAACTAGACGATGGGCAGACAGTACTGTCGCTAGTTGCCAGTCATCACAATCATGGCATAGGAACACGCATCGGTATTTTGCCCATGCTTGAGCATGTAGTCGTGTTTGATGAAAAGAATATCAATGCGACCACATGGTCAGAGTATGATAGATCAGAAGAGGCACAGTAGTAGTTGCGTATCAATTTAACGAGTGGCCAGTATGTGCAAATAGCGTCCCAGCCACTTGTAGGGTTCTAGTTGTGAGTAGCGCAGTTCCATCCGAATGACTGCTTCTGGGTCATTATGTCCGCCACGTTTGAGCGGTGCATAGTCATGAAATACACGCAGACCACTGGTGCGCACCGTTTTATAATGATGCGTTGCCAGCCAAGACTCTACTTCTTCTTTAGCGACAGGGTAATTGGGCGTTAGGCTTTTTTTGTTGTCAGCTTTGTATTCGGGATTATCAAGTAAATTAAAATTCCCCATGATCAGGTTGCGATAATCGAAGCTGGCTGGGTTATAAAAGCACAATGACAGCGCACCATTATCTGTTAGATGCTGATCAAAAAAGCTCATGACTGCAGCGGGCTCTGCCAACCATTCAAGTACGGCATGACAGAGTATCAAATCAAATTTATCTTTCTTATCACCGTTTACCTTATCTGTTAGCTTTCCTGCAAGATCTTGATACGGGCAAACATGCCATGTGATATCTAACACTTGATCACTCTTTTCCGCACTTGCTTTTGCTTTTTCTAGCATATTCTCAGAGATATCATTGATCATCAGTGTGTGACCTTGAGCAGCAAGTTCAATCGAAATCTGAGCCAATCCTGCACCCACATCTAAGATACGTAGCGGTCGATTCAGATCTTTGCTCATTTGTGTGCAATATTCAAAGATGTCACGGCGTAGCACTGCCAATCGAATGTCACCTTTTAAACCGCCGTAGACCTTCTTTTCAAAATGATCAGCAATGGCATCAAAGCTACGATCTGCTCGATCAACTTCTGCTCGATCAACTTCTGCTCGATCAACTTCTGCTCGATCAACTTCTGCTTGTTCAACTTCTGGTGATATGGAACGGTTTGATTCAGGTTGGCTGTCTTGAGATTTAGTTGGCATAAGGCATTCAGATCAATAAGTAAGAGATTTAGAGTATAGTCAGCGAACTACCAAACCGCTACGGTGTTACCCTTCCTAGAGGTACTATATGTACAATCTGCGGTCGGCTGCCTTGTAGCTGTTTTAGATTTCTTTGACTATAAGAAAAGTGTTCAGTTCAACTTAGGGCGTGTCCTCAATTCAATCGATAGTTATCTAAATGGGTTAAAAATGGCTAAATCTTGCCAAACAGCGTCAAATAGCTGACTAATATCTCGATATTATCTGCGCTATTTTCCTTGTTTGACTGCAATTTATCTCATTTTTATCACCATTTTTAAAATGAGGACACGCCCTAGCGTTTCAAACGTCTGTTAATGACCCATTTGAAGATAATTTTCGATAAAATAATAATGACAAATACGACGATAACAAACACCCACATACCATTGCCTTGTAGGTTTTCTTGATAGGCTTTTGCCAAGTATGCTGATAAAGCCATTGCGACTAAAAGTGCGCCCCAACGGACATACGGCACAGCACGATTATTATGGTTAGGAAATTTAGAAACATAATCGCTCGAAAAGCTATACAGCACCATTGCTAAAATCCAAACAATCGCAAGAATGATATCCATAATAAGAGTAGCCTGTTAAGTCGTTATTTAAGTGTTGTAAAAGATAAGTTAGTGTAGCGTTTAAATTTTTTTTGTCTAGGGCATGTTTTCAATTTACTGGATAGCCTTTACATGGGCTAGAAATGGCAAAATCAGCCAATCAAAACGTGCCTGTTAGTAATATATTTTCAGAGGGTGTTGATTGCTTCAAATATTGCAGTTAATAGGCTGTTTTGCTTGATTTTAATAGTGCTCGGAACCCCCTAAATCGGCAAATTTGTGCTAAAATAGCTTCTTTATTTTACTATCAAAAATATCATCATTTTCCCAGTATTTTTCACGCTTTATAGTGTTGCTGTTCCCGTTGTATTTATTGGTTTTTATCAAAATCTATGGGCGCTAATAATCTATCTATAAAGCCTGCAAAATTAATAGCGTGGATATGAGTGAAGGAGTGTATATGAGCGAGTCGGTCAGTCCTATTGGCATCGTAGATGAACTGAAGCAGTCCTATCTGGATTATGCGATGAGCGTGATTGTCTCGCGTGCGCTACCTGATGTACGTGATGGGTTCAAACCTGTCCATCGCCGCGTGATGTATGCCATGCATGTGCTATCTAATGACTACAATAAGCCATACAAGAAGTCAGCACGTGTGGTCGGTGATGTCATCGGTAAATATCATCCGCATGGTGATAGCGCTGTATATGATGCGATTGTCCGTATGGCGCAGGATTTCAGCTTGCGTTATCCGATGGTTGATGGTCAAGGTAACTTTGGCTCGATCGATGATGATCCTCCGGCAGCCATGCGTTATACCGAAGTACGTATGACCAAACTGACCCACCAGATGCTTGCTGATTTGGACAAAGACACGGTCGATTGGGAAGACAACTACGATGGCTCTGAGCGCATGCCAAGCGTCATGCCAGCGCGCATTCCTAACCTGTTGGTCAATGGTGCAACCGGTATTGCTGTCGGTATGGCGACCAACATGGCGCCGCATAACTTGACTGAAGTGATCAATGCTTGTTTGGCATATGCCGAAAACCCACAAGTTTCAGCTGAAGAGCTGATGTCACATATCTCAGGTCCTGACTTTCCTACAGGCGGTATTATCTATGGCCGTGCCGGTATCTTAGATGCTTATCGTACGGGTAAAGGCCGCTTGCATATTCGTGGTCGTTATCATATCGAGCCGATGAGCAATGCTGGTGTCAATCGTGATCGCGAGCGTATCGTATTCACAGAAGTACCTTATCAAGCCAATAAAGCCAAACTGATTGAGCGTATCGCAGAACTCGTACGTGATAAAAAAATCGAAGGCATTAGCGAAATTCGTGATGAGTCTGACAAAGACGGTATGCGTATCGCTATTGACTTGCGCCGCGGTGAGACTGCTGAAGTTATTGTTAATAACCTGTTTCTACAAACGCCACTCGAGTCTAGCTTTAGTATCAATATGGTCGCGCTAGATAACGGTCAGCCAAAGATATTGACCTTGCGTCAGTTGATTGCTGCATTTGTCCGTCATCGTCAAGAAGTGGTGACACGTCGTACTATTTACGAATTGAACAAAGCGCGCGTCCGTGGTCATTTGCTTGAAGGCTTAACCGTTGCACTGGCCAATATTGATGAGATTATTGCGACAATTAAAGCATCTGCAAACCGTGGTTTAGCACGTGAAAGCCTGCTAAATAATACGTGGGGCTCAGGTAGCGTCGTTGCGATGCTTACCGCTGCTGGCAGCCAATCTGTACGTCCTGAGTTTATCGAAGGCGAAGATCCTAAAGCACCGTTTGGTTTAATAGAGAATGACGCGAGTTATCGCTTGTCTCTTGAACAGGTCAATGCCATTTTAGATATGCAGTTGCATCGTCTGACTGGTCTTGAGCAAGACAAATTAACTGAAGAATACCAAGACTTATTACGTGAAATCGCACATTTAGAGTCTGTTCTTGGCGACTTTGATAAGTTAATGACCATTATCTCGAATGAGATGATTGAGATTCGTGATAACTTTGGTGACGAGCGCCGTACGGACATTATTGACTCACGTACTGACTTTAGCCGTGAAGACCTTATTCCAGAGCAAACCGTTGTGATGACAGTGTCGCGTACTGGCTATGCTAAGACTCAGCCAATTGATGATTATGTCGCGCAAAAACGTGGCGGTAAAGGTAAGTCTGCAACGGCGATGAAAGAAGATGATGTGATTGATCATTTAGTCGTGACATCCACGCATTCTACCGTATTGTGCTTCACGGATAGTGGGCGTGTGTTTAGCTTACGTGGTTTTGAAGTGCCTATCGCCAGCCGCGGTGCACGTGGTCGTCCATTGGTCAATCTAATTGGCTTAAATGGTGATGAAACCGTTACGACGATATTACCGATTCCAAAAATCGTAGAGGACACATCGGTTACAGGTGAGATATCAGACGCAGATATCTTAATAGATAGCGATGATGACTCATTAGAGGGCAGCAACCAAGCAGAGGCGCCTTTTGTCTTCTTTGCAACGGCTAATGGTACCGTGAAACGCGTAGAGCTCAAGCAGTTTGCAAATATTCGCTCGAACGGTCTCATTGCAGTTGGTCTAGAAGACGGCGATAAATTGGTCAGCGCTCGTATCACTGATGGTAGCCAAGAAGTGATGTTGTTTGCCTCAAGTGGTAAAGCCATTCGTTTTGATGAGAATGACGCTCGTGCGATGGGCCGTACTGCGAAAGGTGTCCGCGGTATGCGTCTGGCTACTGACGAATTTATCAAATCATTAGTCGTTATCGAAGATGATGTACGTGAAATTCTGATTGCTTGTGAAAATGGCTTTGGTAAACGTACATTCATTGATGAGTTCAATACGCAAAATCGTGGTGGTGGCGGTGTGATCGCTATCAAGACCAGTGAGCGTAATGGTGCGCTGGTTCGTGCCACTAAGGTTGATCCTGAAGATGACATCATCTTAATCTCTGACAAAGGCACGTTAGTTCGTACGCCAGTTGAGCATGTGGCCAGTTCTGGTCGTAATACTCAAGGTGTCACGCTGATTCGTCTGTCAAAAGATGAAAAGCTGGTCGCTATGGCACGTGTCGAGCACCAAGAAGGCGATGATGAGCTTATCGATGCCATGAAAGAAGATGGTACGTTCGATGTAGAAGGTCAAGAGCAGATAGATATTGATGCGGCGACTGGTGACGCAGTGTCAACCGACGTTAGTGATGTTATTGATATTGCAAACAGTGATGAATTAGACGGCGAGTAAGTGCCTCAGTAGTTAGCTTTTTGATCTAGTCTTATATGATTGTTCTAGAAAAGCCTCTGACGTTATCGTCGGAGGCTTTTTTGTTTTTCTGAGGATTATTAATTTTGAGGTCTGCTGTTAGCTCTTAAGTTATATAAACCCCAGCTTCTATAATTTTTTATAAATTACGCCCATAAAGTTATATTTTTAAGGCTGTTGTTATGTTTACGACCAATCAAACCTTTCAAGGTACCCTTGCATCGATATCATCGAGCTTTTTATTCGCGATGATGTTTCTATTCGGGCTTTTTATGCTGCCCTTAACTGGCACACAAGTAGCGTCATGGCGTGTGTTGATGATGCTGTTGAGTCTGATGTTACTAGTCAGTTTTACCAAGCAGTGGCAGCATGTGTTTGACTATATAAAGACGCTCAAGACGATCAAAGAATGGTTAATATTTATATTACCTGCACCGATTTTGGGTGGACAGATTTGGCTGTTTATGTGGGCACCGGTGAACGGCTTTGGTTTGGATGTCACTTTGGGCTACTTTCTGTTGCCGCTAGTGATGATAGTACTGGGTCGGTTTTTTTACCATGAGTATATGAGCGTATTACAGTGGGCGGCAGCACTATTTGCAGCGATGGGTATCGGCTATGATATATTCCAATATGGGTCAATATCTTGGGTGACGCTGTTTGTGTGCTTGGGTTATCCGCCATACTATCTGCTGCGGCGTACACTGTCTGTGCCACCAGTGACGGGTCTGCTGTTTGATTTGACACTGCTCACGCCAGTGGTACTCACCATGCTATATTTTAGTGGTGGCTTTAGTGTGGCAACACAAGACATGAAATTTTGGTATCTATTGCCATTGCTTGGTGCTTTTAGTGCGCTTGCGATGTCGTTGACAATGATTGCTAGTAGTAAGCTGCCCGTGTCATTATTTGGGGCATTAAGCTATGTAGAGCCTATGCTGCTATTTGTGTTATCTATTACCGTTCTCAGTCAGAGTCTTGAGGAGGGCGGTTCTCTCTTTATGTACGGCATGATTACGCTTGCGCTACTGGTTATGATGGCGGATAGTGCGACAGGCTATATGGTTCGTCGCCGTGATGATCATTTGCATGGTTATAGAGAACCGCAGATAGGGGGCTTTCCTCCACGGCGTCATTTTATCAATCAGCGTATCGATGGCGTGCTAACAGCCCATCGTTTTCGTAAGAAACGCCGCTACCAAAAAAAGATGAATAAGATACAGCAAAAAATAGAGAAACTTGATTTAAAATAATTAGTTAGGTGCATTTAATTTACTCAATGAAGAAGTTGAGTCAATAGGTGAACACTGGCATTGCTTATCTGTTTTGACTTTGACATAATGCCCGCCATGATGTAAGCACGATACATTCAAAGCGTTCAACTTAGATTGCGCGACGACCTTATTTGCAAAAGCCTCAGACGTTCTCGTCTGAGGCTTTTGTTTTTTTTAAAAATTGCCAAGGATGTGCACCAATCGTTAAAGGCCGCTGCCATGATGACTACTAACCAAACCTCGCAGGGTACAATCACTGCCGTGGCTGCAAATTTTTTGTATTCACTACTGTTCTTATTTGGCTTACTACTGCAACCATTATCAGGTACACAGGTTGCGTCGTGGCGCGTGCTGACGATGTTTTTTAGTTTGGTATTGCTAGTCACTTTGCTAAAGCAGTGGCAGCATATTTTTGATTATCTAAAAACCCTAAAAAACGCGAAAGAGTGGTTTTTATTCATACTACCCACACCGATTTTGGGCGCGCAAATTTGGATATTCATGTGGGCACCCGTTAATGGCTTGGGGCTGGAAGTAACGTTAGGCTACTTCTTATATCCGATGATTATGATTGTGGTTGGTCGGTTTTTTTATAATGAAGACATGAGCCTACTCCAGTGGGTTGCCATCGGATGCGCAGGCTTTGGTATTGCTTATGATATATTCCAATACGGTGCTATTTCTTGGGCGACGTTGTTTGTCTGCTTGGGTTACCCGCCGTATTATCTACTGCGTCGCTATCTAGCCGTACCGCCCATCACTGGTCTCATATCGGATCTTGTGTTGTTGTTACCAGTCGTATTGGTTGCGCTGTATATGAATGGTGGCTTTGAAGTCGCGATAACCAACCATAAACTGTGGTATCTGTTGCCTTTACTTGGCATTATTAGTACCGCTGCCATGTCATTGACAATGATAGCGAGTCGAAAGCTCCCCGTCTCACTGTTTGGCACTTTATGCTACCTTGAGCCGATATTCTTGTTTATATTTTCCATTGCTATTTTGGATCATAATGTCGAAGAAGGCTCGATGCTGATGTACAGCATGATTTTTGTCGCATTGCTTATTATGATTGCGGATAGTGCACTTGGTTATATGGCACGCAAACGTGACGACCGCTTACATGGCTACAATGAGCCGCAAGTGGGCAGCTTTCCACCGCGCCGTCGTCTAAAAAATCGCCGTATTAAAGGCGTATTAGCCGCGCATAGATTTCGTAAAATTAAAAAGTATCAGCAAAAAATAGATAAGATGACACGCAAAATCGAAGCATTGCATTTAAAGTAAATATTGCTAGTGGGCGTAGGTTGAGTCTGACTTGGCGGGCTATATCTTTTGGCATAACGCGATACAGTTTCTGTGTCAAAGATGAGGTAATTACGCTATTATCAAGAGCAGTGCTGCCAGACTTAGATAAATGCAGCACACCCTATATAAAATATTACTGCTCATTCACACTATAACTAGGATGGTTTATGTTGCATCTTCATCATTTAGCAAACTCACGCTCGTTTCGTATTTTATGGCTGTTAGAAGAGTTAAACATCGATTATAACTTGACGAGCTACGAGCGCACTAAAGCATATCGCGCGCCAGAAAGCCTAAAAAAAGTACACCCACTTGGCAACGTGCCAATACTAGAGGTGAACGATCGCGCGCTGATTGAGTCAGGATTTATCATTGAGTATCTACTCAAACATTATGATAAAGAGCAGCAGTTTAAACCTACTGATGACAATGAAGCAGCATGGGAAGCTTATACTTTTTGGTTACACTTTGCTGAATCATCGCTGATGCCACTGCTAGTCATGCGTTTGGTATTCACCAAAGTGGTTCAACAGTCCCCAATGCTGATCAGGCCCATTAGTAAAAAAATACAGGGTCAAGTCGAAAAAAACATGATCAGCAGCGGTCTAGAAAAAATGCTGTATATGATCGAGCAGCGCTTGCAAGATAATCATTGGTTTGCAGGCAGTGAGTTCAGTGCGGCCGATATCCAGATGCACCTTGCGATTGCTGGGGCCAATGCGGGTGCAGGATTGGACAGCCGCAAATATGCCAATATTCTGAACTGGCTAAAACGATGTGAAGAGCGTGATGCCTTTAAACGTGCAGAAGCCAAAGGCGGTCGTTTGCAGTTTTAGACGAGCTATATTTAATCAATGATAAATAACTAATTTGATAGTAAAATGAAAGGTTTTGTTTATTTATAGACAAAACCTTTTTTAGGATTACAAATGACAGATTCGAATAAATTAAATACCCAAAAGATTGATACAGACATCGCTGCTGACTCTCAAATTGACAGAGCCACTGTTAATAGCCAGCAAGTCTCTATCAAATCTTGGTCGCAGAAAATTTTGGTTGTAATACTATGCGCAGCGAGCTTTTATGGTGGTTGGAAGTCTTATGAGTCCAACATGGTCAATGAATGTACGGCCAATGGTGGGCAGATGGTTGAAGCACAAAAAACCATGATGTGCCAATTATCATAGTGAATAAGTATCATATGTAAGAGAGGTAATCTATGTTGAGGCTGACTTTTTTGGGAACCTCTGCCGGTGTGCCGACCAAACAGCGTAATGTGACCGCACTAGCGATTGAATGTCTGAATACGCATGGTGTTCAGCCGAATGGTCAATCACGGGCTGCCAATCACAATAATCAGAACAAAAAGTCGCGTCCATGGGTGTTGATAGATTGCGGTGAAGGTACGCAGCAGCAACTATTACATACCAAACTTTCTTTGCATCAACTAGCTGCTATTTGCATCACTCATGTGCATGGCGATCATTGCTATGGCCTGCCAGGTCTATTAGCGAGTGCTGCGATGTCAGGACGCCGTGAGACACTGACGATTATCGCGCCACAAGCAATTGCTACTCTGCTTGAGGCTTATACGATAACCACTGAGCTATATCTACCGTTTGCTCTCAATTTTGTAGCAATTGAAGAGGTGTTATCTGAGCAAGGTAACACCAATAAGGTTAATATTCGCTTGAGCGACCAGCATCAGCTTGATATCGATATCACGCTGCTATCACATCGGGTTGCTTCTCATGCATTTGGTATCACGCAGACTATCCATCATCGTACGCTTGATACGGATAAACTGCTAGCGCAAGGTATTCCTGCAAGCGCACTGTGGGGTAAATTGCAACAAGGTGAAGACGTCATCACTGAAGACGGTCAGCAGTTATGTGCAGATGATTATATCAATGATGAGGTATCACGAACGCGAGTGGTGGTGGCTGGTGATAACGATACGCCAGTGTGTCTTACTGCGGCGTTGTTTGACACGGATTTATTGGTGCACGAAGCGACGTATACACATGAAGTACTGACTAAGATTCAAGCCAAAAATCCAGAGTTTGATCCGATGCATAGTAGTGCGCAATTGGTGGCGGATTTTGTGGAAAGCAGTGGCGTAAATAATCTAATATTGACGCACTTCAGCGCGCGTTATCAGGGTTTTGATAATCCTAATAGCAAGACACCAAATATGGCATACATTCGTTTAGATGCTGAGAGCGTTTACAAAGGTAATCTATGGTTAGCAGTAGATTTTGACCAATATATGGTCGATGGTGCAGTTGACTCGGTAGGTAATCAAGAGGGCAGTCAAAAGGGCTGTCAAAAAGAAAGCCGCGTGCAGTATATAGGCTCTGCACGCAGTGATTGATTAGCGCTAGATATGGACTATCGATAGATATGACTTAGCGCTAGGTATAGCTTAGCGCTTACTGTCTGCAATTTCCAACTGCGTTATACCGCTCCAGTATCGACTGAACTGGTAAGCAACTCGTCCTGAGCGCCCACCACGTTCAGAAGCCCAACGTAGCGCATCTTTTCTGATCTTGTCAGGCATGGTCTGACTTTCCAAAGCATTCTTAGCATCACTATCCATATCAGCTGAGATTTTCTGCTGCTCTAAGTTCAGATAATGCTGAATGATATGCAGATAAGTCTGCTGATCCATGGGATGGAAAGTGAGTGATAAACCGAATCGATCTGACAATGACACAGTCTCATCAATGGCCTCATAAGGATTGACTTCATCCGTCTGACCATTATAGATATTAACATTGTCTTTCATCATTTGCGGTAGCAGGCGACGGCGATTACTGGTGGCATAGACCAGTAGCTTATCTTGCTCAGAGTCTAGCGAGCCATCAAGCACGCTCTTTAGTGTACGATAGCTTTCATCTTGACCATCAAACGCGAGATCATCACAGTATACGATGTAGCGGCAGTTACAATCTGCTGGTAGGGCATTAATGGCAGCGCGAATCTTATCTAATATTTGCAAATCATCGCGAGCAACTTCAATAATACGCAAACCTTCACTATGATGGGCTTGTAGCAAAGCACGAATCAATGATGATTTACCGGCACCACGTGTCCCTGACATCAAGACATGGTTGGCAGGATAACCTTTAATAAACTGACGCGTATTCTGTACCAGTTTCGACTTTTGCGTATCGATACCATGCAAGTCATCTAAGCTCAAAAACAGGTTAACCGATAAAGCTTCTAAATTGCCAGTACGTCCACCAACCCAGCGATAAGCAAGCTGATCCGGATCGATTTCAATCGTCGGTGTCACCTGCTCTTGTAGGTACTGACTGAGTAAGTCTAGTAAAGGTTGAGGTAGGGCATAAGTAGGCTGATTAGAAGGCGCGGTTGGGATGATTGGTTGTGACATAGTGGCTCGAGTAGTTAAGGTTGTATTTAGGGTCTGCTGAACATTCAAATATTAGGGCTGCTGATTGCTAAAATTGCACCAAACTAGGCGCAAGCCGACGATAATGTACGATACCTTAGCTAGGCTTGTAACAACGTTTGGGGTGATTTTAGCATCAGCCTTTCAGGGCAGTACTATTTTCTGCCAATATATGGCGAAATTGTCTAACCTAGAATGACTAGGCATCAAAAATTTCACTGCATATTGTCTAAAAAATAGTTGCTGCCAGCACCACATTTGAATGTTCAACAGACCCTCATACCATACCCAAAAATATCATTAACGTGGCTAAACTTTTGGCGCCTACTGAGCGTAGTATTAGGGTGTGTCATCAATTAGCACATGGATACATTGAGTGGCCTTAAAGTGGCTAAATTTTGCTAGACATCGTCAGAAATTTTGTCAATATGTTCATATTAACGGCAATTTCTGCCTTGTTTATCTACAATTTTTCTCATTTTAAGTCTCACAATCTCATTGGTGACACGCCCTAGCCAAAATTATTCGCGCTATTATTATTTTTGGAAATGATACGAACGGGAAGGCAGTAATCTCACCCTATTATGAGAAAAATACCATGGAAAATAGTGCCAGTAATCTGTCTATTAAGCAAGCGTTACAGGCGCGATATCAGCAGTTATTGGCAGTCATTACGCAAGCACTGACCACACTGCATTTTAGCAAAGTCGTTCACCAGCGTATTACTCAGCAAAGCACAGAACAAATGCAAGAGGAGGATACGAAAAACATCGAAAATACTTACTACCAAGGCTTAACGCGCGCCCAACATGCACAGTTTGGTCAAGTCATGATTAAATGGCAGTTGAGTGCTGATTCTTATCATATCTCTCCCGATTCAACTCATGAAGCAGACGTTTTAGTTGCTATGAATGCGTTATCAAGAATCAAAGATAATGCTATCGCACCGCCACTATTGGCACATCATTACGTAAACGTTCAGATACTAGATCAGCCGCAAAAGCTAATAATCGTCGTCATGCCTTATTACTTTAACGGTAGCTTGGCGAGTCAGCTGACCGCTTCAAAACATCCGTCATTGACAGCACAACAAAAGCATCACTTCATCACTCAATCCGCACATTTGATAGCCAACTTGCATCACGCTGGCTGGTTGCATAATGATATTAAGCCTAGCAATATTTTGCTAGATACTTCTAGCGATAGATCCTTGCTGAATAGTGCGGATAATAGCAGCATAATGCCGAATTTATTATTGACTGATTTTGCTCTAGCACAACGTATAACTTTAGCCTATAGCCAATTAAATGCTGCTGGTACACCCGCATATCTAGCACCCGAGCGTTGGCAAGGTCAGGGTGCAACGGTGCAAAGTGATATCTATGCGTTTGGGATAACGATGGTCGAGATATTGGCGAGCAGCCGACCGTTTCAGGTCAGCGCCAATAGCAATGATAAATTAAAAGCGTGGGCGATTCAGCATTGCCAGCAACCTATTCCAAAGTTGCCATCAGAATATAGTCATTATCAATGTATGGTCGATAAGGCATTAGCGAAGCGGGTAGAGAGACGGTATCGGAGTATGGAAGAGGTACTGATAGATTTAACATCATTAGACAACAGCTAAGTTTATGATTTTATTTTTAAAAAGTGATGGTTTGTAGTATTCATATATTACCCAGTCGTTGTTTTTTATGTTTGAATGGATATTCAGGCTCATTTTAAGCTCAGTCGCTATAAGCTAATTTGGGTTCCCGTATTCCATTACAATATTTTATTACAATACAGTGAGAATATCATGGCTAAAGTACTGATCATAACTGGCGATTTTGTTGAAGATTATGAAAACATGGTACCGTTCCAAGCGCTGCTAGCGATGGGACATGAGGTTGATGCGGTCTGCCCAGATAAAGTGGCAGGTGATAGCATCGCGACCTCCATACATGATTTTGAAGGTGACCAAACTTATACCGAAAAACGCGGTCATAATTTTGTCCTTAATGCGTCTTTTGACGATATTAATGTCGCAGATTATGATGCTTTGTATTTACCAGGTGGACGTGCGCCAGAATACTTGCGTTTGAATGCTAAGGTCATTGCAATGATTCAGCATTTTGCAAATACTGATAAACCAATTGCATCGGTTTGTCATGGGCCACAATTACTGACGGCTGCTGGCGTATTAAAAGGTAAAAAAGTATCTGCTTATCCTGCGTGTCAGCCAGAAATAGAAATGGCTGGCGCTGAGTATGTCAAGTTACCTATGGATGGCGCTATTACGGATGGCCAACTGGTAACGGCTCCTGCATGGCCTGCCCACCCAGCTATGCTGAAGCAGTTTGTTGCCTTGCTATAAGCTTTAATTAGGGTTTGTTGAACATTTGAATATCAAACAAACCTTAGTATCGAGAGAGGATATTATATGTGCCAACTTTTTATTAGTGCTGACGACAGCTTGTGGCGCTCTAAAACCAAATCGCTTCGAATTCAGGGGGTTGTTACCTCAATTCGTTTAGAAGTGTTCTTTTGGGATATATTAGAAGAGTTGTCATTTCGTGATCAAATGACAGTTAATCATCTGATCACTAAGCTATACCTTGAATCTCTCGATGCTGATCATGACATTGGTAATTTCACCTCTTTTCTGAGGGTTTGTTGTTCTCGTTATTTATCTTTAATAGCCGATGGCGATCTTTCTCGCGAAACAGCATTACCTTTAGAAAAAGTCGATGCAAAAAATATCATTGAACGTGAAACCCTGCGTAAAAATCAACGTAGTGCCTTATTCAATGATAGTGAGAAAAATCCTTCTGTTCATTAGGGTATATCCTCAATTCAAACGATAGTCATCTAACTGGTCTAAAAATAGCCAAATTTTGCTAAATAGCTGGCCAATATCTCGATATCATCAACACTGTTTTTCTCGTTTGACGACAATTCATCTTATTTCCATCTTCATTTCTAAAATGAGGACACACCCTAGTTATGCCTATAGCAAGTGCATAATCATATAGTCATTCCACTACAAAAGTATTATTGATAGGGCATTGGCGAAGCGTGTAGAGAGGAAATGTCAGAGTACGATGGATGTATTAACTGCCTCGAATAGTATAATTTATTTTTTAACAGTCTTTAACAATACTTAACAGTATTGATACTTTGAAGGTTTTTCAGAGTCGGATAATGAAGTATCGATTCTTTATTAACTCTCATTGTTAGCCTGTTTTTTTTAATTATATAGTCAGTTCAATACAAAAAGTAGTTATCAAGACGAGGACGAAATTTTTGTCAATTTTGTCTGCATAGACACAGCCTGAAATGAAAACTTAACTCGGTCGCGTGTCATATAAAATGCATCTATTTTATTTAGAATTGACTATACCAATCAAGAGTATGTTGATTATAAACAAAGGAGTTTTATATGAAAGCAGCACGTTTTTATGATAAAGGTGATATTCGTATTGAAGATATTCCAGAGCCTACAGTAGAACCAGGCACAGTTGGTATTGATGTCGCATGGTGTGGTATTTGTGGTACTGATTTGCATGAGTTTATGGAAGGTCCTATCTTTATTCCACCGTGTGGTCATCCTCATCCTATTTCAGGCGAGTCGGCACCCATTACGATGGGGCATGAGTTCTCAGGGGTTGTGTATGCCGTTGGTGAGGGTATTGATGATATTGAAGTCGGTCAGCATGTAGTGGTCGAACCATATATCATCTCTAATGATGTACCAACAGGCCCTGGTGACGATTATCACTTATCAAAAGATATGAACTTTATTGGTTTGGGTGGTCGTGGTGGTGGTTTGTCTGAAAAAATTGCTGTGAAACGCCGCTGGGTACATCCTATCGCCAATAATATTCCATTAGATCAAGCTGCTTTGATTGAGCCGTTGGCTGTTGGCTATCACGCGTATATGCGTAGTGGTGCTAAAGCAGGTGATGTGGCATTGGTTGGTGGCGGTGGCCCTATTGGTCTATTATTATCTGCGGTGCTAAAAGCCAAAGGTATCACTGTAATTCTGACGGAGCTAAGTGCTAAGCGTAAAGAGAAAGCCAAAGAAAGCGGGGTTGCTGATTATATATTAGACCCTACAGAAATTGATTTGAAAAAAGAAGTCATGAGCATCACTGATAATCGCGGTGTAGATGTGGCCTTTGAATGTACTAGTGTGAATAAGGTGTTGGATTCGTTGGTTGAGCTGAGTAAACCGACTGGTGTGGTCGTGATTGTTTCTATTTGGAGCCACCCAGCTACTATAAACGTACATAGTGTGGTGATGAAAGAGCTTGATGTACGTGGCACGATTGGCTACGTGAACAATCATAAAGATACGATCCAACTGGTTGAGGATGGCTTGGTTAATCTTGAGCCATTTATTACTCAGCGCATCGCTTTAGATGATCTGATATCCAAAGGCTTTGAGACACTGATTCATAACAATGAATCAGCAGTAAAAATCATCGTCAATCCAAATCTATAATCGTTGTATATCGCCAGTGAGTCAGTACTATATCTTTGATATGATCCCCGCTAATTAGCGGGGATTTTTTATACAAACTCCAGACGTAAAAAAACCTGCTAAAAGCAGGCTTTGATATTTGGTCTAAGATGTACTATCCGAAAATGGTGGGGCTGGAGAGACTCGAACTCTCACACCTTGCGGCGCCAGAACCTAAATCTGGTGCGTCTACCAATTCCGCCACAGCCCCATTTTCGTTACTCTATCATTATTAACGTTTAAACTCAAACACAACGTAGATAGTTAACTGATTCGGTAGTGCGTCTCAGTGGTTGGCTATTATATAGAGTTTGAATAGTTTGGCAACCCCTATTTGCAATTATTTTTAATTATTTAACGATTTTTTTTGTCAATATTTCATAAATATTTGATATTAATAGGGTTTTTTATCGAGTTTTTTACGTCTTTAATCACTATTTCTTTGCACTTCTGATGCAGTGATATCTAATTGCTGCAATTTACGCGTCAAGGTATTGCGTCCCCAACCGAGTAAGTTGGCAGCGGCTATCTTTTTACCACCGCTATGGTTGAGTGCGGCTGTCAGTAGAACACGTTCGAACTCAGGTGTCGCTGTCTGCAAAATATCCGTTTCTCCGGTTTGCAGAGACTGTGTTGCCCAAACAGCCAGCGCTTGCTGCCAACTTGTAATATTAGAGACAAGCTGACTTTGTTGAATAGGATTTTGATTGTCTGTGCCAGCACTATATAAATCTTGTTCTAGATGGGGCTCTAGATTAGAAGGTATGTTTTCGAGCAGCTCTGGTGGCAAGTCCTCCGCCATGACGGTGTCGCCAGTCGCCATCACGGTCAACCATAGGCAGACATTTTCAAGCTGACGCACGTTACCACGCCACTCAAAAGACTGCATAATCTGTACAGCCATCGGATGTAGCTGTTTCGGTGCAGTATCCATTTGATCGGCAGCGCGCTTCATAAAGTAGGTCGCTAGCGCAGGGATGTCTTCGCGTCGTGTCCGTAGTGGCGGGAGTGGTAAGCGAATCACGTTAAGGCGATAAAATAAATCCTCGCGGAATTTACCTTGTTTGACCAGCTCTTCTAAATTCTGGTGCGTGGCAGCAATGATGCGCACATTGACTTTGACGGGTTGCTGACCACCCACACGATAAAACTCGCCATTGGCAAGTACGCGTAGCAGCCGTGTTTGAGTGCTAAATGGCATGTCACCGATTTCGTCTAAGAATAATGTCCCGCCATCTGCCTGTTCGAAACGCCCTGGTCGAGTCGTCGTCGCACCAGTAAATGCGCCTTTTGCATGACCGAATAGCTCAGACTCAATCAAATCATGCGGAATGGCTGCCATATTGAGTGCAATAAAAGGCTGCTGGTGACGCGGTGAGTGCTGATGTAGCGCACTGGCGACCAACTCTTTCCCTGTCCCTGATTCCCCCGTGATTAAGACTGTTATCGGGGAGTGCGCCAATCTGCCAATGGCACGAAATACTGTCTGCATGGCTTGTGATTGACCAATAATGCCACTGGGGTTGTGATTCGCACTAGTATCTACTTTAACGTCAGTTTTATGTTTGACAACTTTATTGACTTTGCTGACCGTATTGGTTTTATTGATAGACTTGGATTTGTTATCAGACTTTGTATTAGTATCCGCTATGATGTCAGCTGTTACTTTCGTGTCAGAAGTATTAGATTTCGTTGCCTGACGCTCTACCACCAGATTAGGTTGATAGTTAATCGCTTTATAAATCGTGGCAACGGCATCATCTAAGTCGAATGGTTTGGGTAGATATTCAAACGCCCCTGTTTGATAGCTATTAATAGCAGAGGTGAGATCAGAGTGAGCAGTCATAATCACAATAGGCAGCTTAGGAAAGTGCTGATGTACCCAATCACTAAAAGACAAGCCATCCATCATTGGCATACGAATATCAGTCAATATCACATCGGGTAACTGCGTGACCGACTCAGTTTCTTGCAAGATATCATTAAGGCGTCCCCATGCTGCTTGCGCTTGGGTAAAGCTAATAACCGTAAGCCCTGCATCCTCAAAAGTATCTGCTAACACCATTCTCAATGCGGCATCATCGTCGATGAGCCATAAAGTCGCAGGGCTATCATCAGGGGCATTATTGACCGTCACTTTGATGGCTTGGTCAGTGGGGGTTTGATCGTTTGCCGTTTGAGTATCGCTTTTAGGTTTATGTTTGTCGCTATATTCAGTCATGTATGAGGCCTAATGAGCAATGGGTTGGTTCAGGATGGTAATGTCGTATTTGTGATGTAACTGTTCTAAATAATATCCGTTTTTTGCACTGTGATTGTTGATCAATGAAACGGCAGATATAGTGTAAAGCGTGTCTGCTGCTGACCTTGTACTTGTGTGGAGCTGACATCAATCATACCACGATGATGGCTGATGATATCTTGCACAATAGATAATCCTAGACCAGTCCCTGCAGCACGGCTAGTCACCATTGGGAAAAATATTTGTCCGATCAATGCTGGATCAATCCCTGAGCCGTTATCGGTAATGTTTACTTGTAAGACTTGCTTGTGTTGATGTCCAATAATGGTGTGTTGAAAGGCGACTCGCGTTTGGATATGTAGGGTTGGCTGGTAATCTATATGGCAGTCAATGTCAGTCTCTGAATCTATCGATTGCAATTTTTTGGCTTCCGAGAGCTCTTGCTGTTGTAGCGTTTGTTCAAACTCAGTCATGGACTCACAGGCATTATTAATCAGGTTTAAAAATACTTGAATTAATTGGTCTTTATCAGCGCATAGCTCAGGCAACGATAAATCATAATCTCGCTGTAGCGTTAATTGTGGGTATTGATTGATTACTAAAGACAAGACATGCTCTAGGGGCTCATGGATATTCAGTATTTGCCAGTTTGGCAGTTGATTAGATCCGAGGAACTGTCCTACCAGATGTGTTAAGCGATCCGTCTCTGAGATAATGATATCGGTATAGCCACGTAGTTTCTCAGTGGTCTTCTGTAGGTCGTCATTGTGGTTCGAACCAGAGTTTTTGCTACTCATAGCGGTTGAAGCACTGCCATTAAGATTGGCATCATCGCTGAATTTGATAAATTTTCGTTGTAATAGTTGTGCAGCACCGCGAATGCCAGCCAGCGGGTTTTTTATCTCATGGGCGACTGACCGTAGCATATGACGGGCCACACCATATTGTTGCTGTTGACGTTGCTCTTCTGAGATACGGCTTTGGCGATCTTTGCCCCACATCTCGATGATAAAATACGTCTTCTGCTCGTAGATGAGTGGCGTCACGCTATAGTCGACGGAAAACGATAAATTGCCATTCAATTGCGTATTTATGATGTGATCATGATCAATGAATGGTTGCTGATACTGTTTCGCTAGCTCAAACCTTTCGGCTAAAGAGCAGTTTTGTTCATAGACTTCATCGTTATTGATGCTAGGGCTGTCTTTTGGTTTTAACTCTTCGGGCGAGAGTAATGCCAATATAGGTTGATTGAGCAGTCTGCCACTGCTGATAGCCAGTAGTTGTTCAGCTTGAGCATTTAGCCAAGTAATAGAGAGCTCTTCATTGACCCACAAGATAGCTGTGAACAAATGCTGTGATATGAATGCCAAATCAGGTGTCGATTTTGCGGTTGTCAAATGGGTTGTCATGGGTCGGCGCCTACAAAAAAATACTCAATATAATATTTAACCATAAATCAACACTATAGAGCGGCAAAACTGGCGATTTTTGCAAAAAAAACGTACAATGCGCACAGCCACTTTATCTCTAGCAAGGTTAGCCATGCCCAAAACTTCTACCGAGTCGGTCAATCCGACTATTACCACCTCACCGTCAGCTTCTATCGCTCCAAAAGACACTGCCACTATTTTTAATCCTGCCAAGCCCAATATAGTGCAAGATAGTCAGGCAGATGTCAGTCAAACAGATACTAAACAACCTTACCATCATAAAGCCAATCATAACCAAAACCGTAGTGTCGCCCAAAGCAGTGATGTAACGACTGCCAATGCGACTGCTACGATGCCAGTTAGTGCAGCGCCAAAAATTGGTTTTGTGTCATTAGGTTGTCCAAAAGCCTTGGTGGATAGCGAGCGTATCATCACCGAATTGAGCCGTGATGGTTATCAAGTAGCCAGCGACTATGAAGGTGCGGATCTGGTCGTGGTCAATACTTGCGGTTTTATTGAATCAGCGGTACAAGAGTCGCTTGATGCAATCGGTGAAGCTATTAGCAAAAACGGCAAGGTCATCGTGACGGGCTGCTTGGGTAAAGAAGCGGATAAAATCCGTGCAATGCACCCAGCTGTACTTGCCGTGACGGGCGCGCATGCCTATGATGAAGTCATTACGGCAGTTGCCCAGCACGTGCCCAAGCCAAACCGTAGTAAGGATGCAAACTACGATCCTAAAATAGATTTGATTAATGAGGCGGGTATCAAATTGACCCCAAGCCATTATGCTTATCTAAAAATATCTGAAGGCTGTAACCACCGTTGTACTTTCTGTATTATTCCAAGCTTACGTGGCGATTTGGACTCACGTCCGATTGACAACGTCATGAATGAAGCACTGGCGCTGAAAAATGCTGGCGTGAAAGAGTTGTTAATTATCTCGCAAGACACTTCCGCTTATGGGCTGGATCTTAAATATAAGACCAGTTTTTGGAACGGTATGCCGCTGAAGTCGAAGTTCTATGACTTATGCAAAGCGTTGAATGACTTGGGTATTTGGGTACGCTTGCATTATGTCTACCCATATCCGCATGTAGATAAAGTCGTTGAATTAATGGGCGAAAAGAAACTCTTGCCTTATTTAGACATTCCTTTTCAGCATGCCAGTCATCGCATCCTAAAAGCAATGAAACGTCCAGCACATAGTGAAAACACCTTAGCTCGTATCAAAGCATGGCGTGAGATTTGCCCTGATATAGTTATTCGCTCAACCTTCGTTGTTGGCTTCCCTGGTGAGACGGAAGAAGATTTCCAATGCTTGCTTGATTGGCTGGTTGAAGCTCGTCTTGATCGCGTTGGTGCCTTTACCTATTCAGAAGTTGAAGGTGCTGTGGCCAATGATTTGCCAGATCACATACCTGAAGACGTTAAAAAATCTCGTTACGAGCGTTTGATGACGCTACAACAAGATATCTCAGCACAAAAACTACAAGAAAAAATCGGCAAAACCTTGATGGTATTGGTCGATGAGATTGACAGTGAAGAAGGTATTGCGATTTGCCGTAGCTATGCGGATGCGCCTGAAATTGATGGTCACGTCTACGTTGACGACATCACTGCACAAGTCAAAGTAGGGCAGTTCTTAACCGTCACTATTGACGACGCCAGTGAGTATGATTTGTTTGGTAGCTACAAAGGCTAAAAACCTTACACTATAGACAAGTGAAAATTGCCCCACAAAGGGCAGTTTTTGCTACAATTAGCGCAATTTAGCCTTTTGGCATGCTTATCATCAAGTATGTCGGTGTCGTCAAGACCAAAGGCAAACTCCATTTGTATTTTACCGATAACTTTAATTATAATTTAATGATAACAAGGTGATCTCATGTCTGACAAAAACCCGCGTTACTCTCGTATTTTGCTAAAACTCTCTGGCGAAGCTTTAGCTGGTGGCAAAGACATGGGTATTGATACCGAAGTGCTTGATAAAATGAGCTTATCTATTGCCCATTTGCGTGGCCTTGGCGTCCAAGTTGGTATCGTGGTCGGTGGTGGTAACTTATATCGCGGTGCCCAATTACAAAAAGAAGGGTTGGTTGGCCGCGTTACAGGCGATCAGATGGGCATGCTAGCGACGGTTATGAATGGTTTGGCGATGCGTGATGCCCTTGAGCGCCGCAATATTAAAACGCGCTTGATGTCAGCACTTCCTATTGGTGAAGTAACCGAAAGCTATAGCAGCCGTAACGCCATTCGTTATCTGAAAAACGGTGATGTTTGCATTTTTGTAGCGGGTACAGGCAATCCATTCTTCACTACTGATACCGCTGCTTGCTTGCGTGGTATCGAAATCGAAGCGGGCTTGATTTTAAAAGCGACCAAAGTTGACGGTGTGTATGACAAAGACCCAAGCTTACATGCTGATGCAGTCAAGTACGATGGTTTAACGTTTGACGAAGTGCTAGAGCAAAAGCTTGGCGTCATGGATTTAACCGCTATTGCCTTGTGCCGTGAGCACAACGTACCGCTACAAGTTTTCGATATGACCAAGCCTAATGCATTGTTAAATGTCATTATGGGTGAAAATGAAGGCACACGTGTTTACCACTAATCTGCTTTGATATGCCCAGCACTAATATCACAACGTAAATAATTAAAGTTACGTCCGTCGCTGATAATCAATACTAATGATTAATAGTGACTGACATAACTTACAACAATGAATGATTTATCGATAGCGATAAATAAGGACACATAATGATTAAAGAGATTAAGCAAGACGGCGAAGCACGCATGCAAAAAACGTTGGAAGCGCTTCAGAGTACTTTCAGTAAAGTTCGTACAGGCCGTGCCCACCCAGGTATGTTGTCAGGTGTGATGGTCAGCTACTACGGTTCTGACACCGCCCTCAACCAAGTAGCAAGTGTCAACGTTGAAGACTCACGTACGCTGCTTGTTCAACCGTTCGACCGTACTATGGTACAGGCAATTGATAAAGCTATCCGTGAAGCTGATTTGGGTCTTAACCCAATGACTGCTGATGTGATTCGTGTACCGATGCCAGCATTGACAGAAGAAACACGCCGCGATATGCAAAAACTTGCGCGTGGAGAAGCTGAGAACAGCCGAGTTTCTATCCGTAATATTCGCCGTGATATGATGAATGATATTAAAGATTTAGCAAAAGAAAAAGAAATATCAGAAGATGACGAGCGCCGCGCCAGTGATGATATCCAAAAAATCACTGACAAATATATCGAAATCATCGATAAAAGTTTGACCAAAAAAGAAAGCGATTTGATGGACGTCTAAGAACTAATTTTATTGTTGTTTATGACAATAGTTAGTTAAGTCATTGCTCAAATATTAAGCAGTCAATGTGCCAACGCTATTGGCTGCTTATTATTGCGTGAGTGCTAAGCGACTGATGACTGAATTATGATAAGTTTATGAATTGTCTGTCTGACGCTTTTTAATCACCCTCGCACACGTTATTATTATCTTACCTCAACAATAAGCAAGTTCGCCTATGTCCACTTCAGCCGTTTTGGCTCCCACTATTCTTCCTCGTCATATCGCTATCATTATGGATGGCAACAATCGGTATGGCAAAGCCAATGATTTGGGAAAAGGCCAAGGGCATGTCGCTGGCAAAGACGCACTAGATCCTATCGTTGAGTATTGTGTGGATGCTGGTATCGAGGTGTTGACGGTATTTGCGTTTTCTAGTGAAAACTGGCAACGTCCAGCTAGTGAAGTGGCGCTGCTGATGCAACTGTTGGCCTCGACCATTCATGAGCAAATACCACGCATGTATGAGTACCGTATTCGCTTGCGTTTCATCGGCGATCGCAGTCAACTAAGTGCTGACTTACAAGCATTGATGGCAGATGCTGAAGCAAAAACGGCAGATTTTGACGCTATGACACTGGTTATCGCTATCAGTTATGGTGGACAATGGGATATTGCGAATGCTGCAAAACAGTTGGCGCAGCAAGTAGAGTCAGGACAGTTACGTGCTGATGATATCAATAAAGAAATGCTCGGTGAGTATGTTCAGTTAGCAGACGAACCAGCCGTAGACATGTTAGTACGTACGGGTGGTGAATACCGAATATCCAACTTCTTATTGTGGCAATCAGCCTACGCTGAGTTGTTCTTCACCCAAACGTTATGGCCGAATTTTGCAGCAGATGAGTTAGCGACGATGGTAACAGAGTTTGCTCAACGTCAACGCCGCTTTGGCAAAACCAGTGAGCAGATAGTGATAGAGCAAGATAAGCCTTAAAACCGTTGTCATTTTAATCATTGACTTAGCATTTTGCAAAGCCGTTATCGTATGAGTAGTTAATATTGATTGTTTATGAAATAATAAACCGCTTCAATGGGTGTTCATTGCTATTAGTGGGCTATTGTAGATTAGCTGCTATAATGCACTTTTTGACCATGCATTATTCATTATTATAAGGCTCAATAAGTATGTGGCAACGAATTAAGACGGCAATTGTTCTCGTTATTATCGTTGGTATTGCAATGTTTGCGAGCCAAACCCCTGTTTTATTTGCACCGCTTTTAGCCGTTGGCGTGATTATTGCGGCTCATGAATGGACGAAGCTGATGCCTAAGTGGCGTCAGCCTGCTGTATTTGTGTTGCTAGTCTTGGTGCTAACTTTAGTCTCTCTTATATTCAAAGTGACTTGGCTGTTTTGGTGGGTGGCGTCACTCGCTATATGGTTGATGGCGCTATCTTGGGTCAGGGTATTCCCAACGCATACCAATTGGTATGGAAAGAAACTGGCCTTGATGGGTGCTGTTATATTGACGGCATCGATTACAGCTATGTTTTATTTGTGGCAACTGTCGGCATGGTGGTTGCTCTATGTATTCTTATTGGTCTGGTGTGCAGACAGCGGCGCTTATTTTGTAGGTCGCAAGCTTGGTCGCCGCAAGATGGCACCGAATGTCTCACCCAACAAGAGCATGGAAGGACTGGCTGGCGGATTGGTCACAGGCTTGCTAGTCGTCATTGGGATTAGTGTCTTTAAACTACAATTGACTGGTGTGCCATTAATCGCATTTGTGGCATTATCAGCGATAACGATTTTAGCATCAGTACTTGGTGACCTATTTGAGTCGATGCTCAAACGCCGTGCTGATGTCAAAGACTCAGGAACGATTCTTCCAGGTCATGGCGGCATATTGGATCGTATCGATTCGCTATTGTCTGCCACACCGATATTTGCACTTGGTTTTTGGGCGATACAACAGTTTGGCTTGATCGTCGTATAAGGCATCAACGTCAGAGCGTTCAAAAATCAAAGTGCTTAAAAATCAGAGCGTTTATTTATTTTATTTCTCACAGTATCCTTCATAGGCATCAATGGTTATGACGCAACGCATCGCCGTACTAGGCGCAACAGGTTCGATTGGCGATAGTACGTTAGCAATCTTAGCAGCACAACCACAGTACACGGTCTATGCTTTGTCCGGCTATCACCGTTTAGACAAGTTATTCGCCCTCTGCAAACAGTTTTTACCGAAACGTGTCAGCGTACCGACAGCAGCCGTTGATGATTTTGCTCAGCGTCTCAGTGCGGCAGGTCTTGATATCGATGTCGTGGGTGGTGAACAGGGGCTGATAGACATCGCCGTTGACTCGCAAACTGATACCGTGGTCGCCGCGATTGTGGGTGCTGCGGGCTTGCCTTCTACTTTAGCTGCCGCTCGTGCAGGTAAGCGTATTTTACTTGCTAATAAAGAAGCGCTGGTGATGGCAGGGCAGGTAATGATTAATGCTGTCAAAATGCACAATGCCACTTTGCTACCGCTTGATTCAGAACACAATGCTATTTTTCAATGTTTACCACTCGCTATTCAGCAAGACAATATCCAAATCCACCAGTCAGAACACGGCGTACGTAAGTTATGGTTGACCGCTTCTGGTGGGCCATTTTTGCAGCAGTCATTTGAGCAGATGCAACAGGCAAGCGTCGCTCAGGCAGTCAAACATCCAAACTGGTCAATGGGTCAAAAAATATCCGTCGACTCTGCAACGATGATGAATAAAGGCTTAGAATTGATAGAAGCTTGTCATTTATTTGATTTGACTGAAGATAGGATAAATGTGGTCATTCATCCACAAAGTATCATTCACTCAATGGTAGAATATAGCGACGGTAGCTTCTTGGCACAGCTGGGCAGCCCAGATATGAAAACGCCTATTGCGCATGCACTCAGCTATCCCAATCGAATTGAGAGTGGCTCGCAGCCATTGGACTTATATGCGCTCAGCGGATTAGAGTTTATCAAACCAGATTTGCAAAAGTTTGCTTGTTTACGTTTGGCACGTCAAGCTATGCAAGCGGGTACGCAAGCGACTATTGTACTCAATGCTGCGAACGAAATTGCGGTTGCTGCCTTCTTAGATGGACAAATTCGTCTGACTAATATTGCGGATATCAATGAGCAAGCATTAAATGACATACAAGTACCGCCATTGACCGAAACAGCTGACATAGAAGATATATTAACCATTGATAAGATAGCGCGGCATCTTACTGACAAGCTTGTAGCAAAGTTGGCATAATCGTAATTAGTATAATCGCAGAAAAAAGCTTTTAGTCAAAAGATGATGTCCAGCATGCCCTAGCAAAGATGTTGACAAAAGATGCTAAGAAATCATACTGAGAAAAGATCATGACGTTTTTATTAACGCTCCTTGCAGCAATATTTGTCTTAGGTCCGCTCATTGCTTTGCATGAATGGGGTCACTATATCGTGGCACGTATGTGCGGCGTTAAAGTGCTGACTTACTCTATTGGTTTCGGCCCTAAGCTGTTTGGTTGGACCAGTAAGAAAAGTGGTATTGACTATCGCATCTCGGCATTGCCACTGGGTGGTTATGTCAAAATGCTCGACGAGCGTGAAGGTGAAGTGGCCAAAGATGAGCAACATTTGGCGTTTAATCATCAGCATCCGCTAAAGAAGATTGCGATTGCCGCTGCTGGCCCTATCATGAATTTTATTATTGCTATCGCGCTGTTTTGGGTACTGTTTATGACCCCATCAGAGCAGCTAGCGACTAAAATTGGCAGCATCTTGCCTGATACGCCTGCTGCTATGGCACAGCTACCTGTTGGTGGTAAAATTGTTGCGATTGATGGTCATGACGTGCAAACGTGGGAAGGTATTAATTATCGTCTGGCTGGGCGTATGGGCGAGACAGATGATGTGAGTATCACGGTGCAATCAGCTGTCCAAACTGATAACTCGGCCAAAACGTATCAAGCGCCCGTGCAGCAATTTATGCAAGGCGCCGCACAAGGCAAAGATGCATTGACTAGCTTTGGCATGCTGCCGTGGCAACCAGATATTGCCCCGATAGTGGGTGATCTGAGTGCTGATGGTGCTGCCAGTCGGCAGGGGCTAAAAGTCGGTGATCGCATTACGGCTATCAATGATACAGAAATAAAAGACTGGATCAGTGCTACCCGTATCATTCGCGATAGCCCTGAAACGCTGCTTAATTTTACGGTCCTACGTGATGGAAAATCTGTGCAATTACAGATTATGCCACAAGGTAAAAAAGATAACTTAGGTAACGATTATGGCCAAATTGGTGCTATGGTGGTACAGTCTGAGATTGTGGTCCCTGATGCGTATAAAACCACAGTTGTCTATGGTCCTGGCGAGTCGTTAGTAAAGTCATTTGAGAAGACGGAACAGCTAGCAGTAATGACGGTTAGCTCAATGGGGAAAATGCTGTCGGGCATGATTGGGTTGGATAATTTGTCAGGTCCTATCACGATTGCCAAAGTTGCCAAACAGAGTTTTGATATCAGTTGGCAGATGGTATTGTCCACTGCGGCTTTGATTAGTTTGAGTCTGGCGGTATTGAATCTTTTACCCATTCCTGTATTGGATGGTGGTCATATCGTCTATCACTTCATTGAGCTGATTCGCGGTAAGCCACTGTCAGAAGGCGTACAAATGGTTGGTTTAAATATCGGTTTACTCTTGCTGGCAGGTTTCATGGTGTTAGCAATTGGTAATGATATCAGTCGGCTATTTTGATTAAATGACAGCTAATATGAATGATAAGGCATTATGTACTAATGGCTTTACGCCTATCATAGACCGATTGTTGCTATGATAGATGATAGTGCTTCATCTCATGGTCTCTGTACTAATCGTAATTTTTAGTTTATTTTGTGATGCATTTTATATAAAGTGTTCTGAGTCTCCCTCATGTGAGTTGAAAATTTCATATGCAATGGGCTAGACAATATGTGCTTTTTAACTTAACTTAAGCAAGTTTTTTATTGACGGATAGTGTTTATGCGTACGCCTTTATTTATGAGCGCGGCAGGGTTGCCGTTAGTTGTAGCGATGATGAGTATGCCAGTACATGCTGCAGAGTTTGTAGTCACTGACATCGGTTTTAATGGTCTACAACGCCTAACCCCCGATAGCCTCTATCCGGTTCTGCCTATTTCGGTAGGAGACACGGTGAGTGACAGTAGCTTGGCAGCGAGTATTAAGGCGCTATATGCGACTGAAAATTTTGCTGACATTCAAAGCCGTGTCGAAGGTGGTCAGCTACGATTTGATGTCGTTGAGCGTCCAACCATTGCTGAGGTGACTTTTGAAGGCAATAAGCTTATTCCAAAAGAAGGGCTTGAGCAGGGACTGAAGAATGCTGGCCTAACTGCAGGTGATGTGCTTAAACAAGCCACACTACAGGGCGTCGCTAACGAGTTACAGCAGCAATACATCAGCCAAGGTTACTACAATAGTAATATTGAAGTGGATCAAACGGTACTTGACGGCAATCGTGTCAAGTTAGAGGTGCGCTTCGTTGAAGGTGATCCTGCTAAAGTTGTTGATATCAATGTTATTGGTAATAAACACTTCAGCGATGAAGAAATCAAAGACGTATTTGCGGTAAAAGAATCGTCTTGGAAAAATCTGATCTCTAAATCTGACCGCTATGCTCAAGAGAAGCTGGCTGCTAGTTTAGAAAACCTAAAAGCGCTCTATCAAAATGATGGTTATGTGCGTTTTGCCGTAGACAATGCCGTGCTTAATATCAGTGAAGATAAAAACAGCATCTTTATTGAAGTGAGTCTTAATGAAGGTGAACAGTATCAGTTTGGCGACGTTAATTTCTTAGGTAAGCCAACGTTTGATAACGATGAGCTAAAAGAGCTGGTTACTTTTGCCCCTAACGAAAAATACTCGCAAGCCAAGTTAGATGCGACTACCGCAGCACTTAAGAGTCGTTATGGTAATGAAGGTTACTATCTAGCGCAGGTCAGACCTGTGCCACGTATCAATGATGATACCAAAATGGTTGAGATTGATTACTTCATCGATCCTGCACGTCCTATTTATGTTCGTCGCATTAACTTTACGGGCAACATTAAAACCCAAGATGAAGTGCTTCGCCGTGAAATGCGTCAGTTAGAAGGCACACTGTCTTCTAATGACAAGATTCAGCTGTCACGCACACGTTTGATGCGTACTGGTTTCTTTAAAAGTGTGACTGTCGATGTCAAGCCAGTACCTAATCAGCCAGACCAAGTTGATGTGAATTATGTGGTTGAAGAGCAGCCTTCTGGTAGCTCGACTATTGCCGCAGGTTATTCACAAAGTGGTGGTGTGACATTCCAGTTAGATTTGACTCAGAATAACTTTATGGGTACTGGTAACCGTGTAAAAGCTGCGTTGTCACGCTCAGAAACCGTTGACTCTTATAGCTTAGGGTATACCGATCCATACTTTACAGAAAATGGTGTTTCTCAAGGTCTGAGTGCTTATTATCGTAAGACCAAATATGATGATGATAACGTCAGTAACTATGTAACTGATTCCCTTGGTGCTACGCTTAATTACAGCTATCCAATTGACGAAACCAAGCGAGTCAGTGCTGGTTTGAACGTTGATAATACGACCGTACGTGGCGGTAAATACCTTGGTATTTCCAATGTTCAAGAGCTGTTGGAAGATGGTGGCACGGCAACATATTATGATGATACAGATTTAAGCGATGCCAGCTTTAAAAATGACTATACGACTTATAATTTACTATTTGGTTGGGATTACAGCACGCTAGATCGCCCTGTGTTTCCAACGAAAGGTATGAGCCACGCAATTGATGCAACGATTGGGGTTGGTGATTCTAGCTACCAGAAATTAACCTATAGCGGTAATGTTTATTATCCTATATATAAAGATGTTATCGCCCGCGGCTATACCAAACTTGGCTATGGTAATGATTTGCCATTCTATGAAAACTTCTATGCTGGTGGTTATGGTTCGGTCCGTGGTTATGAGTCTTCTACGCTTGGCCCTAGATCAGAAAACTATTATTATGCTGAGAATGGCATAGAAAGTGAGGGTGAAGAGGTCGGTGGTAATGCCTTGGCAACTTTCGGTGCCGAGCTGATTTTACCAATGCCATTTAAAGGCGATTGGGCAGATCAAGTACGTCCAGTATTGTTTGCTGAAGGTGGACAAGTCTTTGATACCACTGGTAAAGAAGATGAAACCTTCGAGGATACAGGTGTGTCTTTAATCACTCAAGACAATAGCTTACGCTATAGTGCGGGTGCGGGTATCACTTGGTATACCCCTATTGGACCTATCTCACTCAGTTACGCGATGCCTATCGGTGATAAAGAAGGCGATGAGACTGAAAAAGTTCAGTTCCAGATTGGTAGTACGTTCTAACGCCATATCCGTTAGACAGTAATAGATTGCCAAGATGATTTTTCAGGTTGGCAATTGCCTTATTCATAACAATATTAATAATCACTATGATAACGATAGAGCAAATTATCACTCGGATTGAGCAGCGTCAACCGGTTACCAACAAGACTGAAATCAACGCTGAACAATTACGTCAAGAGCTCGATGGTGTGGGTAGTCTGACCACTGCTAATCATCAGCAGTTGAGCTTTTTGGCGAGTGCTCGCTATGCTTCTAGTCTTGCTAGTAGTCAGGCAGGAGTAGTACTGGTCACTGCAGAGTATGGTGAGCAAGTACCGCCATCAGCGGTAGCGCTAGTGGTCGCAAGTCCATATTTGGCTTATGCGAGTGCCAGTCAGCTATTCAGTCGAGAACTACGGTCTAACGAGATTCATCCTAGCGCAGTGATTGCTGACAGTGCCATTATTGATGATAATGTCAGCGTCGGTCCTTTTTGTGTGATTGGTGATCATGTGCACATTGGTGAGCGTAGTTCACTGGCTGCTCATGTGGTCGTTGAGGCAAATACTACAGTAGGCACTGATTGTATTATAAAATCACACGTGATTATTGGACATGATTGCATCATTGGTAATCATGTCAGATTGCATGCAGGTGTAAGCGTGGGCTCAGAAGGGTTTGGTTTTGCACCAACCACTGATCCTAGCGCCACAGGCTGGGAGCGTATCGCTCAATTAGGGCGTGTAATGATCGGTGACTATGTGCGAATTGGTAGCCAGACCTGTATTGATCGCGGTGCCATTGATGATACGGTTATCGGTAATCATGTGATTATTGATAATCTAGTGCAAGTTGCTCATAACGTGCATATCGGTGACGGTAGTGCGATTGCTGCCCAAACGGCTATCGCTGGTAGTACTCGAATAGGTAAGCGCTGCATCATTGGTGGTGCTGTTGGCATTACCGGTCATATTGAGATAACAGATGATGTGACCTTGTCTGGAATGACGATGGTAACCAAATCCATTAAAACTGCTGGTTCATATTCCTCTGGAACGGCTGCAATGCCGACGGCTAACTGGCGACGTGCTGCGGTACGTTTTCGTCAGCTTGGCCATGATTAGCGCCACTACACACAAATCATAAAGATTCAACACATAGCAAGGAAGCGCCATTATGAGCAGCCAAGACATAAATATTTTAAATGATGACAATATTAAAAGTTTAGATGAGCAAGGTCTTAAGTTACCATTAACTTATCATACGCTTAAGCATTATTTGCCACACCGTTATCCTTTTCTCTTGGTAGACAAGATTATTGATTGTACCCCTGGAGAATGCATTACTGGCGTGAAGAACGTGACGATTAATGAAGAGTTCTTCAATGGTCATTTTCCTGATGAGCCGATTATGCCAGGGGTATTAATGGTAGAGTGCATGGCTCAAGTTTCAGGCGTTCTTGGATTTATTAGTGCGGGGCTCACGGCAGAAGATGGTTATCTATATCTGTTTGCAGGCGTAGACAAGGTTCGCTTTAAGCGCCGTGTTATCCCTGGTGATCAGCTAACTATTCGTGCCAAAACAGTCATGCAAAAGCGTGGTATTTATAAGTTCGACTGTACCGTACATGTCGACGATGAGCTGGCTGCTAGCGCTCAAATAATGATTGCTCGTCAAGAGCAATAGCACTGATTGATAATGATAGCGTCCATAGTAAGTTATAGCATCTAAATGGCTATGTTGAGATGGACAATCAGAATAACCATTGAATATTTTATATAATAGCAGAGCCAGTTTTAGCTTTTTAAACACCGCTAAATTGGCTGTATTTTTACCATTTACTCGCATCAGATGATACAAAGGCCCACATTATGAGTCAGATCCATTCAACAGCACTCATCTCACCGTCCGCTCAGATTGATGAGACTGCCACCATTGGTCCATATTGTATCGTTGGTGATGAGGTATCCATTGGTGCACATACTGTTTTGCACCGACATGTAGTCGTCACCAAATTAACTCGTATCGGTCAGCACAATCAGATTTATCAGTTTGCTAGCATTGGTGAAGACCCACAAGATTTGAAGTATGCAGGTGAACGCACGTGGCTTGAAATTGGTGATCATAATACCATTCGTGAGGCCTGTAGCTTACACCGTGGTACAGCACAAGATGGTGAGCTGACCAAAATTGGTAGCCACAATCTGCTGATGGTCAATACGCATGTGGCTCATGATTGTGTGATTGGCGATCATAATGTGTTGGCGAATAATGTCGGTGTGGCAGGCCATGTCACAATTGGTGACCATACGATTATCGGTGGTAACTCAGGTATTCATCAATTTTGTACGGTGGACGACTATAGTTTAATCGGTGGGGCGAGCTTAATTCTAAAAGACGTGGCCGCATTTACGATGGTATCTGGTAATCCGGCAAAAGCACATGGTCTGAACATCGAAGGTATGCGCCGTAAAGGTTGGTCAAAAGAGACCATTAATTTTTTACGCGAAGCCTATCGTACAATTTTCAGATCGGGTTTGACGACCGTAAAAGCGCTAGAAGTTTTGAATAATGAGCTGTTGCCACAAGAGCCAAAAATTCAACTACTCATTGACTCATTACAGAAAAGCCGTCGCGGCGTGGTACGTTAAAAGTAGGATAAAAATACGCTAAGAGTTAGTAATAGTATAAATCTTCTAATCGACCAAACGCTTGTTAACTTTAAATAAAACATAAAAAACCATAACTAATAGTTATGGTTTTTTATGTTTATGAGTACTTGACTTTTTTGGTCGCTTAGCAGAAACTGAGCGTTTACGGTATTGTAATCAATTCTTTCTTAATGTTACTGGGCGTTTCGCATCGATGCGCTTACTAAATAGCCTACTATTATAAATGGCGTTTATGATAATCAAGGAAGATTATCAGTGACATTAATTGAAGCACGAGGATGGAAAAATGGCTATCAATAAACAAGAACATGCACAGTGGAGCTCAAGTTTTGGCTTCGTGTTGGCAGCAGTAGGTTCGGCAGTTGGTTTGGGAAATATATGGAAATTTCCATACATGGTAGGTGAAAGTGGTGGTTCAGCTTTCGTTATCGCTTATTTATTTTGTATTGCGTTAGTCGGTTTTCCAATTTTGGTTGCTGAATGGCTGATTGGTCGCCGCGGACAAAAGAACCCAGTTAATACCTTTGTTGATGTTGCCACAAGTGAAGGCAAGTCACGCAGTTGGGGAATTATTGGTGCTTCAGGTATTTTGGGTGGCTTCTTAATTCTATCGTTCTATAGTGTCATTGGTGGTTGGGCACTCAACTATGTGACTAAAATAGCGACAGGTCAGTTCGTTGGACAAGATAGCGATGCTGTTGGTGCCACATTTGATGCGATGTTAGCCTCTGCTGGTACATTAACGATATGGCATACAGTATTTATGTTCTTTACCGCTGTTATCGTTGGTATTGGTGTGACGAGCGGTATCGAAAGAACGGCTAAGATTTTAATGCCATTATTAGGTTTGATTCTATTCGTTATCGTTGGTTACAACGTCATGAATGGTGGCTTTGGTGAGGCAGTGGCTTATCTGTTTACTCCTGATCTAAGCAAGCTGACCGAAGATGTTATGATTGCCGCATTGGGCCATGCTTTCTTCACACTATCAATTGGTATGGGTATCATGGTTGCTTATGGCTCATATTTGGGTCGTGAAGTGAACTTGCTTAAGACGGCGCGTACGGTTGTTATTTTAGATACTGTGATTGCTTTGGCTGCTGGTCTAGCTATTTTCCCAATTATCTTTAGTAATGGTCTAGATCCTGCTTCAGGTCCTGGTTTGATTTTTGTCAGCTTACCAATTGCTTTCGGTAGCATGGGCGCTGGTACGATTATTGGTACATTGTTCTTCTTACTTATTACCTTCGCTGCTGTTACTTCAGCAATCTCATTGCTTGAGCCAACGGTTGAGTTTTTAGAAGAGCGTACTTCCATGAGCCGTACTGTAGCGACTATCGTTTCGAGTACTATCATTTGGTTGTTAGGTATTGCGGCATTACTATCGTTCAATCTATGGTCTGACGTTACTATTTTGGACAACAATATTTTCGATGCTTTGGATAAACTGACTAGTAAATTCATTCTACCTTTAACGGGCCTTGCAGCGATTATATTCCTGGCTTGGAGGATGGATCAGCGTAGTATTCAACAAGAGCTTGGATTGTCTAATGGTGCGTTTCAGGTTTGGCAAATCGTTGCTAAATTCGTTGCTCCAATTGCAGTCGTGGTCGTATTTGTTAATGCGTTAATCTAATAAATTTAAAGCAAGGCATTTGATTGCTCTGCTTTAAAAGTAATAGATAAAAAAAGGGCTTAAGATAATTCTTAAGCCCTTTTGTATGTTTATCGATGAATAATTGCGATGATTAGCGCAAGTTCAGCTCAGGTACAGTTTGACCACGCTTAGTATAGAACTCGATGACAAACTCATCAAACTTGTCTTGTTCAATAGCATCTCTAATACCCTGCATCAAACGTTGGTAATAGCGTAAGTTATGAATGGTGGCTAGCTGAGCGCCCAGCATCTCTTTGCATTTATTCAAGTGATAGAGATAAGCTCGGCTGAAGTTCTGACAAGTATAGCAATCGCATTCAGGGTCTAATGAACCTTCATCGTTGCGATACTGGCTATTACGGATACGTACCACACCAGCGTTGTCTGTGTCGCCTGTGACAAAGTAATGACCATTACGCGCGTTACGAGTTGGCATCACACAATCAAACATATCGACACCGCGACGTACACCTTCAACCAAATCCTCAGGCTTACCAACGCCCATTAGATAGCGTGGCTTATCTGCTGGCATATCATCAGGAAGGTAGTCTAAGACATCCATCATCTCATCTTTTGGCTCACCAACCGACAGACCACCGATGGCATAACCATCAAAGCCAATATTTAGCAGACCTTCAAGTGATTGCTGACGCAAATCAGGATACATACTGCCTTGTACGATACCAAATAAGGCATTGGTACTGCCCAGTCTGTTGTGCTCATCCACACAGCGTTGTCCCCAACGTAGCGATAGCTCTAAAGACTTTTTGGCTTCGTCATGAGTGGCAGGATAGGGTGTACACTCATCGAACTGCATGACGATGTCTGAATTCAAACTGTACTGAATCTGCATCGACTTTTCTGGAGATAGAAAAACTTTAGCACCGTCGATAGGAGATTTAAAATCTACACCTTCTTCGGTGATTTTACGCATGGCACCTAAACTGAATACTTGGAAACCACCTGAATCAGTCAGGATAGGCTTGTCCCAATGCATGAACTTATGCAAGCCACCAAACTTATCAATCACCTCGGTACCTGGACGTAGCCATAGATGAAAGGTATTGCCCAAAATGATATCCGCACCGATGGCCTCGATATCACGTGGTAGCATACCCTTAACCGTACCGTAAGTACCGACAGGCATAAAGGCGGGCGTTTGCACGTCGCCATGATTGAGATGAACTGTACCACGGCGTGCACGCGTGTTACCGCTGGCCGTTTTATGTAAGACAAATTGCATATGATTATCACTATTTACGCTATGAAAATGGCGATAATTATAGCATTGTTAGCGGTTTTTTTGGACATATAGTCAGAGAATCACTGAACTGCTACGGTGTTACTCTACCTAAATGTACTACTTGTACCATCTTAAGTCGACGGCCTTTCACCCATTTTAGCGTTCTTTGACTATAGATATTGAGTGTCATCGGTATACGCTCGATATGCACTTTGGTCAATATCGCTTTGTTATAACCAAAAAACACAGATAGCACCCCAAAAGACACAGACAGCAAGTGGCGTCATTGATAAAGTACCAGTCATACAGGTGAGGCAGTCAGAGTCATCAGGCTTATTTTAAGAAACAGATTTGTTTTAAGAAACTAGGAAAATAATATGAAAAAGACAGGTTATTTATTATTAATGGGCGGATTGTTATTGATATCAAAAGGGGCGATGGCCGCTGAGACAGAAGAGCCAGAGTACACGTTATTGACGCAAACAGGCGACTTTGAGCTGCGTCGTTATGACGAGCAGCTCGTGGCGCAAACGTGGGTGAGTGGCGATCAAGACGCCGCCAGTCGAGAAGGGTTCAAAGTGTTAGCGGATTATATTTTTGGTAATAATACAGCACCAACGGGCGGCAGTAGTAAAATTAGCATGACAGCGCCTGTGACCATGCAGCCTAATAATAAAAAAAGTGAGACCGACTCACAGAAAATCGCGATGACAGCACCAGTGAGCATGCAGCAGGAGGATGGAAAGTGGCGCGTGCAGTTCACTATGCCAAGTCAATACACTATGCAAACGTTACCAAAGCCTAATAATCCAAATGTTGAGATTATTGAAGTGCCTGCACAGACTTATGGTGTGATTAAGTTCTCTTGGCTCGCAGGAGAAGACAAAGTAGCGGAAAAAACCAAAGCGCTGCAAACATGGATGCAAGACCAGAATCTGACCCCTACAGGCGAGCCTGAATTGGCACGTTATAACCCACCTTGGACGTTACCATTTTTGCGCCGCAATGAGGTAATGATCGCCTACGAGTCAAAATAGTAGCCGCAGCTAAAGGATATCATTTTTAATGAGTATGTTATTTATCTGCTTTAACGATTCATAGATTTATAAAAACTGGCCCCATAAAAAAAGACAGCAATCGCTGTCTTTTTTGTATTCAAGGTTTTAGATAGTTAGTCTAGTTTTTTTGTTCGCGGATGATATTAAGCATACGGCGTAATGGTTCAGCTGCGCCCCATAGCAGTTGGTCGCCAACCGTAAATGCACCTAGATACTCAGGACCCATATTGAGCTTACGCAAACGACCTAACGCAACAGTCAAAGTACCAGTGACAGCCACTGGCGTTAAACGATTCATTGTGGCTTCTTTGTCGTCTTCAACCAAGTCCAACCATTCGTTGCCGCTATTTTTAAGTGCTGCTTCGATTTCTTCTAACGGAATATCTTTTTTGAGCTTAATGGTTAAGCCTTGTGCATGACAGCGCATCGCACCAACGCGAACACACATACCATCGATGGCAATTTTATCAGCTTCAGAATTACCAAGGATTTTGTTGGTTTCAACACCACCTTTCCATTCTTCTTTTGATTGTTTGTTCTCTAGTTGAACATCAATATAGGGGATTAAGCTACCTGCTAGTGGCACACCAAAGTACTGAGTAGGAAAGTCTGCTGAACGCTGAGTCTGAGCGATTTTTTTGTCGATCTCAAGAATCGCGCTAGCAGGATCAGCTAATTCGTCTTGGACAGCATCATGCAATACGCCCATACCACTGATGAGCTCGCGCATGTTATTAGCACCAGAGCCACTAGCGGCTTGGTAAGTCATGGCGCTGACCCATTCAACCCAGCCCTTATTAAACAACTCACCGATAGCCATCAGCATCAATGACACTGTACAGTTACCACCGATAAAGTCTTTTTTACCATTGGCTAAGGCGCTATCGATGACAGAGCGATTGACCGGATCAAGAATGATGATGCTGTCATCTTTCATTCGCAACGTGCTCGCTGCATCAACCCAATAACCATTCCAACCGCCATCACGTAATGGTTGATGTACCTTTGACGTGTAATCACCACCTTGGCAAGTAATAACGACATCACAAGCAGCAAGTGAGTCAATATCATGAGCATCTTTTAATTGGCTAGTTTCAATACCCTCAAAGCTTGGCGCATCTCCGCCTGCATTGCTGGTGGAAAAGAACACAGGTGTGATGCCATTGAAGTCATTTTCTTCTTGCATACGTTGTATCAATACTGACCCAACCATACCGCGCCAGCCTACCAAGCCTACTGTTAAATTACTCATGAAATCCAATCCTATTTACAATTATTTGTTGCATCACCAACCGATAACAATGCCGTGAATAGCACTAAAAAGCAAGGCGTTTTAGCGGTTTTCTATATACTATTAACTATGTTCGTTATAACTTTAAGTTATTAGCGTAATAGTGACACTCACTATGCCTTAGACAACTCATCGTACATTAATAATATCTAGCAATCATGACTATCGAAAAGACATATACAATGATTGTTATTATGAGCTTGTAAATATTGTAATGTTTTATGATAGTTGTCGCATCATGATTGCTCATTAGTAGTCTATAATATTGTGAAATGCTAAGGTAAGAAGCGAACCTTAATGCACACCAAGCCATGCAATATTTCTTCATCGAATAAGTCATGAGCAGGGCCATTTCTTCAGTCATCATCTTAATAGACGGTTAATACACATTATGGATCTCTCACTACTATATTACAGCTTACAGGGGCTAGCAGGATTCATTGCCTTTGTGACGATTTGGGGTTGGATACCACTTGATAATTGGTGGGTGCGCGGTGTTGAGTTTCCACGCATTCAAATCATGGTGTTAGGTGCTATTGCTTGGGTTGGCATGCTGCTGTTTTGGTCAGAATGGGCGTTAGGTCAGTGGCTGCTATTCTCAGTCTTAAGTATCACTTTAGCGTTTCAGCTGAGAATGATACTGCCTTATACCAGGCTGTGGAAAAAAGAAGTCGAGAAAGCAAAAGACAAACCAGAGGGGCAGGATAATCACCTAAAAATAATGGTTTCAAACGTTTTGACGCCTAACGATAATACGCAAAAACTGGTTGATTTGGTCAAGCAAAAAGAACCTGATATTTTAATTACGCTAGAAAGTGATAAAAAATGGGAAAATGCCTTACAGCAGATTGAATCTGACTATCCTTATACCGTAAAAGTTCCATTGGATAATCTGTATGGTATGCATCTCTATTCTAAGCTTGAGTTGATTGATCCTGAAGTCAAATACTTGATGATTGATGATATTCCTTCTATTCATGCGCAGCTGCGCCTGCAAAGTGGTCGCGTCATTTGGTTGTATTGCTTGCATCCTATGCCGCCCAGTCCAACCGAAGCAGACAAATCTACCACTCGAGATGCCGAGCTGCTCATGGTCGGAAAGCATATAAAAGAAAACGACCAAACGGCGATATTGGCAGGTGATCTCAATGATGTGGCATGGTCAAAGACGACTCGACGTTTTCAGCGTATATCTGGGTTACTAGACCCGCGTATTGGCCGACATTTTATCAATACTTTCCACGTCAATTATCCATTTCTGCGTTGGGCTTTGGATCATATTTTCCATAGTGCTTGCTTTACCGTTGTAGATATAAAGCGTATGCCCTCTATTGGCTCTGACCACTTTCCTGTTATGACGACGCTACAATATGAGCCAGAAAAGACCAGCCAACAAGCACAAAATGCGCCTACTAAGGACGCAGAAGATATTAAAGAGACGGATCATAAAATAGAAGAAGGTAAAAAAGAAGGTAAAAAGGTATCAAAAGAACACGCAGAAGAGTAAATGATTTTTGGCTAATAGGCACTAACGTTATAAGTTATTGTACTGTTTGGCTTTCTTTTAAAGCGTAAGCATATGCTTACGTCAAATAAGGTCTTTAGCCTCTAGTTGTATCAAACTGATTGCCCTACAATACGACCATCAACACAAGGATATGCAAGGATGCAGTGTTGAGACAGTATCAATAAAAGCTCAGGTCAGCCCGCTGTCTTATAGTTTACTGTTCATGACTTAGGATGAGTCAACACGGAAATAATAACAACATGAAGCGTTAAAGCCTCGAACCAATCGCCCTAGGTTCGGGGCTTTTCTTTGTGTGCAAAATTCATTCGTTGAAGAGTAGTTTTTGGGTTTTATAAAAAATTATAATATCAGGAATCAGAAAACATTCTCAAACGACATGGTTGGTGAACTACTAAACCGCTACGGCGTTACCCTCCTTAGATGTACTACTTGTAAAGTCTGCAGTCAGCTGCCTTGTACCCATTTTAGAGTTCTTTGACTATACTTTTAAAAATGGAAGCTTATCAATAAAAAAGGGTACATGCATTGGCATGTACCCTTTTTCGAAAAGACTATTTATGTTGTTAATCTATTCGGTAGTTTCTTATCCAAGTACTTGGATATAAGCGCTAGAACGTAACTCTTGTAGCCAGTCTTCTTGAGCTTGTGGTGCTAGGCGTTGGTACAGTGCTTGACGTGCCATATTGCGACGATATTGTTCACTAACGTCCTGATCACGTTTACCATCAACTTTCAAGATATGCCAACCGAACTGGGTCTTGAAAGGAGCAGAATAATCACCAACCGCTGTATTTTTCATGACAGCTTCAAACGGACCGACCATGTCCTCTTCACTAACCCAATCAAGATCACCACCGCGACCAGCTGAACCAGGATCATCTGAATAGGTTGATGCTAAACCAGCAAAGTCAGCACCACTGCGTAGCTGTTCGTATAAATCATTGATTTTTTGTTCAGCAAGCGCATCAGTCTGGAGCTCATCAACTTTCACCAAGATGTGACGAGTTTGCCATTGCGGTATCAACATGGTATCACTGGCTTTTTTATTAGCAAGCTTAATGATATCGATACCTTCAGGGGTAACTAATGGTTCGCTAACCGCACCGACGTCAAGCTTGGTAATTTGGCTTGACAGTTCTGTAGGCAATGAGGCCGCTTTGTGAAAGCCCATATCGCCACCTTGTAGTGGGATAGGATAGCTACCTTGGCTAGCAGCCACAGCTTCCGTGACATTGACATCTGATACGAGCAGGCGAGTGCGTAATGCTTCCGCTACCTTTAATGCTTCTGCACGCTGCGCCTCTGATAAACGGCTATAGTCATCGATGTAAGGCACGCGTACATGAATGGTTTGATATTCACTTTGGTTCAAGCGCTTGGCTTCAGGAGATGCCAAAAATGCATCGATATCTTGCTCGCTGATGCGAACACGATCACTGATTTGACGTTGCTGCAATGCTTGAATAGAGGCGTCTTCGATCAACTGGGCGCGCAGAGCAGCATAGCTACCAGGTCTTGCTGCATCTAGACGTTGTTGTAATGCTGAGATGCTACCCAGTCCTTCTGCTTGTGCGATTTGACCCAGGCGCTGATTGATAGCGGCATCGTCAGGTTTTAGGCCTGAGCGCTTAATCATAGACAGCTGCAACTCACGTAAGATAAGTGCATTTAACACTTCAGACTGTAGCTGAGCTGAGTTGGCAATTGGCTCGCCAGCAGCTTTAGCACGTGTTTGAGCTTGCGTAATAGCCGCAACCAATTCACTTTTTAAGATAGCATTTTCATTGACTAATGCAATGATGCCGTCTGTGCTATTGGCTGGAGTCAAGCGATTCACGTTGCTTTGTTCAGCATTGGTTGTCGCTTTAGCCGCTGCAGGCTTTACGGTGGCAGCTTGGGCATTGAGACTAAGCACAAGGCCTGCACTCATACCCATCGAAAACAGTACAGCACGGCTGGTTTGACGTACAGAAAAAAATCTCATGATGCTCCTCATCAATGTCATCGCATCGGATGGTAGTTGGTCAACCATATCCATTATATTTTAATAATCATATACTGAATAATCTTGTCCATAATAATGTGATAAATAGTATCACGTAAATAGATAGCTACGCGAGTAATGGGATAGGCTGACTTTATTTAGCCGCTCATTCTTAATTTGTCCAACTAAGTAGCTTATCGGTCTGTCATAAAGTTTCGGTTTTATAACAGACCTTGTAAGAAATCCTAGTTTTTCCACGCAGTTTGTACGGTATCAAAGCCACGTATCTTCTCAGACAGTAAACGCGTCAAACTACCGTTACCGCTACCAAGACCACTTAGTCTAAGCTCTGCCATGATTGCTTGTGTCGGCTCGTTGGTAACATCCAAGTCATTATAATAACGACGGCCATAAACAGCAAAACCAAAGCAGCAGTCTTCGTAATCGACACCAACAAGTGCATCAAGCATCTTGCTGTTGCGATAATCATATTGGCCTTGTGTCAATATTCGCCATTTACTATTGATAGGGAATATAGCCGATGCAGTAACGGCAGATAACGGTAGCTGATTGGTGTTCGTATCACTTTGACGCTTTACGAAGCCGACATTAAATAAGCTGTTGTCTGTTGGCTGGTAACGTAGCTCGGTTGTGATAAAGTTTAAGTCATAGCTATTGCTCAATGCACCGTTTACATCGACCCAAACGTTATTATATGGTTGGATGCTCGCATCCCAAACCATGCCTGATGATGACGTGGTAAAAACAGGCTCATCATCAGCAAGCGTGACGCGACCATCATCGATATAAAACTGCTCTGCAATACTACCATCGAAACGTGTCACACCCGTTGCATCGATGTAACGATAATTAATCCCTGGCGTAACAGCATGCAAGTCTTGCAAGCGGTCATGACCTAAAAACCAACTGTCCGAAAATAGCTGCTCATAGTTGGTTGAGGCAATACGGGTATTAAAGTTAGGAATGTCATTCTGGTCTTCGTATGGTGCATAAGTGTACTTCAATCGCGGATTGAGTAACTGATAACCACCCATGGTATCGTCAAACGCACCAAATGGTGAACCAGCACGGTATAGATGTAGTCCGGCATCAATGCTCGCTTGCGGTACAAACGCTGATAGACTGCCATCTTCTGCACTTAGCGAGCTATCTTCTAAGCTGTCTTCGTCGTATGCCGTATAGAGATGTTGTAGGCTCAGCTTTGGTTTGATATAACCCCACGAAGATTCGATTGGGTAAGAGGCGCTAATTTTATTATAAAGACGTGTACCGCTTTTTTCAGTCTCAGAACCATCATCGATAGATTTTTTAAAGTACGCTGAATCACTAACACCCGTAATTTCAAAGTTATTGTTTGTCGGTATGCGGTAGTTCAGCGTCAGTTGTGGCAGGCGAGAGTAAGGTTTGTCTTTATCCTCTAGTGCGTCACCATCGCTGTCAAAAGCATCCAGTGTTTGAAAGGTCTCGAGTTTTAGCTCACCAGTGACATAGTCGTTATAATAGTTGAGGCGGGCACGTCTCGGTAAATTTACCGTACTATCGGATAAACCAAGGGTATCAAAGTCATCCAGGTAGTCCGAATCCGAGACATAGCTGTATTTGAGATCCCCGCTTAAACGCGGAATACTCTTGGATTCCCAAGTATGATCATAAAATAGACTGCTACGATTTTCGTCATCGTACTCGTTATCATTAGGGAGGTATGAACCAGTTACCGTACCTTTCCCATAGTTTTCGGTCAAATAACGAAACTCACCTGATAACATGGGGTTGCGATCAGTATAAATATGGGTATTAAGCGTAGCATCGTAATTGGGTGCCAAATTTAAATAATAAGGTACATCAACTTCAAGACCAGTTTCACTACTAATACCGACATTCGGTAATAAGAAGCCACTACTGCGGCGACTGTCTATTGGGAAGTTAAAATAGGGTAGATAGAATACTGGTATGTCAGCGATACGGAACGTTGTATCGTAAGCTTCACCGCGGCCTGTTTCTGTATCTAAATCAATAGTTTTGGCATCAAACTGCCATTTTCGATTCATGGGTGGGCAGGTACTAAACATGACATCATCTAATTCATAGTGACTGTCATTGGGTCTGTTTAAGCGCTTGGCATAGCCATGTGCTTGTAGATCGACACTAGCAAAAGCCACATTCTCAGCGGTTGATTGTCCCGTTTCTGTGTTGTAGTTCAAGCTGTCAGCGACGCCAATCAGGCCACCTTGTGACGCTCTTTCACTTAAACTGGCTTGAGTATTATTCATAGCCTGATTGGGTACATTATTCCGTGGTACTTTTTGCCCTGTCGCTTGGTCAGTAAACATGACGTTGCCTTGGGCTGCTGCCACACCTTTGCTCAAATCTAGCGAGACTTTTTCTGCTGCTATTTGCTGAGTGCCTTGATTAATGATGACATTACCCGAGAGCTCAGCATAGTCAACGCTGTCGTAATAACCATAGTCCGATTCTGTAAACAGAGGTGCTCGGTTATTTTCTAGACTATTAGTTGCTCCAGCCTCATTGACAGCACGCTGATAATTAGGGTTGCTATGTGGATATACCCATTGACCTTCACAGCGTTGTGAGCTATCTACAGTACGTATCGGTATCTGTAAATTCTTACCAACTTTAGGAATGACCTGAGGACTGGTTGTGTCGACCATACTATCAGCGGTTGGAAGCTCAGTATCGGGTGTTAGCTCATAGAACTCTGCCAAGCGCATTAAGCTGTCTTGAATGCTTTCATCATTTAAATCAAGCTTGTTGGTGTTTTTTGCAGCTTTGGGCGTGCTGGTATCATTACTTTGTGTAGCGGCAATGCTTTTCTGAGTATCGGGTGCTGGTACAAAAGCTGAATTGTTACTGTCTTGATTATCGCTGTCTTTAATAGCAGTGACTTCTAGAGAGCTGTCATCTAGGGTGTCTTTACTAATGGCGCTCTCAGTATTGAACAAGCTGTCATTATTGACAGAGCTATCACTGAGGCCGCTATCGTTAAAAGAGCTGCTATCTAAAGTGCTAACACTTGCAGCCGTATCAATACCATCAATGCCGTCAGTTAAAGTTGAGTCATCAATAGTAGCTTTAGCAGCGACGGCTGCCTGTTGCGATTGTTTGGTTGCAGCAGTAGTCTTTGGACTCTGACTCGCTTGATAGTTAATATCACTATAATCAGGCGTTTGATTGATGTTGCTATTAGCATTAGGCGCTGCTTTAGATATGTAACGTGTACTACTATCGGTGAGGATCGGCGCAGTTTTTTGTGTGTCAGCATCGCTGATTGCAGCATTAACGGCTAGGCTAGATAAGCCTAAGGCGCCAAATAAGATCACGCGAATGCTTTGGTAAAGCGGAGAATATAACAAGGGCACACCTATGATTGCAGAGCCTATTGGATTGCGATACTGAGCTTAGTAGCCGCATTATTGAACAAGGTATAGCAGTTAATAAACGACTAAAAAATCACTAATTGCTAATAGCGATCTCAAGAATTTGAGTGTTTTACATATAATGACGACTAATCATAGTCAAAAAAAACCAAATCAGCTACACTATTTACCAAAATTTATAATATAGCTAGGCTGCTTTTCGAATGATTGCCGAGATTATGCTTAGCGCTAAATATTGAATGATAACTCAATATACTTGTTATAGCAGTTATTGTGGCTCAAGATTTCACCATTTTAACAAGGTTTTGCCTGACTTATCACTACTTTAATTGTTTACGACTTATATTTAACCTGCGATGCCCATTATGACTGACAAACTAACTTTAGAGCCGAATATGACTGACACCAAAACCAATAGTCGCCTACAGCAGCTAGAGAGCTGGTTGCAGCAGATATTTACAGGTCAAGAATTTAACTTAGATAGCCTGCCTGGTGATGCCAGCGCCCGCCAATATCATCGTATTCAACTGCCAAAAGATGACGGTAATGGAGCGTTGAATTACATTGTCATGGATTCTGCTGATGAACAAGATGCTATGCGTCAGTTCATTAACGTCGCAAAATTGATGTCACCTGCTATTAATGTACCAGCGATTGTCGCACAAGATGTGACCAAAGGCTTTTTGGTCTTACAAGACTTTGGTGCGGTAGAGTTCGCCCATTTGCTTGTTAATGCACCCTCTACTCAAGTTAACGAGTACTATCAATTGGCAATGCAGACGTTGGTCGCATTACAGACCGTACCTGTTGAGACAGCAAAATCTCAGCACCAATTGCCAGATTATGATACGGCGTTGTTGGATCGTGAAATGGAGCTGTTTACGGATTGGTTTATACCGTATATCGGAATAGCGCTTGATAAAACGTTGTGGGACAATTTAAAAGCAGCATTGACGAAAGAGATTTTGCAGCAGCCACAAGTCATCGTTCATCGTGATTATCACAGCCGAAATCTGATGCAAGACCAAGCAGACCATTCACGCTTGGGTGTGATTGATTTTCAAGATGCAGTGGTTGGCTCTTACACCTATGATTTGGTGTCATTGGTACGTGATGCTTATGTTGAATGGCCGGAGCATCAAATATCTGAATGGATGAAAGACTTTTGGCAATTACAGCAGCAAGCAGGACTAACCACAGCTGCTAGTGCGCAACAGTTCGAAAATGACGTCAATGTGATGGGCGTACAGCGTCATCTAAAAGTATTGGGAATTTTTATCCGTTTGTCTGAACGTGATGGCAAAGACCGCTATTTAGCAGATATTCCTAAAGTGATGAGTGATCTAGTCTTTGAGCTAGAGTGGCTTGGCAAACATGGTAATGATAGCTTGCAACAAGCGCTACTACCATTTAATAAATGGCTTGTGGATACCGTGCTGCCTGCATATCAGCATAAGTTTGTGCAACAGTATATCTAAACCTATTTATCATATTAGTATTTCAAGAGCTTAAAACTCACACATTATAGGAGGGTACATGTCTACCTCTACGATTACACAAGCCATGATTTTGGCAGCGGGCAAGGGTACTCGTCTACGCCCGTTGACGCTTGAGACGCCCAAGCCTTTGGTGGAAGTTGCGGGTCAGCCACTTATCGTTTGGCATATCAAAGCGCTACAGGCAGCAGGTATCACTGACATTACGATCAATGCGTCATGGTTGGCTGATAAGCTCATCGATACGTTGGGCGATGGCACACAATATGGCGTAAAACTGCATTGGTCAGTAGAAGGCGATGAACCTCTGGAGACAGCGGGTGGTATTTTTCAGGCATTACAAACCGGTAAGCTGCGCGATGAGCCCTTTATTTTGGTGAATTCTGATGTTTGGACGACATATGATTTTACCCAGTTGCAAGACTACACACTGGGTGCGGATCAGCGTGCGCATTTACTCTTGATTGATAATCCGGCGCACAATGATAGCGGAGATTTTGCGATTAATAATGGTTTTGCTAGTGAGCAACCTGTAGGTGATGGTGATAAATATACCTTTGCTGGCATCAGTGTGATGTCGCCTAGATTGGTTGATGGCTTGGTATCAGGTCAGCCAGCAGCGTTGGCACCATTGCTCAAACAAGCAATGCTCAAGTTTCAGATTACCGCTGAAGTCATTACTGATAATTGGATAGATGTGGGCACGCCTGAGCGCTTGGAACAGGTAAACGAGTTTATCGAAAGTAAAGGTGCTAAAAACCACTTAGGTGTATAAGCTCAATAAATTCTTATATAGTCAGAGAACTACTAAACTACTACGGTGTTAGCCTCCTTAGATGTACAATCTACAATCTACAATCAACTGCCTTGTAGCAATTTTAGATTTCTTTGACTATATGAGTATGCATAAAAAAGCAGCGTTGATTTAATCAACGCTGCTTTTTTATGCGTGTATTTCAATAAATATTAAACACCCATTGCTAGTTTGATTAGCTGTGCGATGGTAAACACAACCAAAAATCCTGCCACATATAGGCCGACAAACCATAGCCATTGTGACTTTTTCTTACTGAGCTTTTTCATGCTCGTCTCCCATTTACGTGTCAATACGCTTTTGAACATCAGTATAGCTACTGCTAATAACAGCAATAGCCAGTGACTGTTTTATCAATTCATATGTCCATGCTTAACGTTCTTACTTATCAGTACATATGCTCATGATCCGTCTTACCCTTAAAGGTGTAATACGCAAAAGCGGTGTAACTCAAAATAATGGGTAGCATAATACCGGCACCAACGAGCATAAAGGACAGTGACGTATCTGCTGCTGCTGCCTCATAAATCGTCATTTGATACGGTACGATATAAGGGAACATGGCAGAACAAACACCGATATAACCCATCAAAAATAGCGCCACAGTCAATAAAAATGGACGATATTCACGTTCAGTATTCAAGTCTTTACGCATAATAAAGAATAACACCATGACGATAATAGGCATGGGAGCCAGATATAATAAATCTGGGAAATGAAACCATCCGTCGAGTGCATTGATATCTGAAAAGTACATAAATACTGTCACGATAATCATGGCGACGACTAAAGCAGATAGCATCCAGCCAGAAACTCTGCGTGCCCAAACTTGTAGTTTATGTTCTGTCTTGATAATAAGCCAGGTAGAGCCAAGTAGGGCATAACCGATAATCATCGCAAAACCGCAGACGATAGAGAAAGGCGTTAGCCAGTCAAATGGTCCACCAGTATACAAGCGGTTGCTGGCTTCGAGCCCTTGTACCAATGCCCCAAGCATAATCCCTTGAGAAAAAGTAGCAAGTACTGAGCCGACAAAAAAGCAAGTATCCCAGACATGGCGACGTGTCGAAGATTTAAATCGAAACTCAAATGCTATGCCGCGCAAGATAAGACCAAATAACATCGCTGTCACAGGTAAATAAAGCCCCGTCATAATGATACCGTAAGCGACTGGGAAAGCGGCGAACAAGCCACCACCGCCCAATACCAACCACGTCTCATTACCATCCCAAAACGGTGCGATAGAGTTCATAATGCGGCTACGATTTTTATCGGAACCTGCAAATGGAAATAAAATACCACAGCCTAGATCGAAACCGTCCAGTAAAACATAGACAAAGACTGCGAGAGCGATAAGTCCGCCCCAGATCAAAGGTAAGTCTAATACATCACCGTAGTTAAACATTAGCGTAACCCTCCTTCATCGATGTCATCTGCAGGTTCATCAAGGTCTGTTCTCATTCTGTCGCCAGCACTGGTATCGCCAGTCAACGTGCGACCTTGACCTTCTGTGACAGAATGCTCATAGAAGTTATCTTCAGAAGGGTCTGAATAGGGTTTTGGCCCTTGAGCAATCAAGCGTAGGATATAGAAACTGCCTGCGCCAAAGACAAAAATATACAGCACAATGAAACCAATCAATGTGGTCGCGACTTGCTGTGCAGCGACCGGTGACATACTCTCAGCAGTACGAATCACGCCATACACGGTCCATGGTTGGCGACCCGTTTCAGTCACAAACCAACCAGACAATAATGCAATAAAACCAAGCGGTGTCATCATCATCCATGCACGGTGGAACCAAACACTTTCGGGATTGAATTGCTGTTTTTTGAAGTATTTGTATATGCTGAATAAACCGACCAGCACCATCAACATACCAATAGCAACCATGATACGGAACGCCCAAAACACAATCATAACGTGCGGTTGGTCTTCAGGTGCCCAGTTTTTGAGACCTTTGATTTCACCATCTAATGAATGTGTCAAAATCAAACCAGAGACATATGGAATCTTAACTTCATATTTATTGGTTTGGTTTTCTTGGTCGGGAATCGCAAATAAGCGTAAGGCTGCGCCGCGCTCATCTTCCCAGATGCCTTCCATCGCAGCGACTTTGGCTGGTTGATGCTCTAAAGTATTTAGACCATGTTCATCGCCAATCAATACCTGAGCTGGCGCTACAAATATGGCCATAATCATCGCCATACCTAGCATGACGCGGCCGTGTTTGCGGTGCTCGGTATGTTTTTTGGATTGTAAATAATAAGCACCGATACCACCAATGACGAATGCAGTTGTCAAAAATGCTGCTGTCATCATATGAGCATAACGGTAAGGGAAAGATGGATTAAAGATAATCTCAAGCCAGTTGGTTGGGTATAGCAAGCCATCTGCGCCCACCATAAAGCCCTGCGGCGTTTGCATAAAGCTGTTTGCAGCTAAAATCCAAAAACCTGAAATCAGCGTACCGATGGCGACAATTGCAGTTGCAGCAAAATGCATGCGTTTGCTCACACGTCCCCAACCGAACAGCATAATCCCTAAGAAAGAAGCCTCTAAGAAGAATGCAGTCAGTACTTCATAGGCGAGTAGTGGACCTAAGACGTTACCGGCTTTGTCAGAGAATACCGCCCAGTTGGTGCCGAACTGGTAGGACATTACCACACCGGATACGACACCCATACCGAAGACGACAGCGAATATCTTAATCCAATGCTTATAAACTTCGGCATAGATAGGATCGCCCGTTCGAAGCCAACGGAATTCAAGCACCGTCAACCAACTGGCTAGTCCAATAGAAAAAGCAGGAAATACAATATGAAATGAAATAACAAAAGCGAATTGAATACGCGCGAGTAACAACGCGTCCATTTGGTCGATCATAAATGCAGCGAACATAAGCGCTTACCTTTATTTGTTAGCCAAGTAGCGCAAGCTTCCATGATACGCTCAAGTAACTGCCCGCAACCTTTTATACGAGTATCGCGGTCAATAATCAGGTTTTCTTTAGCTGTGAATATTAGCGAGTTAAACCGTTTTATTTATGCTATGACTAAAGCGATTCAACTGAATAAATAATTTATATCCATACAAATTAAGAAATAGTCGTTCATTCAATTACTGTTACTGATGCTTCATTATGCGCCTGCAGCTTTATCGCTACAAGTAAGGCCATGTAACGCATACTTACTAGTAAATATAAATTAGTAAGAATAAGTTAATGCTATATTCCTTATACAATATTATATATTGTAATAAAGTATAAAGAAGGTGTTTTATCGTACTCAGCAGTGTTCAATATTGAACAGACCCTAAACTATTGATTGAGCTGCTGATGCAGTATACGCCTTAAAGTTAAAATAGTTTGAGGGTTTTCTTGAATGCTGTGACCACCGTTAATGACTGTCTCAGAAGCAGCACCGTCTAGATGGGCACTGGTATAAGGTACGATACCGTCAGACAAGCGTTCAGTTAATGCCTGACTGATATTTTCATCGATGGTAACGGCCGCTACAAGCGATTCATCTGTCAGTTTAGCGTTATCAGAATCAGCGTTTTCACTTGCGCTGATAGCCTCACCTCTTGCGTCTTCTTCTATCGCTTGTGACAAATCGATTCTGGCACCACCCGGCTGCATTTCTGCCAGTCCTTTGGTGATGTCAGCATCGTTATTGGCAATAATTGAGTGATAAGTAATGCGGTCATTGATGGCGAGATCTTTGGTGAGCTGTATAAAGGAGGATTTATCGCTGAGCTGGCTAGCACCGTTTTGTAGATATAGCGCGCCTAATGGGTTGTCTGCCAAATCGCCTTTCGTTGCAATCGTTGCTAAATTTTCAGTGACGGTTTTCACTAAACCAACGGGTAAGTAGACAACACGGCGTAGGGCACGCGTGAACCAGCGGTCTGCATAATCAGTACCGCGAAACGGTGCAGACAAAAAGACAGCGGTATCTACTTGTGGTAATGTTTTTAGCTTAAAACGTTCTTGTAGTTGTGCTTCACCAAAAGAAGCTTTGAGTGCGTCGCGGACTTTACGTTTTTCGCTATTAGAGAGTATGTTTTGATCATCGAGATTGTCTAAGTCATCGACCAAGTTTTCATCAGACAGCATCATGCGAGCGATCACAGCACCCATACTATGACTGATAATCACACTGTTTTTGCTGGCGAGATTTTGTCCTGTCGGATCCGTCTGCTGGTAAGTGCTGTCAATCAGACGTTGGATTTGGTAACGGTTTTCTAAAATAGGTAAGTTGGTTGGATAGAATATTTGCCAAACCTGATAGTTGTCACGTAACTTATCATCATTGAGAATATCGTTGGTCAAGTTCACCCACGTTGCAGGGCTAGAGGCCAGGCCATGCAGCATAATCAGCACGCGCTTATTGGGATCATAAGGCTCGAGCATAAACAGTTTGGGCAGTCTTTCTTCTGGTTGGCGAGTAATCAAATTTAGATAGCCGACGCCATCTAATTGGTTCTCTGATAGCCACAAGCCGTAACCGGCAGAGAAGTTGGCTGCCAATGGATAGTCATTATTGAGGATATTAACACTTTCGCTTTGATACGGATTATACAGGTGGATATCGAGTTTACGACTGTCTAGTACTTCTAGCACGCTATCGCCACTGGGCTCAATCAGACCCGTTAATAGTAAATGGCCTGTGGGATAAATTCGCGAACTTGGTTTACTATCGTCGATATTGTCTTTTTTATCATCCGATTGACCTGACAGTGAGGATACCAATAATTGGCGAATCGTGGTGGTGTAGCGATCATCCAAGGATGCAACCAAGCTAATGCCTAAGCCTGGACGTTTACTGATTGAGTTGAGCCCAGAGAGGCGCAGATCATAAGTAGAGACCAAGTCTGCCAAAGCGGACGTTTGCTTGTGCGCATTTTGCAGATAGCTATTTTCATTGGGCAAATAAACGCCGAGATCATAGCCATCAACTTGTATCTTCATGACTTTGACTTGGTCGGTAGTCTTGCCTTCTAGAGGTGCACGGTTGGCAATAGCAGCCTGTGCGCTGTTATCACGTTCAGTGGAGGCTATTGGTAAATGTTCTATCTGTGGGTCGCCCATCAGTTTATCTGAACCATCTACTGCCTTGTAGAGCTGAGTGATGACATCGTTGCTTGCGGCATTATAAATATCTTGGGTCTGAATATCGGTATCGTTTGGAATGCGGTTTGGTGTACTAGAATGGCTACTATCCTGAGCGCTACCTTCAAAATCATGCGCTAAGCTGTCATAAAATAGATAGGTATAACTGTATTTTATCGCATTAAACAATCGCTCTTGGTAGCCAGTTAGGCAACGACTGGTGTTTTCTTGTTGAGTATTGGCCTCGGTATCACTTAACGGTGCATTGGCATAATAAGGGTCGAGTGGTGGGCGAGAAATCGCATTGAGGCAGTCTTGCGATTTGGCAAGCTGTCGAGCCTTTGCGTAATGTAGTTCAGAAAAAATAGCCAGTGAGGAACGGTGGTGTTCATCTAAGATGCTATCGGTGAGCTGGGTCAAACATAAATCAAACTGCTGCATACAAGCTTGCTCATTGAGCCCTGCTGATAAGAGTGCTGATGCGGTATCACTACTGAGCTTGTTGTCCGTGACAATGTTGCCACGCTGTGCCGTAATGGTCTTTGCTGAAGCTTGTTTGTTCACCGAGACTGTACTACATGCCGGCAATAATGCCATCGCTGCTATCAAAGCAACTGAAGTGATCGGTATGATTTTTTTATTGGCGTGCGTTACCATATTTTTTATAGGGTTAACGAAAGTCATAGTTCAGTCCAGTTAGTCATCAAGGTATGAGTCAGTAAGCGGTGTACAAGAGAGAGTGTAGCGTAACTTTTGCGATTAAGCTTTTTTATTTTAGGCTTTGTCGTTAGGGCTTTGTCATTAAGTAATATCGAAGGAATAAAGTTATCTATCATTGATACTACTATTGGTATTGCTTAGTTGTATTTACATCTCACCAATCGAATATATTATTCATTTAAGTGGGATAAGAGGCTAATTAGAATAACTGGTTTATTAGTGGACACAAAAAAGCGTCTCCATTTTATATTGAAATAATATCGATATAAAATGAAGACGCTGACTGCTTTGGTCGTAGATTATGTATCAATCATTTTGATCAATACATAAAACCATTTTAGACACCTGGTTTAACGTTGATGTCAGGTGCTGGTATGTCCCAAATGTAGAACTTACCTTCTTCAACAAGTTTTATCTGCTGACCAATCATAGCATTGTTGGGATTTTTACTCTCAAGGCGACGCAGACGCTCTAACGCGCTATCACGACGGTCACTTAAGACGTCCGACTGTGCCAAGCTTTGCTCTGCTTCCGTATAGCCTAGAGAGACGGCTTTATCTAAGTATTTTTGACCTTCTTTAAAACCACCACCTTCTGATAGCATCATGCCATACAAGAAGTTGGCTTCACCGCTATCAGGTTGCAGTTTGATGGCACGGTCCACATATTTGCCACCGCGTATCGTATAGTCTGAACCCAAATCTAGGTTACGTCCCATGCCGTTAAGCTTGGCTGCACGAAGCAGCACATCATAAGAGGCATTTGGTGACAGGGCATAAGGTTCAATCCACTCAGCCAATACTTTGATTTTTTCGCGAACATTATATCGTTGTGTACGGTTAGGGAAGTTTGGTGGATAGTGGCGGGCATTAGGTGATGCCTCTTGGATAAAGTCATCAAGCAGACTCACATCTAATTTGTCAGAGTTAGCGGTTGTTTGTTGTGGAATCAATACGGTCTTTAGAAAGCTCACGTCTGACAACTGTACTTTCGGCGTTGGGATGTTTGCAAGTTGACCACTACGCAGATCGATACCAGATGTCGTCATTGGACCTGGCTCATAGACATGAGTGCTACCTGTGTACACTGGCTTGGTTGGGGCAGGTGTGACGGTTTGTGGCTGCCCAGAACTCATTGGAAAAAGGCTCTGTGTAGGAGCGCTTTGTTGAGTAGCAGCGACAGGTGCATTAGTTTGTGGCGCTGGTTGAGTGCTTGATTGAGCTGTACTGTCTGCTTTGGGTTGAGCAAGACGAATCACACGTTTACTAGAGTCTACAGCACTAGGGACGGATGTGGCTGCTGCATTGGTTTCAGCTGCATTGACAGGCGCTGATAGCAACATTGTGCATGCTGCTGCCAGTGCGGTCATTGTGACCAGTTTAGAAGACTTGGTAGACACACTGCTAGAGAGCATTGATTTTTTAATGGTTGTCATAAAGATTGTTACCTTGTTTATTTAGTCGTTATTTAGCAATTAAATGGTCATATAGGTTGTGTCTTTGCTGCAAAATCGTACAAATTTCTCATACCGTAGCAAATTAAGCTTTACGCTATCAGTAGTAGGATTGTTAATAATAAACGTCAAAAACTCGATAGCAGACGCGATAATCAAGCTTATAGTCTCTATTAATCTAGAGTTGGCAATTACATCGTTTACTACTACAAATGATAAGCAGTGGCTTTCATACGGTTGGCCATCCAGCGCATCGTCTTGCGTACAGGCGGTGACAATGCAGCGCCGCCGCTGGCAAGTGCGAGTTCACGATGGTGCAACTCTTCGATATCCATTTGTGCCAGTATCTCTTTTGAGCGTTTGTCATGCTCAGGCAATTGCTGGATATGATCTTGCAAGTGCTCACTGACTTGTGCTTCTGTCTCTGCGACAAACCCCAAGCTGAATTCATTAGAGATAGCACCAGCTACTGCCCCAAGACTAAAAGACATGCCGTACCATAGTGGCGTAAAGAGACTGGCGTGGCTACCAAGCTCACTTAGACGAGTCTCACACCAAACCAGATGGTCAACTTCCTCTTCGGCAGAGTGTTGCATGGCTTGCTTGACGCCGTGATCTTTCGCCGCAAAGGCTTGACCGTGATAAAGCCCTTGCGCGCATACTTCACCAGTATGATTGATACGCATCAGTCCTGCGACATGCCGTGCTTCAGTGATGGTCAGCTCAGGAATCTCATCGTTGCTGACTGGTAATGGACGCGTACTAGGGTTTGAGTGCGGTACGACAGCTCGTAATGCCTTATCGACGCCGAGTAACAACTGGTCGATTTTGGATAAGGGACGTAAGGCCATAATTCACTCCTAATGGCTGTATGTACTATCAAAAGGTACTGTTATTAAAAGATGTTATTATTAAAAGGTACTGCTGTTAAAAGATTCTGTTGTTAAAGTGCTATTGTTAAGAGTTACTATCAAAAAATAAGGTTGTCTGTTTTTCTGAGACAATTATAGTCTGGGCTTCACAAGCATTACTATAGCAAACAATCTAAATTATCAGCACGAATATTATCGGCTCAAAAACATACTGATTACTATAGTAATACTCAATTCAGCTTTAGCATATTTAAGGAACGACTTCATCATGCGTTTGAATCACAGCGCTTTTGATATGTTTATTGAGCTTGACGTATAAAAACGCGCCAAATGCAATATTGAGCAGTCCTGTTGCCAAAAACAGTTGAGGCATGCTCAACGCCAACGTATTTAAGATAACAATCGCGAAAATCGCTGAGGTAACCATAAATATCGCATTAAAGATATTATTAGCACCAATGATACGCGCACGATGGCTTTTGGGTGCATATGCCTGCATAGACGCATACAAAGGCACAATATATAGACCGCCACTAAAGCCCAAAAAGAACAAGTCTGCAAATACTCGCCAGCTACCACTCATACCCACTAAATCACCGACACTGAGGAAAGTGTTATTACTCACGTTGATATTAAGACCTGATAGTGAGAAATATAAATCGATCGCAAAAATACTTAATCCAGCAATACCAAAAGGTAATAAGCGCAAACTGACTTGGTTTTTGGTCAATGATTTACACAGTAATGAACCAATCGATACGCCAACTGAAAATAGCGTCAATAGGAAAATCACCACTGACTCATCACCATGCAAAATGACTTTGCTAAGCTCTGGCATTTGGGTCAAGAACGTCGCACCATAAAACCAAAACCAGCTGTTGCCAAGGATGACGCAGAATAGAAAAGGTAATGAATATAAGTAGCGAACCGTGGCCAAACTGGTGGTAAAAATATTCCAGTTGATTTTTAGACTGGGCTGCATCGCTGGCATGGTTGGAATGTAACGTGCTGCCAAATAGCCCAACACGGCTACGATCAGAACGGTCACACTAATCCAATATAGCGACTGCGACAGTTGTGTGAGGACGCCCGCGATAATCATACCCAGCAGAATAGCCAATGAGGTGCCCATTTGAAACAAACCATTGGCACCAACCAACTCGTCTTCTTTCATCGCTTGCGGCAAGTAGGCGTATTTAATCGGTCCAAAAAAAGTTGAATGGGTACCCATTAAAAACAATGCTACAAATAATAGGGCATACCACTCAAACACGAAACCAACCGCAGCGATCGCCATGATCACCAGCTCAAGCAGTTTGATCAATTGAGTTAGCTTTGACTTTTCGTATTTATCCGCAATTTGCCCTGCCAGCGCTGAAAACAAAAAATAGGGCAAGATAAATAACATCGCGGCTAAGTTATTTAAGATACTGACTTCCATTCCCAACTGACTTGCAGCGGTGTAAGTCAGAACCAGTATGAGCGCTTGCTTAAAAACATTGTCATTAAACGCGCCCAAAAACTGGGTAAAAAACATGGCACTAAACCGGCGGTGCTTAAATAACTGAAACTGATTTGCCATGAAAGTTCCTACAGATAGATCGCGGCTGATAGATTAAAAGGACATACGGAGTGCGGCTTTTAAGATAAAGGTAATTATTAATAGTATCAAAAACTTATCGAAATATAGCATAGGTTTTATCAATATTAGGACGTATAATAGCAAGGCTTTGGTATAAATACATGCGCCCGACGCTATGATTTCATAATTATCTACGTTATGATTTGTGAATTTTACAGGGTTTTACTGTCATATATAAGTGATGGCAAGCCCCGCTATCAATACAGCCTACCTACCTATTGATACGATAACGGCACTCAGGACTAAAGTTTGCACTATAGGCCGTAGACTGTCATTATCAAGAGCAAAGGTAGTCAATCAGAATCTCAGCCAACTGTTAATAAGTTTATTCACCGGTAAGACTTAGCGATTGCCCTCGTTAATGACATTGTGCCGCGTGAGGTGATAGGAAATAAACATGAACCACCAGCCTTCAACTCTAGCGCGTCCTGTATCGGTTAATCCGTGTGATACTCCTATAAATGTGTCAGATAATATCAGTGCCCAACGCATGCAAACTTGCCATGCTCAAGCTTGCGATATTAAACCTTGCCATGCTCAACCTTGCCAGACTCAAAACAGCCCTCGTATGGCTACGTGCGATGCGCCGCGCATTCACTTTACACGCTCTGCGCTTTTTTCTGCTCTAGCGACCAGCTTTGTCGGTTTTGGTATCGCACCTGCAGCTTTGGCCGATACTGCTATCAATGCAAATACTCCTGCTCAATCCATGACCAACCAAGTAGCGGCCAGTCAGTTAGCCACACTTTTAGATTCAAATGATGATGCTCAGCGCAATATTTTTGATAGTTCGGATGATGAGTTGTTGCAACAAGCCACAGCGATACAGCAGCAGGGTTATCAGATGATGACGCCTGCGCAGATTGATCGTGAACTGGCTGAGTTGAATACGCAAAATACCCAAGACATTAATACGATAGGTGGCGGCAATAACCGTAATAATGCCAATGGCATCAGTAATAGTGATGTTGATAGCGATTTTACAGCGCCAATCGCGACGTTGAATGATACCGCACCGCCTATTGGCTTAGATGTGGATCTTGATGCTGACAGCCTACCATTACCTAGTAATCTTGATACATTGGGTAAGAGTGAAAATGCCACTGAGCCAACAGACACGACTGAATTGGTGTCGAATCCGATAAATGTCAGCGGCTCTGTCAGCGCTGAAAGTGTGGACGGTGACAGTGATAGTGATGATAATAGCGACAGCGATGCTATTGATAATAGTAATGAGCTAGTCGCGAACACTAGTGATGTGGCGGATGTAGAGGGTGCGACAGCAAATATTATCGATCCAGGTGACTATCTGCCAGATTATCAAACAGATACTCAGGTAGCCGTTGAAAATGTTGAACAAACCAATAGACCTGGGCCTCGGGAACGTAACAAAGGCAACATCGTAAAGCGCCTTTATAATCGTTTCTTTAATGATGGCGCCATTGCCATACCTAATGTTGAAACGACCATCTACTTACAGGAAGCCACGTCTGAAGATACGGACGACAGCGAACCAAAAGAAACCAAGGCGGATAACGATATCCAGCCAATGAAAAACATTAAAGCCGCACTGGATAACACCACGGTTCAGTCCGTTGCTGACTTTACTGCTGCTTTACCGCGCTTGCGTCAGACGGCACTGGATGCTGCAAAAGCCGTAGGCTATTATGAAGTTACGTTGAGTCTGCGCCAGCCTAGTAGTGATACTTTGGATGTGGTTATTGAAGAGTTGGGTGAGCCAGTACGTGTCGATAGCCGTATTATTGAGATTCGCGGTGAAGGTAGTGAGCAAGAGGAATTTGCAAACTTCGAAAAAGAACTCCCACCACAAGAAGAAGATATCTTTAATCACCGTGTCTACAAAAACAGCAAAGCTGCGCTAGAGTCACTGAGTAATACCTATGGCTATTTTGACCAATATTGGCTAAACAAATCGGTTGATATTATTTTGCCGGACAACACAGCAGATGTTTCTTTGGTTTATGACACGGGCAGTCGTTACCAATTTGATGACGTTGTGTTTTTCACCTATGACCGAGAGACCAATACGTTAACGGAAGACCCTGATAAGCTGCCTGTTGAGCTGCCATTATTGCAGCAGTTGCTTGATTTCAAACCCGGCGATCCATTTTATGCGCCTGATGTGACCAAATTTAGTAATGATTTATCAGCGACGCGTTACTTTAATACAGTGAACGTTGAGTCGATACTACCACCAAATGAGAGTAGTGAAGCCAGTACATTGGCTTTTGATAATACCCCAGTGAATAGCAACGGTACGTCAGAATCAGATGAAGACGTTAGTAGTGGTAGCATTACTGATGTTATTAATAATAATGGTAATGACTCTCTAATGACGGCGAACGAGGCACTTGTTAGTGGGGCCAGCGATTCTAATAACGGCAGCGTGGTTAGCGAAAACACAGTCAATGAAGACGATATTGCTGCTATCGAGTTCGAGGCCGATGAAGCAACCCTTGATAAGCTGCAAGCCATTGAACAAAAAGCAGATCGTTTAAGCCGTTTGCCGAACGATCGGGTATTAGATGAAAAACCTCAAGAAGCAGACAACCTGTTAGGTAAAATCAGTGATTCCATCAGTAATGTCGCTCAAAAAATACTGCCTGATGAAAAAAGCCTGCTTTCCGATGAAAGCTTTGTACCACCGACATTAGCAGGACGTAAAACACCGCAAGAAGTGGCAGAAAGTAAAAAAGTGCCGCTGTATGTTTTTGTTGCCTCTGACAAACCGCGCGACGCCCAAGTCGGTCTTGGTTACGGTACAGATACTGGCGTGAGAGCAACGGCAAAGATAGATTATAACCTGATAAATCGTCAAGGCTATCAGGCTGGTGCAGAAACGGAAGTTTCAAGAATTGCTAAAAATGTGGCGGTCTATGCCAGTCGACCTTGGAAGCACCCGCTTAATGATAAGCTAGATGCACGTCTGACTTATGAGGAAGAAGTGATCGACCAAGGCGAAGGCAACTTTGACCTGTCTACTCGAACACTAAAAGCAGCATTGGCACGTAACATCCGTCAAGATAACGGATGGAATCGTAGCTACTCTGTGCGCTACCGTTTGGATGAGTTAGAAACAGGGGTCGATGAAACAGAGTTGGATGATCTGCCTATACGTTTTACGTCTTCAAATCCTAGTCAGCAAGCGTTGTTATTTGGCTATGGTATGAGTAAAACCAGTATAGATAGTGTGACTAATCCGACTCAGGGCATACGTCAGTCTTACTCTATTGAAGCAGGCAGTGAATCAGTTGCTAGTGATACCAATATGGCAATCGTTCGTGCAGGTGTTAGTGGTCTTTATAGCTTCGGCGATGCCGATAAGCATCAAGTATTAGGTAGTCTGAATACTGGTTATATCTGGGCAGATGATTTTTACGAAGTGCCTTATAAATTACGCTTCTTTGCAGGTGGTGACCAGAGCATCCGTGGTTATGACTATGAGAGCTTATCACCACTAGAGAACGGCTATCTGACAGGTGGTCAAATTCTCGCGGTGGGTAGTGCAGAGTATAACTATGAGTTCAAACCGGGTCTTCGTGCAGCATTCTTCACGGATGTGGGTAATGCTTATGACGAAAATTTCGATACTGAGACAAAGGTCGGTGTCGGCGTCGGTATTCGTTGGTCGTCACCTGTGGGCGTGGTGCGAGTCGATGTGGCGGCTGGCGTGACAGAGGAGAGTATTCCCATTAGACTGCACTTCTTTATTGGTTCGCCTTTATAATTGTTAGATTCGTTCTGTTATTTATTATTTATCGTACCGATTGCCGGTAATCATTCTTTAACGTAGTTGAGTGCCATGCTGACAAAAAACAACCCGCCTAGTAACTCACCAGATGAAGATCCGGCACAGCGCGACGCTCGTGCAGTCAGGCGCTTGTATCCGTTATCATTTTTGCTCAAGCTACTGGTGCTGATTTTAATCGTACTCGCGATTATGTTTGCGGTGTTCTTTTATGCGGCTGGCACAGAGTCAGGTACCAAGTTTATATTAGAGAAAGTCAGTGCCGAGACAGGCATAGAGTTCGAATATGGACAAGGCAACTTGCGTGACGGTATTTGGGTGACCGACATCGATATCAAGGCGACTGAAGACCTTGAGATATTGGTTGATAAAGCCTATGTAAAGATAGGCTGGCGCGCTGTATTTGCCAAAGAAGTGCATTTGCGTGAGGCCGACATACAGACCATTGAGATTATCAATAATGAGCCACCAACGGGTGAGCCCTTCGATTATAAAACCCTGCAGTTACCCGTCAATCTACGGTTTGACCAAGCTAAAATCAAAAGCATCACTTATAAGCAAGTGACCAAAGAGCCTATCATCATCCGTAATATCGTTGCCCGTGATTTGACTTGGGTCGGCAGCACGGTATCCATTGCTCGTGGTGATTTGCAGTATGCTGACATCGTTAATATCAGTGCTTTAAAAGGTGAAATTGATTTACAAGGCGATTATCCGCTAGATTTAAGTGCTATTGCAGAAGTAAGTGCACTAGAACAAGCCTATATTGATCCACTAAACATTACCGCAACAGGTACGCTCAAACGCACGGTTGGTAAAGTAAGCAGTCGCTACAACGATAGTGATGTTACCGGTGATTTTATCGTTCAGGGATTGGACGGCGATTCACCGTTTCGGGCAAAACTGCAATGGGATGATATCTTAATCCCGTATGCAGAAGATCAAGATATTCGCCTAAAAAGCGGTACGGCCACAGCAGAGGGTGTCATCTCTGAGATACGTCTACGCATCAATACTGAACTGACGGCCAAAGACATTCCTTCAGGTCATTATCAAGGCCGTGCGATTATTGCTGATAGTCAGCTGCGTATTGATCGTTTAGATGCTGATGTACCTGCTGGACGTTTGGTGTTGCAAGGTATTTTAGATTGGAAGAGTAGCTTTGATGCAAAAATCCGAGCGACAGGCAGTAACTTTGATATCCGCCAAGCGATTCCTGATGAGTACGCTGACTTTAAAGCGTACGCACCGCAAAGGCTTAATGGCAGACTGTCGCTACATTATCAGCAGCAGAATAGCGCTGGTAATACAGAGATAGATGCAGACTTACGCCAACGTGATGGTGAGCATGTTAATGCTAATATTGCCAGTGGCAAAGTTTCAGCGAAATCTAAACAGGCGGCCCCTTGGTATATTGATGCTAAATGGCAAAATCTAGTCCGCCGTGATGTGCCTGATGTCGGCAATATTAATAGCCCGAGTGGACAGGCAGATGTCATCATTCGTGACTCACAGCTATCCGTTGATGCCAATGCGGTTATCAATGAGCTCAATGCTGCTCCAAAAGGCAACTATGATGTGCGTCTACGTAAAGCTAGTGACGTCATTGATATTAATCGATTGAACTATGAAGGAATCGTAGGCGACCTATCTGGTACTGGACAGATTCGACTAGCGAGTAAGAATACACCACTCACATGGCAAGTTGATGCGAGTACCAAAGGCTTGCTCCCGAAAAAATACCGCAGCGACTTACCACTTGAGCGTCTAACAGGTAGTATTAACGCCCGGGGTCGTCTGTTAAATATCACCAAAAACGGTGTTAGTGGTCAGCGTCATATCATTACGCTGAATAACACTGATTTGCAGACGCAGCTTGATGCCACACAAGACAGTCGTACCATCGGTATAACAGGTGGCGGTGATGCCAGCATCGATATCGTCGGTGGTGAGCTGTCTGTATTTGATGCGCGCTTTGATGGCCAAATTGATACGGCAGATGTACCAAAAGGCCGCCTATCTATTGATGCCGCTGGTACGCCAAATCTGATTAGTATCCGTAAATTGAATTACAATGGCGAGGCTGGTGCAGTGGCAGCGAAGGGTGTCATTGATTTACGCAAAAATATTGGTTGGACGGTAGATGGCCGCTTTGACGATTTCAATTTGGGTTATTTTTTGCCCAATAACCCAGCGATTCTGACGGGTGATTTAACCACCAGTGGTGAATGGCAAACGCCGCCTAGCAATAGTAAAAACACGCCAGGTAAGCTAAAACGTTTTGCCGTAAATTTCGATGGTGTACTGGATGCTGAGCAACTGCCAGCAGGTAAGCTGACTATTGATGCCAGTGGCGATGATCAATTGATTCGTATCAAACGCTTCCGTCATGTGGGTGCTGCCGGCAGCATCGATGCCAAAGGTACCGTAGATGTGCGTCAAGGAGTTGCGTGGGATATCAATGCGGTAATGGATCGTTTTAACCTAGGGTATTTCCTAAAAGACACACCAAGTCTTATCACGGGTACGATAGATACTGATGGACGCTGGAGTGATTCGCAGCAAATTATCAATATCAAGCAAGTCAATTTGAGCGGTACGTTAAAAGGGCAGACGTTGAGCGCTAAAGGCAGCTTGGCGGCGAAAATGCGCTTACCAAAAGACTTGGCAAGCTACTTTGAAAGTCTGCAAACGCAAGATGCTCAAGCGCAATACAAAAAAGTAAATGCCTTAATTGATAGCTTAAATGCGGAAAACCTCGTACTACGTTGGGGTGATAATTACGTAACTGCTAACGGTAATGCTAAGCAGCTACAAACCAAAATCAATATCACCAGCTTAGACCAGCTCTCAGATCAGCTGGCTGGTAAAGTAACTGGCGGTGCCACTTTGTCGCAGCCAGTAGGACAAGCGTTGCCAACCATTTATATTGATTTGGTGGGTGAGCGTCTTGCGCTACCAGGCTTTGTTTTACGTCAGGGTCGTGTTCGCGGAAAACTGGTCAATCTAGCAAATAGCCCAAGTCAGCTTATCATTACTGCCGAAGGCTTAGATGCTGCTGGACAGAGTTTTAAAAGTGTTAAGGCTTCATTTAATGGGACAGAGCAGGCACACGTGGTCGATCTAGACGTGGCCAATGAGCAGCTGACTATTGGTGCAAGAGTCAAAGGTGGATTCAATCGCAATAGCGTGAGCTGGTCTGGAGTCATCGGTGAGGGCCGCATTCAGTCTAAATATGCGACTTTAAACCAGTTGCAACCAGCGCAGTTGATTGTGAATCTACCTAACGAACAGAACGGGAAAAACACAGACTTCAAAGTACAGCTAGCTGCGCACTGTTGGCAAGCTGCTGATCAAACTGGCAAGCTGTGTTTACGCAAAAAACTGGTCGCATCACCAGATCAAGGTGAGGTCGATGTGGCCTTACAGAATTTAGATACTTCATTATTCTCAGTCTTTTTGCCCAAAGATATTGATTGGCATGGCAAGATTAATGGTAAAGCTATTGTCGGCTGGCAACGTGGTCGTCCGCCGACTATTAATACAACGTTGTACTCGGATAATGGCAAAATTGGCTTAGCTCAAGAGGGTGATAGCGCTGCTGTTACTTTACCTTATAAGCGGGTTTCTCTCATTGCTGTATCCGTTCCAGAAGGCCTCAAGCTACGCACAGACATCAATACCGGAAGCGGTGCTCGTGGCTATGCTGAGGTCGTTGTTGATCCTTATAAAACGCCTAAACCAATCTCGGGTGCGTTGGTACTCAATGAGCTCAATCTAGCGATATTTAAGCCTTTTTTCCCGGGGATGCGAGTCCTGCGAGGCAATGTCACGATGGCAGGTGGCGTCGGTGGTACGCTTGCCAAGCCGCAGTTCTATGGTGACGTGAAGCTTTCCAATGGCCGTATCGCCATGTTGGATTTACCGATTAACTTGACCAATGTAAATGCTGCCGCCAAAATTCGCGGCACTCAAGCAACGATGGATGGCACGTTTAACAGTGGTCCCGGTAAAGGCTCTTTAACAGGAACGGTTGATTGGAAACAAAAGTTACAGGCTAAGCTAAGTGTTATCGGCGAAGGATTGGTGCTTACTCAGCCGCCATTGCTAGTAGCTGAAATCGATCCAGATATTGATATTATTGTGCGCCCAGGCGATCGCTATGTTGATATTAAAGGTGCCATTAGTGTACCGTCAGCGACTATCCGTCCACCAGAAGCCAGTGAAGATATTGTGACTCAAACCGAAGATGCAGTCGTACTTGATCGTCGTTTGATTGGTAATATCGATGAAGTCTTGGCCATCTCGAAGCCTTGGTCTATCAATGCAAATATTGGTATTGATTTGGGTGAGGATATCAACTTCCGTGGCTTTGGTGCCGTGATTCCTTTAGCAGGGGCGATTAATATCACCCAAAATGGTACAGGAATTATGCGTGCAAAAGGTGTGGTGCAGGTATCGCGTCGTACTGATATCAATGCCTTTGGTCAAAGTTTAGAGCTCAATTATGGTCAAGTACGCTTTGATGGCGATGTTATGAATCCGACCTTAAGTGTCGAAGCAGTTAAAAGCATTGAAGGGAAAATAGTAGGCCTACGTGTTAAAGGTGATACTGAGTCACCAAACATTATTGTCTTCAATAATGCTGGTCTGACACAGCAGCAAGCGATGAATGCGTTGGTCACAGGCCGCCTTACTAATACAGGTGCGACCCAAATCAGTGAGCAAGGATTTAAATCGCAGGTTACCAATAACTTAGCAGCGGCTGGATTGAGTTTCGGACTGAGTGGCACGCGCAGCTTAACCAATCAGATAGGTCAGGCTTTTGGTTTGCAATCTCTCACCGTGGATGCCTCCGGCAGCAGTGAAGACACCAATGTCAATGTCACTGGTTATGTGACTCCTGATTTATATATTCGTTACGGAGTGGGTGTGTTTAATGCTCAGAATAGCTTGTCGGTTCGTTACCAGTTGACGCGTCGTATCTATGTTGAAGCAAGCGCCGCTGCAGAGAATGCAGTAGATGTGGTTTATAGTTGGCAGTTCTAAACGCAACGCTATAGTCAGAGAACTACTAAACTGCTACGGTGTTAGTCTCCTTAGATGTACTACCTGTAAAATCTGCAGTCGACTGCCTTGTAGCAATTTTAGATTTCTTTGACTATAAATTATTATCAATATCTAAAACCTATATCCATTAACGATGACCACAGTAATTTTCAGCCAATAAAAAACGCCTTTTAATGAAGGCGTTTTTTTATAAGTGGACATCGAGTGATGTTCATTCTATTTGGTTAGGATTAGTCGATTATTACGTGTCAGGCGTAGGCGGTACTCTTCACCTTCATGCTCGATACGTACTTCCTTAGTTAGGGCAAATAAGTGCTGTGATTGTAAAGTAGGTAGACGGTTTTCGCGGCAGTTTAGATAACGAGAGATGACCATGCTCATAATAAAATCCTTTTGATAAAAAATAGCTGAGTAGCGATAACAGTAAGTAATCGTCTTTAACGATAATAATTATCATTTAGATTGAATGATTTTGCAAGACAATTGATAAAATAAAATGCAGTTATTATGTAAACTTATCTAAAGCAGTTGTCATAAACCTTATCCTGAATAAGGCAAATTATGAATATTATATTTAAAATCAGTAATTTAAGTTAAATTCCTGCTATCTTCTAACATTTTCGTATGACTGAACATACTCTAATAAAAATAAACAACGAAGGACAAAACCATGCCAATCGAACCAAATAACCAAGAAATAAACCAAATCATAGACAAAAAAGCAGTCATCGTAAACGTTGCTGTCGCTGTTATTCATCATAAAGAGCAATATTTGCTTGGGTTTAGAGATGCTACCCAACACCAAGGCAATCGCTATGAGTTCGTCGGTGGAAAGATTGATGCCAATGAGAGTGCAGAACAGGCATTGGTTCGAGAAGTCGCTGAAGAAACAGGTATTGCTATAGATAATGACATTATCGTCAAGCTTGGTCGTTTGCATCATGACTATGGTGACAAGCAGGTTGTACTACAGGTTTACAAGATTGAGCTGGTAGCGCAGCAATACGAGCAGCATAAGCATTGCAAATATGGATTAGAAGGGCAGGCGCTGACATGGGTGGATAAGTCTAAGCTATTAGCAGGTGAGTATCCCTTGCCCGCTGCGAATAAAACGATTCTAGAATGGCTGAGGTTGCCAACGCAGATAACCATTACCTATCCATTATCACATTTTAGCGAATGTTCTGATCCAGCGGCAGCATGGTTACAGTATCATCAAGACAATTTAGCGATAGAGTCTTTGGTTTATGTTCGAACAAAAGAAGCTGATGCAGAGCGCTCAGGCAATCTAGCAGCGCAATTGATGCATGATCGTCCAGACGTTCAAGCGATTGTACCTTATGATGCCGATAGCCAGTTTATGGACGTTGATAAGTCAATACTAATTAAAGATGAAAATATCTCTCATCAAGTCGTTGCAAATCATTTGACCCATACGGCATTAATGCAATGGCTTGAAAGTGTTTCAGACACTTCTGTATCTGAGCATTGTTTATCGGATGACTTTCCATTGATAATCAGCTGTCACGATATTGTCAGTATTGAAGCGGCCAACAAACTCGCCAGTGCTCGAATACAGCAACAGCTACCGCCAGTGATCGGTATTTTCATCTCACCAGTATTAGCCACTCACACGCATCCTGATACTGTACCACTTGGTTGGGAGGCATGGTCTGCCTTAGCACAGCTGGCCGATATGCCAGTCATTGGTTTGGGCGGTCTATCACCCACGATGATAGATCAAGCATTAGCACATGGCGGTATCAGCGTTGCTGGTATTCGTCAGTTTTTTAACAGTGAAAAATGAGAAGAAATTCGGCTTATATTGAGCCTATTATTTGTTGAAAATTATCAGGGATATCACTGATTTGTCTGATATTTATCCAGTAAGTAACTATGTTTTTATTAGGTGTTTGTTCTACCGCATAAAGACCTAGTTACTTACAAACCGTTGCGTTTCCCTACATTGCGACACTGTTTTAATAGTCAAGTTGTCCTTAATATAGAATACCTAATTAAAGAGTATTTACTCTATCATTCATAAGCAAACTGTTTATTATTCATTAGCAAATTGCCTATGAAAACATATTTTGACCCTTGCAATAACATCAAATTCTGTAGCGCTGGTTTACTTATTAGACACGCTTTTTGAATTTGGCGACGTTCAGAGAGTTAGACTAGGTGGATAAATACACAAAGAATTTTTCACAGTCATTATTAATAACGGTAATTCTATGAAAACCAACAAGTTACCTAAGTCAGAATGGTCTGATCCACAGGAAGCTGGTTCTCAATCTCAGCAGACTAGTCAGTCAAGCAGTTATTATCTGGATAAGGATAATACGCAAAAGACAGACTATGCCAGCAATGATGCTAGCTACAATCATGACGAATCGAATGATGAGTATCCGAGCCATTCGGTAAAAGACACGTCTTCGCAAGACAGCTATTTTGGGTACAAAAGCGTTGTCAAAAGCCTGCTAAAGGCAAAAGAGTCTGCTATGTCTGATGATGACATTACGAAAAATAATGATTTGAAAAGCAGTCTTGAACAGTCTCAAGGGCTGACCAATTCGGAGCCTGTAGCTTCAGAATCTATAGATGAACAAATAAAAATATCAAAAGATAAGTCTGAGCATAGAGATTCTGAACAAGAAACCGATTCGTCATCGGATACCACTCACTCATCATACAAAGAAATACCGGAGCGCATATTTATGAATGGACTGATCAAACATACAGGTATTGCCTTAGCGATTATTATACCATTGGCTGCGTTTTCAGCTTATGCTGCTACGCCTCCAGTCAATGCAGCGTCTATGGCGGCTACCAATGCAACGATGGATAAAACGACAACAGAGATGCTGTCTGTCGAACCAAGCGCCATCATTCATAAGTCTGCAAATACCCCAACGACAGTCGATAGCGTCGACCTCAAAAAGTATGCCGGAACGTGGTACGAGATAGGGCGCTTGCCGATGTATTTTCAACGTAAATGCGCAGGTGATGTTACCGCCAATTATGCTCAAAAAGCTGATGGAAAAGGTATAACTGTCACTAACAAGTGTATGGCCGAAGATGGCTCGGAGATTGTTGCTGAAGGTCTCGCTAAGCCAGCGGATGAGACTGGTAGTAAGCTAAAAGTAACTTTCTTGCCCTCATGGATTCGTTGGTTACCAGTCGGCCGTGCCGATTATTGGGTACTGGCACGTGATGCTGATTATAAGACGGCATTGGTCGGCACACCTGACAAAGATTATCTATGGCTATTGGCTCGTTCGCCTAATGTCAGTCAAGAAACCTATTCTAAATATCGTCAGATTGCACAACAACAAGGTTATGACTTAAAAGAATTTAAGCTCACACCGCAAACCAATCAGACGGTAAATTTAACGCCATAATTTATGTAAATATAAAACGTTAAATTGAATTGTAGAATGCGTTTGTATACCTGATTGACAACCAGTTGTTATCAGGTTATTTCAATTAATACAAAGTCATAGTAACTCTCATTCAAAAAAACTAATAAGGCGACATATATGGCTGCCTTTATTTTTATTCCTATCTATATATGAGTCTGTATATGAGAATGAAACCTATTATGCACATCAGCTAATCGGTTACTACTGGCAAAATGAGGCGTTTTAGGCTAAAATCTATGCGATTCAAATACTCTAGTGTCAATAACCCATATTGATAGTGGTTGATTATCATATTAGAGTCACCATTTAGAGCATACACAACCTATCTATTTCATACTTCTTCATATTTTATTGATCATATATTACTGACCATAAGGATGTTTCTCGTGAGCAACGCTGATACCTTACGCCAATTACATCAAGACCACTTAAGCAACTATAACAATCAAGAGCAACAAGCGATTGAGCTAATGGGGTTATTGAATAAGCTCTATAATGCGCAAGACGTACAAGTGACTTTGTTCGGCGAAACGCTAGACTCTACCTCAGTTGGTCAAATACTCGCTTTGCATCAAAAAGTTGCGTTGCGTGACCATGGCGCTAAGTCTATTGATATCGCTGATACGTTAGCGATGGTAAAAGTCATCGCAGAGAGCAAAGATATCCAAGCCACTCGTATCGATGTTGGTCAATTGATTGCTAATGACACTGACGTACAAGCTGCGCTAAAATCTGTTAATAATGCAGGTGCCGTGAATGGCGCGACAGATGTAGTATTATATGGTTTCGGCCGCATTGGTCGTATTTTGACTCGTTTGTTGCTGGCGCAAGCATCAAGTGCAAAAGGTATGCAGTTAAAAGCTATCGTCGTACGTCCAGCTGCTGCTGGTGACTTGGCCAAACGCATTTCATTACTTGAGCGTGATTCGATCCATGGTAGATTCTTGGGTGGTATTAGTATCGATGATGACAACAACGGCATGATTATTAATGGTCGTTTTGTACAAGTTATCTATGCTAAAGACCCTAGTGAAATCGATTACACCGCTTATGGTATCAACGATGCTCTCGTTATCGATAACACGGGCATCTGGAAAGACGAAGCAGGCCTTGGCAAGCATTTACAGTCTACTGGCGTGAAAAAAGTACTACTGACTGCCCCTGCTGGTGGCGATATTAAAAACGTCGTTTATGGTGTGAACAATGACACGGTTGGTGATGACACTATCGTTAGTGCTGCCAGCTGTACGACCAATGCTATTACACCAACGTTAAATGTATTGAATGATGAGTACGGTATCGAAAACGGTCACGTAGAGACTATTCACTCATTTACCAATGATCAAAACTTGGTTGATAATTATCATAAAGCAGACCGCCGTGGTCGTAGTGCTGTGATGAACATGGTTATCACTAGCACAGGCGCAGCAAAAGCAGTTGGTAAAGCATTACCAGAATTAAGTGGTAAGCTAACGGGCAACGCCATTCGTGTACCAACACCAAATGTCAGCTTAGCAATTTTGAACTTAACGCTTAAAACGGCACCAGAAAGTGCTGAAGCGTTGAATGAATTTTTGCGTAAAATTGCTAACAGCAGCACTTGGCAGTCGCAGATTGCGTATACTGATTCTACAGAAGCCGTATCAACGGATTTCGTTGGCACGACTCATGTTGGTATCATCGATGCGCAGGCGACTATTCTTACTGGTAATCAAGCCATTGTGTATGTTTGGTATGATAACGAAGTAGGTTATAGTACTCAGGTATTGCGTTTGGCGACCCAGATGGCTGGAATTAGCTACACTCAAATTCCTGCATAGAACGTTAAGCATAACAAACCAGTTGTCTGATATTGTGTAAATTGGTGCGGTCATACTGCAAAATTTGCCATAATAGCGTCTGGTTTGGATAGCTTGATATTGCGTTAGCTGTCATACTTAAACACCCGATAGTCCGATTGATTATCGGGTGTTATTTTCATATTGAATATCAAATACAAGTAGCGTGCTTTTAGCGCTTATTTTGTCACAATATTTTTTGTGACAATACAGTAAAACCCCATAATATAACCGTTGGTTGTAACCAGTATATAAACTGGATTGTGAATTAAGGAAAGTAAAATGCGATTTATTGATGAAGCCGTCGTAACGGTAAAAGCAGGTGACGGTGGTAACGGAATCGCCAGTTTTCGCCGAGAAAAATATGTCCCACGTGGTGGCCCTGATGGTGGTGATGGTGGTAAAGGCGGAGATGTTTATGTCATTGCAGAAGACAACACCAATACCCTAGTTGACTATCGTTATACCCGTCGTCACGACGCCATGCGAGCTGAGAATGGTCACAGTAGAAACTGTTCAGGTAAAGGCTCTGATGATTTGTTTTTACCAGTGCCTATTGGTACCACGGTAGTTGATACCGAAACAGATGAAGTGTTGGGCGATTTGATTGAACTTGGTCAGACGTTACTGATTGCCAAAGGTGGTGATGGTGGTTTGGGTAATACCCATTTCAAGAGCTCTACCAACCAAGCACCGCGTAAAGCGACGTCAGGTTTTGAAGGTGAATTAAAAGTTCTTAAATTTGAGCTAAAAGTAGTGGCTGATGTTGGCTTGATTGGTTTGCCTAATGCTGGTAAATCTACCTTTATTCGTCAAGTTTCTGCTGCTAGACCAAAAGTTGCTGACTATCCATTTACCACACTCGTTCCTAATTTAGGTGTAGTTGATATCGGTCGTCATCGCTCATTTGTGATGGCAGATATTCCGGGTTTGATCGAAGGTGCGTCAGAAGGTGCCGGACTTGGTATCCGCTTCTTAAAGCATGTGGCTCGTACTCGTCGATTGTTACATGTGGTCGATGTAAAGCCAGTTGATGGCAGCGATCCGGTAAACAACGCTCGTGTTATCTTGAATGAACTCGAACGTTTTTCACCTGAGTTATCCAACTTGCCTCAGATTTTAGTATTAAACAAAATCGATCAGATGCCTGAAGAAGAGTTAGATGAGCTCTGTACCCATATTGTCGCTGAGCTTGATTGGACAGGCGATGTATTTCGCACGTCAACCCTAATGGGTGAAGGGACTGATGCGGTTAAATATCATTTGATGAATGAGATTGAACTAGAGCGTGAGCGTGAACTAGAAGATCCTATCTTCGCTGAAGCACAAAGAACACGTTTTGAGCGCTTAGAAGTAGAAGTCCGTCTAAACACTGAAGCCCAGCGTGAAGCCTATCGTGCGGCCCGCAGAGCAGCACGTGAAGGGGTGGACTTAAATGACGATGATGACGACTTCGATGATGAAGACGGTGTCGAGGTGATTTACGTTCCATAAGTGAACAAGCTTGAACTGATGTACCTGAATTTTTTAAATCAATCCCCTAATCAATTCATAAGATAAAAAGGAGTTTATATGGCAGATGGCATAGAAAACACGATCGAAGAAGCAAGATTTGTTAAGCAAAATCGCAACTTTGATATTCAGCGCGTTATTGTCAAGATTGGCTCATCGTTGTTAACCAATAACGGTCGAGGGCTGGATCGAACTGCCATATACGAGTGGGCCAAACAGATTGCTAAGCTGCACAAGCAAGGCGTCGAAGTGCTACTAGTATCGTCAGGTGCTGTTGCTGAAGGTGTGGTACGTATGAACCTTGAGGAGCGCCCTAAAAAACTAGCCGCACTACAGGCCTGTGCTTCTATTGGTCAGATGGGATTGATTGAAACATGGTGGTCAGCTCTGATTCAGCATGGTATTCAAAGCTCGCAGCTGCTATTGACTCATGATGATTTGTCTAATCGTAGCCGTTATCTCAATACGACAGGCGCATTGACGCAATTATTAGAATGGCGCGTGCTACCTGTTATTAACGAAAACGACACCATCACCATTGATGAAATCAAATTCGGTGATAATGATACATTAGGGGCAATGGCAGCAGCGATGGTCAATGCTGACTTGTACATTATCCTCACCGATCAAGATGGTGTATTCACAGACAATCCGCGTGACAATCCCAATGCAAAAATGATTCGTCAAGAGCGTGCGATGGCTGATTACTTATTTGATATAGCCGGAGATGGCGGCAAGCTCGGACGCGGTGGTATGTTGACCAAAATCCGTGCTGGTCGTCTGGCTGCAATGGGTGGCTGTCCAACCGTTATCGTAAGCGGTGCAATTGATGACGTTATCACTCGTGTGGTATCAGGTGAAGCAGTTGGTACGCTTTTGACAACCAACGATGAAGACAAAATCATTGCTCGTAAACAATGGCTGGCGGCTCACCTGCGTATGTCAGGTAGCTTGGTTGTGGATGCAGGTGCGGCAAAGGCACTGACTGAGCATAATAGAAGTCTACTACCGGTTGGCGTCGTCGAAGTCCGTGGTGGTTTTGATGAAGGTGACGTGGTTGAAATTATCCATCAAGATACCGGTGAGCGTCTCGCGGTTGGGCAAGTCAACTTTTCATCGCAGGATGCGCATCGAGTAGCACGTGAGCGTACAGAGCAGTTTGATAAGATTTTTGGTAGCAGTGAAGAGCGCGTTGTCATGGTACATCGTGATAACTTGGCACTAACCGTATAGCACATTAATAATATAGAAGCGCTTGGTATGCACACAGTCTCAGTCTAAATATGGATTAATAGTATTGAAACTGAGATGTTGCTATGACCATTCTATAAATATTTATCATTCTTTTATTTAACGTATTTTATCCAACAAAGTATTCATCAATAAGTATGAATACTTTGTTGTTTTGGAGATTTGTACATGAGTGCTTCAGACAATAGTAACTCGACTCAGCACGACTTTGCACCATTAAAAAATGACAGATTGCTAAGAGCATTACGATTTGAGACGATAGACACCACCCCGGTTTGGATGATGCGTCAAGCAGGTCGTTATTTACCAGAATACAAAGCAACCCGTGCTGAAGCGGGCGATTTTATGAGTTTGTGTAGAGATACAGACCGTGCCACTGAAGTGACTTTGCAGCCACTGCGTCGTTATGATTTAGACGCTGCTATCTTATTCAGTGACATCTTGACCATACCTGATGCCATGGGGCTAGGCTTATATTTTGAAGCGGGTGAAGGTCCTAAATTTAAGCATCCTATTCGTACACAAGCGGATCTTGATAGAATACCAAAGCTTGATCCGACCGACTCTCTTGATTATGTCATGCGTGCGGTGACGAGTATTCGTAAAGCGCTGAATGGTCAAGTGCCGTTATTTGGTTTTTCTGGTAGCCCGTGGACGTTAGCTACGTATATGATTGAAGGCGGTAGCTCAAAAGACTATCGTTATACTAAAGGTTTTTTATACAGTAACCCTGACTTTTTACATCAATTACTGGATAAGTTGGCCACGTCTGTCATTGATTATTTAGATGCACAAATCGTTGCTGGTGCTCAGATTGTACAGATATTTGATAGCTGGGGCGGCGCGCTTGGTCATCGTCAGTTTATTGACTTTTCTCATGCTTATAATAAACGTATCGTCGCTGAGCTAAAGGTACGCCATCCGGAAATACCAGTGGTATTGTTTACGAAAGGTGGTGGGCTATGGTTAGACATCCAAGCGGATAGTGAAGCTGATGCTTTGGGCCTAGACTGGACGATGCCGATTGATCGTGCACGTCAAGTATTGACTGACAGTCAGCGTCAGTTGACCAAGCAGCATAAAAAACTACAGAGTAGCAAAGCCATCCAAGGTAACTTGGATCCAGCAACCTTGTATGGTTCACCTGCAACGATTCGCGCTGAAGTAAATGCAATGCTAGATAGTGCTTATGCGAGCGGCGAAAAAACAGGTTATGTCGCAAACTTAGGTCATGGCATCACTCAATGGGTTAACCCTGACAATGCAAAAGTGTTTATCGATGCGGTGCACGATTACAAAATCTAGAGTTTGGATATGCAAAGCTTATAAGCGTCAATATAGACGTTATATTTATCTGCTATTTACTGAGTAAAAGAAAAAAGGATATCTTATGATTTCAGCAGCGATTGTTGGTGGTACAGGTTATACAGGTATTGAGCTGATTCGCTTATTATCTGCTCATCCTGAAGTATCTATTGATTTGCTAACCTCGCGTAGTGAAGCTGGTACTCGAGCTGATGAGATATTCCCAAGCTTACGCGGTATATCAGATATCGTCTTTAGCGACTTAGGCGACGATACGCTGGCGACGATACAAGAGTGTGATGTGGTGTTTTTTGCGACACCACACGGCGTAGCAATGCAACAAGCTGAAGCGCTTACTCAAGCTGGTGTAAAGGTCATTGATTTGGCTGCTGACTTTCGTTTGCAGTCATTGACTGACTTTGAAAAGTGGTATAAACAGTCACATGCGTGTCCTGAGCTATTAAAGACCGCTGTTTATGGATTACCTGAAGTCAATCGCGATAAACTTGCAAATGCATTATTGGTGGGCAATCCTGGCTGTTATCCAACCACTGCAATTTTGGGTTTGAAGCCGATTATTGAAGCACAAAATAAACAAGCAGAACGTTTGATTGAATCTCGCATTGTCATTGATGCAAAGTCTGGTGTGTCTGGCGCGGGTCGCCAAGCCTCGCTTGCACTCAATTATGCTGAATCAACAGATAACTTTAAAGCTTATAGCGTCGAGGGGCATCGTCATCTACCTGAAATTGAGCAGGGTGTTGCACAATTATTAGATAGTCAGTTTACCCATCGTATTCGTTTTTTACCGCATTTAGTACCGATGATACGCGGTATGCTAAGCTCAATCCATATGGAGCTGACGGATGCTGGTGCTGCTATCGATTGGCAGCAAGCATTTGAAAACGCCTATGCATCAGAGACGTTCGTTGATGTGATGCCAAAGGGTATTTACCCTGATACACGTAGTGTACGTGCCAGTAATCGTTTACGTATTGCCGTGCATCAAGACAATGATCGTGCTGAGTTGACGGTTATTGTAGTACAAGATAATTTGGTCAAAGGAGCAGCAGGGCAGGCCGTGCAGAATATGAATGTTATGTTTGGTTTTGATGAGTCAATGGGACTGAACTTTGCGCCGATTGTTCCTTAACATCGACTGCTTTATATTCCAATCATTCACATTTACGGTGCTAGGTATTGATTATAAATTCCGCTATAATAACAGGTACTTATTGTTAAGAGATACCGCCTAAATGCGTGTTAAGTTTGTATTACGCTTTTGCTCACAGTCAGCACGTTCATCGTGTATAGACGCCAATCGCCATCGTTTTAGCCCAGTAAGTTCTATAGGCCGCGAGCAGCAAGGCGCGTCTACATTGGTACTGGCGCTATTTGTGGTTGTCATACTGGTAACTGCCATGGTTGGACTAATATTTGGTCATAAGCTCGGCTATCAGCGCGGCTACCACTCTATGGAAACGGAAACCCAGCAAGCACTAATCAATAGTGAAGAGGCGACCGAAGAGCTGGAAGATACGCGTCTTAGTCATAAAATAGCGATCAATCAAGCGGCTACTGCCAAGCAAGAGCTGGCAATAAGCTTAGCCAATGTAAAAGAGCTGAGTGAAAACAAGCAAGAATTGACGGTTGAAAACAGACAGCTTTCGCAGCTCAACGAGTTATATGCTGATATCGTTAGCAGCAAAGGCGGCATGCCATTACAGGTGCTTGGCGCTCATATTAAACCATTACCCGAAAATGCTTTTGAGTATATGTTTGATGTTGGAATGCTTGCCAGTGATGGTGCATCAAAACGACTGACGCCAACATTGACACTGCTTAATGATGATGACTTCGTAGAAGTTCCTTTAGAGTATCCAGTCGATACGATTGAAGGCATTGTTCGTATTCGTGGCCGTTTTATCATGCCATCTAGCTTTAAGCCGTTACAAGTAAAGCTCAGCTTGAAAGCAGGCGGGCAGGAAGTAGAGCAGATCTATGATTGGAAGCTTGGTGCTCGAGTTGACAATATGCCGCTATCACTTTTGGATTTGCCAGAAGTGGATGACAGTCCTATTAAGCCTTAGTTGGTTCTAGATAACTGAGATATGAGAAAGGCAAGTGACAGTACTACAAACAGTAGACTCAGCGAGCCTGATACTATATCTGAATGTGTTAAATCTAATTGTATTAAACTAGCGATTACCTCTCTTCACTATCCCTTATTCCGTAATAAATATACCTATTAATTTGTACTCTAATTATGATAAATCAAGCAATATTACAGACTACGCCAATCGTCTCTGATTGGCATCTCCCAAACATGCCTGCTGACCGTGCGCAAGATGGGGATACGGACGGCGAAACGTCACCACAAGCAGACGTATTAGTGGCAGAGCCGGAAGTGGCTAAGCCACCGATGTATGCAGTCGTTATGTACAATGACAACTATACACCGATGGAATTCGTCGTCTATATTCTGCAATCAGAGTTTCGTCACAGTATGGAATCTGCCGTTGAGATTATGTTGACGATTCACAATGCGAGCAAAGGCATTGCGGGTATTTATCCAAAAGACATTGCGGAGACTAAGGCCAAAAAAGTAAATAGTTTGGCGCATCGTGAAGGATATCCACTACTGACTCAAATAGAGCCGCACCAAGGCGAATAACTGAATCCCTCTATTATGCTGATTTCAATGTTTCGTTTATATGTTCTTACCTTTGATAAATAGCTCACTTGCCACAGTGAGCTAGATAGTTATCTTACATAGAATTTTTTTCACTTCACTGTTTATATAAAAACCCTTCAAATTCTTTGTTGCCTCGTCCATTCTCTCTTTTATCTGTTTAATTCTCTAAGCTTTTATCCTTTATTATTTCTAACACCGTTAGTGTATAGCACGCTTTGATACACTTTAGTCGTTTTTAATAGATTGACTCTGATTGAGTATCGTGTTGATATAAAGAACAGCAAGTATGAGTTATCAACACTCTGGGTTGGTAATAGTTAGTTGATGATAGATAGTACTGTTATTTATACAATCCCTAGACAGTGTCATTTAGTAAGATATTTTAATAATACAGATATTACCCTTGAACAATCCATCTATCGCCCTGATTTACTTACTAACTCATTCATAAAGCTATCAATTATAAAGATAGGTATAACCGTAGGAAGTTGTTATGTTAAGTCGTCATCTTGAAGTTTCTTTGCGTTTAGCAATGACACTTGCGCGTCAAAAATCGCATGAGTATCTAACTGTTGAACACTTACTACTGGCATTGCTAGAAAATACGCACGCCGCCAATACATTGACCGCTTGCAATGCAAATGTCTCAACGCTGCGTACTGAGTTGGAAGCTTATATCAATAAGCATACGCCAACGATAGATGCAGATACAGAGCAATCACCGCAGCCTACCCAAAGCTTTGATCGTATTTTGCAACGTGCTATTTTTCATGTGCAATCTATTGGTGGTGGCCGTTTGGTAGAAGGCTCGGATATCTTGGTATCTATGTTCTCAGAGCATGATACCTATGCTGTTTACCTGCTTAAAAAGCAAGGTATCAGCCGCCTTGAGCTGACTCAGTATTTATCACATGGTCAAGATAAAGAAGAACCCTCTGAGCCGCGTGCTTCGATGACTGGTGAGCGCCGTAATGCCTCAGAGAAAACCAGCAAAGATCCATTGGTGGAGTTTGCGACCAATTTAAACCAACGTGCTGCTGAAGGTAAAACGGATCCATTGATTGGACGTACCTCTGAAATTGAGCGTGCTGCGCAAGTACTGTGTCGTCGCCGTAAAAACAACCCATTGTTAGTCGGTGAACCTGGTGTGGGTAAAACCTCTATTGCTGAAGGTTTAGCATGGTTGATTATCAATGACAAAGCACCAAAACCATTGAATGGTTGCGTTATTTATAGCCTAGATATTGGTTCATTAATCGCTGGCACAAAATACCGCGGTGATTTTGAAAAACGTATGAAGTCGTTGCTTGACGCATTAAAGAATAAACCTAATGCGATTTTATTCATTGATGAGATTCATATGATTATTGGCGCAGGGTCGTCAATGAGTAGTAATATGGATGTGTCGAACTTGATCAAACCGGCACTTGCTAATGGTGAGCTACGCTGTATAGGTTCTACGACCTTTACCGAGTATCGTCAGGTATTTGAGAAAGATCATGCGCTATCACGTCGTTTCCAAAAAATCGATGTAAAAGAACCAAGCGTTGATGACAGTATCGACATCTTACGTGGTCTAAAGCCTCGCTATGAAGAATTCCATAACGTTGAATATACAGATGAAGCATTGGTTACCGCTGTTCAGTTATCTGCTAAACATATTCACGAGCGCTTTTTACCAGACAAAGCCATTGATGTGATTGATGAAGCGGGTGCTTATAAGCGTTTGGGCGTGATTCCAGATGCGGATGATATCGATGCAGAAGAAAGCTTCATTGCTGATTTAGAGCAAGACTTTGATGCTCAGATCGATGCTGATGAAGAAGATTTTGACGGTGTGACTCACAGCGAGATTGACAGTAATGAAATGCAGGATGAAGCAGATACTGCTAAAGTCAACGATCGCGTTCAATCATCTAAAGATTCAAAAGCTGCGAAAAAACGACCACCGATGAAAATTGATGTGGCCGATATTGAAGCCATCGTTGCTAAGCTTGCACGTATTCCACCCAAGTCAGTGTCTAGCGATGATAAGAGTATTCTCAAGCATCTAGATCGTGATCTCAAGCATTTAGTATTTGGTCAAGATGAAGCGATTGAAACATTAGCAGATGCGATTAAGCTGTCTCGTGCTGGCCTAAAGGCACCAGATAAGCCTATCGGCTCGTTTATGTTTGCTGGTCCTACAGGCGTGGGTAAGACAGAAGTATCGCGTCAATTAGCCAATTTGCTTGGTGTCGAGTTAGTTCGCTTTGATATGTCAGAGTATATGGAAGCACATACGGCTTCACGCTTGATCGGCGCGCCTCCTGGCTATGTCGGTTATGATCAGGGCGGTCTGTTGACTGAAAAAATCAATCAGCATCCACATTGTGTCTTATTACTTGATGAAATCGAAAAAGCGCATCCTGATGTATTCAACTTGTTACTACAAGTGATGGATCACGGTACTTTGACTGATAATAATGGCCGCGTTGCTATCTTCAAGCAAGTTATCGTTATTATGACCACCAACGTTGGTGCTGACAGTATTAGCCGCTCATCTATGGGCTTTACTCAGCAAGACCACAGTCGTGATAATACAGAGTCGCTCAAACGTGTCTTTACGCCAGAATTCCGCAACCGTCTTGATGCAATTATCCAGTTCAACCCATTAGATACGTCGGTCGTGGTATCAGTTGTCGATAAATTCTTGGTTGAGTTACAAGTGCAGCTTGATGATAAGCAAGTGACTTTAGAGATTGATGATGATGTTCGTAACTATCTAGCTGATAAAGGCTACGATCGCCTAATGGGTGCACGTCCTATGCAGCGTCTGATTCAAGACGAGATCAAAAAACCATTGGCAAGCATGATTTTGTTTGGTGACTTGGTCAATGGTGGGGTTGTACACCTAACACTAGAGCCTGAAGACAGTTCTGAGCAAGATGACAAGTCCGTTAAGATTGAAAAAACGAATGGTAAGACTTCAGATAAAGGTTCAGCAGACAGTCGTATTATTTTGACGGTCGTCGAAACACATGAGCCATATCCAGACTCTGAGTCGTTAGCCAGCTAAGATTTTTGTTATCAATAAAACAAGAACGGTTACCATGTTGCTACGGTAGCCGTTTTTTTATTGCTATAATTCATCATAAAACCAATGTATGAGTCTACTTATTCTAATGTGAAAGACTTGTTCATGTAGACTTATCTAGGGCGTGTCATCATTTAGATTGTGTGGCTTAAAATGAGAAAAATTGCAGTCAAACAAGGAAGAACTCGCCGTAAATATGAACATATTGACAAGATTTCTGACGATGTTTGACAAAATTTAGCCATTTTAAGGCCACTAAATTTATCAATGTGCTAATTGATGACATGCCCTAGTATTTATATGATGTATAACAAATAAAAAAGGATATATTATGGAACTGTTTGATGAGCAGACGACCAAAACCCCCGAGCAAAAGCAAGCGATTTTAGACAATGTACGCCTGCCAACAGATTGGAAAACAGCATTAGCAGATGAGCTAACCTCTGATAATATGGATAATCTGCGTGCGTTTTTAAAAGAAGCGTACCAATCAGAGGAAAGCGTTTATCCGCCAGCACCGCTGATGTTCAATGCCTTTAACCTAACGCCTTTATCACAAGTCAAAGTCGTGATATTAGGTCAGGACCCTTACCATCGTCCAGGACAGGCCATGGGACTATCGTTTTCTGTGCCAAAAGTTATTCCAAAACCGCCATCGCTTAATAACCTGTTGAAAGAAATGGCTACTGATATTGGTCTGAAACCATCAGCACATGGTGACTTAACGTATTGGGCGCAGCAGGGAGTCTTGTTATTAAACAGCTCGTTGACTGTAAAAGAGGGTGAGCCGAATAGTCATCAAAATCAAGGGTGGGAGCAGTTCACTGATGCGGTGATTGATGTGGTCAATGAACAAACAGAGCGTACAGTGTTTATATTATGGGGCAGTAAAGCACAGAAGAAGGGTAAGTATATCAATACAGATAAGCATCTTATTCTGACGGCGGTGCATCCTTCACCACTTGCCGCTAACCGCGGTGGTTTTTTCGGCTCTAAGCCATTTTCTAAGACCAATGACTATTTGGTACAGTATGGTCAGACACCGATTGATTGGCAGTTACCGCAATAGATGATAAATATACCGGATATAAGCTTGAAACCATACCAATCCTTGAATCGTCAGCCAGTTATCGAAGATATTCAGACCAGTATATTTTGGTCAACTGAAGATGTTAAGTGGATGCAAGAAGCGCTCAAGCTTGCTAAACAAGGTGCTGAGCATGGAGAAGTGCCAGTAGGGGCGATACTAGTACACGATCAGCAGGTCATAGGGCAGGGGTTCAATGAGCCAATTGGTCGCCATGATGCGACTGCACATGCCGAAATTATCGCATTGAGAGATGCCTGTACTCGTTTAAATAACTATCGCTTGCCATTACAGACAACGCTGTATGTTACCTTAGAGCCTTGCACGATGTGTGTTGGGGCGCTGATCCATGCACGGGTAGAAAGGCTAGTCTATGCGGCGAGTGAGCCAAGAGCAGGTATGGTTGGTAGTCAGATGAACTTGCCGATGCAGCCTTTTTATAATCACAGTATTCAAGTAAACAGAGGTCTTTGTAGCGAGCACAGTAGTCAAATACTCAAAAGCTTTTTTCGCGAACGACGAAAACTGGCCAAAATGAAATCAAAATAATCTGTTAACAAGATATCGGACTTGTCGCTAGTGATAGGGATGTTTCTTTGCTATAATATTGCCCTATTTAATGGCGAAGTTGTCAGCCATATGATTGTTGTCTCCGATTAAGTGATTATTATGACCGTTTCTACAACTGATAACACCGCACTTCATAATGATAATAGTCAAACGCAACCATTGCGTTATCCTGTTATTTGTATTGATGGGCCGAGCGGTGCAGGCAAAGGCACGGTTACATGGCGCTTAGCTCAAGCATTGGACTATCAGTTGCTTGATTCGGGTGCTCTATATCGTATTGTAGGACTCAAGGCTTTCGAAGCTGGTTTGGTTACCGCAGATACCAGTCAAACCATTGATGAGATGGCGGTATTAAAGTTGACACAAAGCTTAGAGATTGCATTTGTGCCTAATAATGCGTCAGGACGTGTTGATATTCTGGTGAATGATGAGGCAGTCGGTGAGCAGGTACGTAACGAAACAGTTGGAGGCTATGCATCACAGATAGCAATCTTTCCAAAAGTTCGTGAAGCGTTGTTAAAATTACAACAGGACATGGCAACTCGTTCAGGTTTGGTTGCTGATGGCCGTGATATGGGAACGGTAGTATTCCCAAATGCTGATGTTAAGGTGTTTTTGACCGCCAGTGCTGAAGCGCGTGCTGAGCGCCGTGTGGCACAGTTATTGAACGCTGGGCAAACAGCAGACTTTGATGCAATCTTAACAACGATTAAAGCTCGTGATGATCGTGATGAAAATCGTAGCACTGCACCGTCGAAACCTGCAGAGGATGCCTTGCTGCTTGATAGTTCAATACTAGATGCTGATACTGTATACGAACAAGTGAAGAAACACTGTCAGACCAAAGGCATATTCTTTAATAGTTAATAAAAACAACATATTAAGCATTAAAAGCTTTGCTATGAGGTTTGGTTTTAGTATAAAATTGTAGTAGTGAAATTTATAGGGCTTACCAGGCCCTAAGAAAGCATGGTTTGATAGAATAGATAACGAAATTTTCAGGTAAGACAGACAGTTGTTGTTAATAATTTCAGTAAAACATGCGCTTATTAACAACAAACGTTTTTATATATGATTGTATGGGATAAAAAACCAGTATTCTCGTTTTATGCAATCATAAATTTGATCCGTACTGTGCTGGACAGGATACGGCTATACAAAGGTAGACATAATGGAATCATTTGCTGAACTATTTGAAGCGAGCATCGAAGAAACAGGTCTGGATATCGAGCGTGGCTCGGTTATCACTGGTACTGTTGTAGCCATCGATAGCGACTGGATCACTGTTGACACTGGTCTGAAGTCTGAAGGTATTGTCGCTCGTGAAGAGTTTTTAAGCGAAGAAGGCGAACTTGAAGTTGAAGTTGGCGATAGTGTTGATGTCGTGGTTGAAGCAGTTGATAACGGCATGGGTCAAACCTTGCTATCACGTGAAAAAGCTAAGCGTGTTGAAACTTGGAACTTCCTTGAGAAAATTGCTGACAACGATGAAATCGTAAAAGGTATCATTTCAAGCAAAGTTAAAGGCGGTTTCACTGTAGATATCGGTTCAGTACGCGCATTCTTACCAGGTTCATTGGTAGATGTACGTCCTATCCGTGATACGACGCATCTTGAAGGCAAAGAGCTAGAATTCAAAGTTATCAAACTTGATCAAAAACGCAACAACGTTGTAGTTAGCCGTCGTGCAGTTATGGAAGCTGAAAATTCAGCTGAGCGCGAAGAGCTATTGAACAAGCTTGAAGAAGGCATCGAAATCGAAGGTATCGTTAAGAACCTTACTGATTACGGCGCATTCGTTGATCTTGGCGGTATTGATGGTCTATTGCACATCACTGATATGGCATGGCGCCGTATTAAGCACCCATCAGAAGTTGTTGAAGTTGGTCAAGACCTAAAAGTTAAAGTATTGAAGTTTGACCGTGAGCGCAATCGCGTAAGCCTAGGTCTAAAACAACTTGGTACTGATCCTTGGGATAACGTTGGCGGAACTTATCCAGTAGGTAGTGTTGTTAAAGCACGCGTAACTAACCTAACTGATTATGGTTGTTTTGCTGAGATTTCTGAAGGTATTGAAGGTCTAGTACACGTATCAGAAATGGATCATACCAACAAAAACATCCATCCATCTAAAGTTGTTCAAGTGGGTGATGAAGTTGAAGTAATGATTCTTGATATCGACGAAGAACGTCGCCGTATCAGCCTAGGTATCAAACAAACTCTTGCTAACCCATGGGATGAGTTTGATAAGAAACATGAGCGCGGTGATAAAATCACTGGTACTATCAAATCAATCACTGACTTCGGTATCTTTATCGGTCTAGACGGTGGTATTGATGGTCTTGTTCATCTATCTGATATCTCTTGGAACGAAACTGGCGAAGACGCTATCCGTAACTACAACAAAGGCGACACCGTTGAAGCAATGGTATTGTCAGTAGATGCAGAAGCTAACCGTATCAGCTTAGGCGTTAAGCAGTTAAGCTCTGATCCATTCAACGAATACCTAGTCAACAATGACCGTGGTGCTATCGTTAATGGTAAAGTGAAAGAAGTAGACGCTAAAGGTGCTACTATCGAACTTGCTGACGAAGTAGAAGCTTATCTACGTGCCTCTGAGATCCAACGTGACCGCGTTGAAGATGCCACTAAGCATCTAACTGTTGGTGATGATGTTGAAGCTAAAATCATCAGTGTTGATCGCAAAACGCGCAACATCAACTTGTCTATCAAAGCGAAAGACGAAGCTGAAGAGCGTCAAGCAATTAAAGAACTAAGCAGCACAAGTACTACTGCCGCTGCCGGTTCTGAAGCTCAACCAAAAACTATTGGTGACTTGATCAAAGAACAAATGCAGTAAGCTGCTAAGTTATTGATATAAAGTAATATAAAAGAAGCGACTCCGGTCGCTTTTTTTTATGAATAAATTTTGATATTACTATTAACAGGTGATGTTTTTGCCCAAAGAGGCAAACTCTTATTTTCATTTACGGTAATATCCGCTATCATTTGCAACATTGAGTAACAAGATGTGAGTCCCTACTTATTCAAAGCGATAGGCCGTTCTAAAGACCGAGTTTTTATCCTTACTATTTTTTTATCCTTACTATTTTAAGGATGTATTGATTTAGCAGCAGTTATTGGAATAAATACCGTTATTTGAATAACCTAAAATATCGTTTTGACTCACAATCATCTTATCCATTAATTTACAAGGCAAGCGTAATAATGCAGCAAGCGATTAACAAGTCCGAATTTATTAGTAATTTGAGTGCGAACTGTGACAATATGACTGATACAGTTGTCGATGATGCAGTACGCGAAATATTAACTTTAATGACCCATACTTTAGCCAATGATGGCCGAGTAGAGGTTCGTGGGTTCGGTAGTTTTTGTCTACACCATCGCCGTGCACGTCTAGGACGCAATCCTAAAACAGGGGAAAGCGTGCCAGTACCTGCTAAGGCTATTCCTCATTTTAAACCAGGCAAAGCACTACGTGAAGCGGTCAATGACACAGTTGCAACTAGCTAAATGTTGTCATAAACCATTTATTGAATAAGCATTTTTTATAAAATGTTTTATCAGTCGCTCATATCACCTATTTATTCTGAATACATTAACGGCATTTCCAACTAAGGTAACCGTCTCATGCGCTTTTTACTGTTTGTATTACTGTTTCTGAGCTTTGCCTATGCGCTTGGTTTGGTGTTGGCAAATAATACTGAAGTTGGTGTAAATTTACTGTTCTCGCAAGCGCCTACGATGAATCTAGGGCTGCTACTGATACTTTGTCTGATGCTGGGTATCGTTATTGGTATTTTGCTAGCACTGCTTATTTTCCGTGTTTTACAAAACAAGTGGGAAATTTCGCGTTTGCAAAAAGCAAAAACCAATCTACAAGAGCAACTCACACAAGCCAATATAGTCATCGATCGTCAAGCGAATTCGCCAACGGTAGAAGAGGCCGTTTATGGCTCTACGGCGACTAATGTACAGGATGGAGTGGATAGTGACTTAGATGAAAGTGCTGCTCTTACTAAACATAAGCGAGACTAAACCATCTCGCAATGAATCTGCGGTTAAGTTAGATATACTTCTTCAATAACTCCGATATCAATATGGCTAAGTCATGAATAATATAATTAAGTCTCCAGTCGTCGTTGCTCTAGATAATATGACCATGGAAGCCTCTTTAGCGCTAGCGGATCAATTAGATCCAGCATTATGTCGATTAAAAGTAGGCAAAGAGCTTTTTACTCGCTGTGGTCCTGACATAGTGAAGGCACTGCATCAGCGTAATTTTGATGTGTTTTTAGATTTGAAATTTCATGATATTCCTAACACTACTGCACAAGCAGTTTTGGCAGCGGCTGAGCTGGGTATATGGATGGTGAACGTCCATGCAAGTGCAGGTCTAGAAGCAATGTCATTAGCCAAGCAGCGTTTACTAGATAATGGTTTTGATACCTTGCTGATAGCAGTCACTGTATTGACCTCTATGGACAATGAAGCGCTGACGCAAACGGGCATTACTGATGGTCTGGATGCGCACGTGAGTAGACTGGCACAATTGACCAAGCAAGCTGGACTTGATGGTGTGGTGTGCTCAGCACAAGAAGCTAAAACGCTTAAAGCATTGTGTGGTCAAGATTTTAAACTTATTACTCCCGGTATTCGTCTGCTAGAAGACAATGCTGATGATCAAAAACGTATTTGCACGCCTAAGCAAGCACTCAGTGACGGTTCGGATTACTTAGTCATTGGGCGTTCAATCACACAGGCAGAAAACCCTGCTGCGAAACTGCAGAAGATACTACAAAGTATTTAGGCCACGCTTTAATAAATTGTAATGCCTGAACGATAAAAAGACAGCCTAACTCGCTGTCTTTTTTGCTTTTTGCGGGTAGGTAAAAGGTGCTAAACTATTTGTGTTTATTCAATGATATTGGCTTATATGAAATTACAGATTTTGAGTGACTTACATATTGATAGTTATGCTCGTCAGTCACATCCGATAGGGCATATCCCTAAAACCGACGCAGATGTGGTGCTAGTAGCGGGAGATACTGCAAATAGTGACAATGGTATGCCATGGTTACAGGAGCAAGCTGCGCGTCTGCAAGTCCCTCTAATCACTATCGCAGGCAACCATGAGTACTTCAATGAAAATGTACTGCATTTCGATAAGAAACTAGCGACTTGGGACAATTATAATATCGAGTCGAATGAAGGCGTTCGGGTTTTGCAGTGTCAGCATATGGATATTGGTGAAATGCGAATCCTAGGCTGTACGCTCTGGACGGATTATCAGTATCAAGCCAATGAGGATACGATGGCAGCTGCTAGTCGCTTTATGCGTGATTACAAACAAATATATGCCGGTAGCGAGTTGTTTTCACCTGAGGTCTCTATGCAACTTCATGCCGAGCAGCGTCAATGGTTACAGCAAGCATTAATCACTGCTAATAAACTTGGCAAAAAAACCGTGGTGATGAGTCATCATAGTGTTAGCCCGTTATCTGTGTCTGAGAAGTATGCTAATTTGCCGAGTAACGCCGCTTTTATCAGTGATCTCTCCGGATGGATGCATGAGGAGTGGGCGCCGACACTCTGGGTACATGGACATACCCATGAAGCATTTGATTATCAGATTGGTAAGACGCGGGTGATTGTTAATCCACGTGCTTATCCAAATGAAGTAAGTAGTACAGCATTAGAGTTCTCATGGGATAGAGTGATTGATATCGGTTAGCGTGCATCTGTAGAGATACAGGCATTGTTAGCAATAATGTCATAGCAGTGTTAAGAGTGACAGCCCTATTTTTGAGCAGCTTTGGGTACAATCATTGACGCCTATACGATGATTATACTGATATTTTGTTCATTCCTACCAAAAAATCTGCTACGCTTGTTGTCATGAGTAAATACACGAACGATACTTTATCAAAATTATCTGCTGAAAAGCTTGGGACTCATATTCCAAGTGCACCAGCACCTTCGCACCTGCCTGATAGTATGATCTCATCAGTCAGCTTATTGCCCGAAAACAAGCGATTGATTTTGTTTACTAGGCACTCTCTACGCGAGCGTTCTGATGGGAATGGTTTTGCCAGCTATCAGTTGCCACTGACACCTAAAGGTCGCGTGTTGGCAAAATCTTGGGGTCGTTGGTTGGCAGGACATCTGCCGTACTCCCTCAATGTCGATAGTATCTCAAGCCCTATAGGTCGCTGTATTGATACGGCGCAGCTGATGCAAGAAGGGGCAGGGCTACGACGAGATATTGCACATCAATCACTACTGGTTGAGCCTGGCAGCCTCGTTACTGAACCTGAAATAGCCAATCCAGTATTCAAAGAGATAGGTGTGCTTAACTTCATCAATCGATTCTTACAAGGCAATCTTGAAGGCACCAAAAACGCCTATCAAGGTGGTCTCGACATCTTATCGCTATTTTATCAACACCAGCCTGAGCATGGGCATCTTATGCTTGCCGTCAGTCATGATACGCTACTGTCTGCATTTTTAGCCGTGATGTTTGATGTGGTCGAGATTGATTGGAATGATTGGCCAAAAATGATGGAAGGAGTGTTTTTGTGGTTTGATGATTTGCCATTTGAGCAAGCCAACGCGCATTTTGTTTGGCGTGGTGAGGTTTATACTCGTCCAATTCATACTCTGTTAGAGGGTTACCGTGCTGCAGGGTATCATCCTAGCAAATTACTGCTACCACCAGAAGTGAAATGGACTTGATATCAGCATAGTCAGCGAACTACTAAACCGCTAGGGTGTTACCCTCCCTAGAGGTACTATATGTACAATCTACGGTCGGCTGCCTTGTAGCTGTTTTAGATTTCTTTGATTATATAAATTGAATCAGTGAGTTTTAAACAGGCATAAAAAAACCTTGCCCCAGTATTAGAACCAGTGACAAGGTTTTAGTCATTACACTGTAAAGCGTAATGCGGTCTAAACGCGACCAATCTTAAGCTTGAAGGCCTTTGATTGTTTTGTTTAGGCGGCTCTTACGACGAGCAGCTTTATTCTTATGAATAATACCTTTGTCAGCCATACGATCAAGAACTGGTACCGCTTTTTTGTAAGCTTCGGTAGCCGCGTCATAATCTTTAGCTACGATAGCCGCATCAACACGTTTTAAGTAAGTACGAACCATAGAGCGTTGTGACGCAGAGTTCTGACGACGTTTGGTGTTTTGACGGGCGCGTTTACGAGCTTGTGCAGTATTAGCCACGCGTATCTCCTTGATAAAGACAGATAAAATATGAATGTTGATTGCAATAAAGGGTTTAAACAATCATCGGTGACGAGCAGCCTCTCGCCAAACATGATGTCGATGTCTTATATTAAAGTATCTAATATGAATAGAGCATCGCAAGCGCCAGAACTGTTTGGAATAATTAAACAGCGTTGACGTGTAAAGCCGAACATCTTAGCAAATTATTGCGCTTAGAACAATATATTTGATGATTAATGCCAAAAGAAGTTATGATATCACATGGGCTGCTGATTTCTCTAGTGTCTATTAGGATTGTTGTTAAGCCATCTTTCAGTATTGTTAGTGGAGACGTGATTGGCTACATAGATGCGTCAGCTGATAAAACCTCTTACAATATATTCTATAGAATACCGTCAGTTGTGTATTAAATTAGGTATGATACTAGACTTAAGATCTTTCACACGACAGATTTTCTTATAAAAATAAATTTTCCAACACTATATATAAATGGATCGGATATGCAGCGAAAAGCAATTGTAATTGGTGCGACAGGGCTGGTAGGGCAGTATCTGGTTAAGCAGCTTAGTGAGCTTTATGACACGTTAATTGTGATTGCACGGCGTCCGCCACGCTATATCAATGCCAGCATGCGTTTTTATCAAGTGAACGATTTTGATAATCTAACCGAGATTTTTGCCAGCGTTGGTGCTGATCGTAAGACGGATGCTTTTAGTTGTCTCGGTACGACTAAGAAGCAGGCGGGTAGTGACGAAGCCTTTCGAAAAGTCGACCACGACTACAATGTGAATTTTGCTAAGTTGTGTCAAGATAAAGGCGTCGAAAACTTCTTTTTGTTGTCTTCAATGAACGCCGATATTGACAGTCGTTTTTTATATAATCGAGTCAAAGCGGAAACCGAGCAATCTATTATATCATTGGATTTTGCGCATCTAGTCGTTTTACGTCCTTCATTGCTATTAGGCAAACATAAAGGTCGTCCTCTTGAGAGCATTGGTCAAAAGGCTTTTAAGCTCATATCACCGCTTTTGTCAGAGTCATTACCACTACATCCTATTTCTGCTAAGCGTGTCGCTAGTGCAATGGCAATGAGTGCGCATGCCATCTATGAGCGTAACAAATACCGTGCGGAGCCTACATTGAAAAAAATAGAAATCATTGAAAATAAGCAGATGCTTGCGATGACAAGAGTGAAAAATTAAACGGTTAATGACTTTTATATTTATCACAGTACTGTGTTTTAAAATAGCCTAAGTATTTATATAGATATTCGATAAAAATTGAGAGTAATGACTAGATAATCAAAAACAAGGAGCTTCACTATGCCGGAATCCATGCAGATAAATAGAGAAAATTTTGTGACTTGTGATTTATTGGATGCCAATCCTGAGTCGCAAGTATGTTTGCCGAATATTGAAGGCAAGTCATTTCAGAACTTTGGTGGCAAAGACAAGTTTTGCGGTGAAATCGTAACAGTGAAGTGTTTTGAAGATAATAGCCGCGTCAAATCACTTCTAAACAGTGACGGTAAAGACAAAGATGGGCATGGCAAGGTGCTGGTCGTCGATGGTGGTGGCTCAATGCGCTGCGCTCTTTTAGGTGATATGATTGCAGAATCAGCAATTGAGAATGGTTGGGCAGGAGTCATTATCTATGGTTGTGTCCGTGATGTGGATGACGTTGCACAGATGGATATTGGTGTTAAGGCACTTGGTTGTATCCCACGTAAATCAAATCGTCGCGACGAAGGACAAACGGATATTGAAATCAGCTTTGGTGATTTAACCTTGAACTCAGGTATGTTTGTTTATGCAGATAACAATGGCATTATCGCTAATGCTAAACCACTGATTTAACAATAATTCGATAAGTACCAACTAAAAACCTCAGCTTATAAGTTGAGGTTTTTTCATTTCACGACGATTTTAGGCGGTAATGAGTATTTTTAAGGTCTTAATTGATCGTTTAATAATTAGTAAAATTTTAAGTGACAAACCGTTACGGCATAAGTTTTGGTAATTGATGAAATATTCGTATAATAGCTATCTGACTCTTAACTTTGATCCTATTCTATATGCCTATCACTGCTTTGACTGACGCGTTTGACCCTATTAACCAACAGCTATTTCCTATCCAAAATGCCGAGCGGCGTTGGCTAGCACCTGTGCATGGTGCTGTTAGCAGTTTGTGGTTAGCAAGCTTGGTACAGGGATCGATACGGGATGTTGCTGATCGTCTCAAGGTTGTCGTGACTCGCGACCAAAACCAGCTCAATCAAATAGAGACAGAGTTGGCATTTTGCGGCGTGGATGCCTATGTGTTCCCTGATTGGGAAACATTGACTTATGACGAACTGTCACCGCATCAAGATATCGTGAGTGAGCGTATCAATCTGTTGACGGATATGCCGACATCAGGTGTCTTGCTGATTTCTGTACAGGCATTGATGCACCGAGTAGCACCGCCAAGTTGGCTGATTGGGCAGCATTTTGATTTGAGTGTGGGCGATCAGTTTGATATCAACACTCAACGTGGACTACTAGCAAAAGCAGGCTACCGCGCCGTTGAAAATGTCTTTGAACCGGGTGAGTTTGCCGTACGTGGTAGTATTATTGATATTTTTGCGATGGGTCAGCCATTTCCGCTGCGTCTCGATTTATTCGACGATGAGATTGAAACCATTCGCTTCTTCAATCCACAGACTCAGCGCACGCTGACGGTTGATGACCTTAAGTCAATGATGAGTGGTAACGACAGTAGTATGGGCAAAGAGTCGTTGTCGCTACTGCATAAATTGCCAGATATCTCAAAGCCTATTCAGCAGTTTCAAATCCTACCAGCAAAAGAATTTCCACTTGATGAAGGGCGTGAGACCTTCCGTACAAACTTTGCTGCGATATTTCCTAATACGAGTAGCCGTAAGTTTGAACTACACAAAGACGTGATGGCAGGTATTGCCAGCAGTGGGCTTGAATATTATCAGCCATTGTTTTTTGATTTAAAAGACTGGGAAGCAGAGAGTAGTTTATTCGCCTACTTGCCAAGTAATGCGTTATTTATCACTGATGAATTGATTAACGAAAAACAGGCAGATTACTGGTCACAAATTCAGCGCCGCTATGAAGAGCGCCGTCATGATATTGATAAGCCTATCGTCGCCCCTGAGCTACTGTATCTCTTGTCTAATAAGCTTAATGAGCATCTCAACGATTATCCACGCGTTATTCTAAGCGCGCGCGATGAGCTAGCATTGATGACAGATGTCGCTGATGTGGATAATGAGAGTTCATCATTAGAGCCTGCATCAAACAAACCACAGGGGTTGGTAAGACTAAGTGCCCAGTCACCACCGCAGCTAGCGGTAAATCATCAAAAATCCGAACCTCTCGCTGAGCTCTTAGCGTTCTTAGAAATACAAGAAAAAACGTCCACACCTGTATTAATCGTTGCTGAAACAGCCGGTCGTCGTGAGATTCTCATCGAGTTGTTTAAAGGCAAAGTCGATATCAAAGCCTATGACAGTTTTGAAGCGTTCCTAGTAGCCGATAAAACGAGTGGGACTGGTCATAGCAAACTACCACAGGTTGGTTTAACCGTTGCGCCTATTGAGCGCGGTGTTTATGTTCCTGAGCGTTTGGTATTGATTAGTGAGACGCAATTATTTGGTAGACAAGTACTGCAAACGCGCCGTCGCCGTCAAAGCGGTGTGTCAGAGGAGTTTTTGGTCAAGAGTGTTACCGAAATAACTCAAGGTAGCCCTGTTGTCCATATTGAGCACGGTGTCGGGCGTTATAACGGCTTGATTACGTTAGACGTAGGTGATGGTGAGCAAGAGTTTATCCACCTGAAATATGATGGTGACGCCAGTATTTACGTCCCAGTTGCTAATTTGCAAATGATTAATCGTTATAGTGGCGGTGATCCAGCACTTGCGCCATTGCACAAAATCGGTAGTGGTAAATGGGATAAGGCTAAACAAAAAGCGTTGGAGCAAATCCATGACGTCGCGGCTGAGCTACTAAATATGCAGGCAAGACGCGAAGCTAAAGTAGGTATTCATTTTAAAATAGACTCGTCACAATATGATTTGTTTGCCAGTCAATTTGCGTTTGAAGAAACGCCTGACCAAGCCAATGCCATCCATGCAGTGATGGAAGACATGAAGCAAAATCAACCGATGGATCGTCTTATCTGCGGGGATGTTGGTTTTGGAAAAACAGAGGTCGCCATGCGTGCGGCTTTTATTGCCGTTAGCGCGGGCTACCAAGTGGCGGTACTAGTACCTACAACGTTATTAGCAGGTCAACATGAAGACAACTTCCGTGATCGATTTGCTGATTGGCCAATACGTATCGAAACGCTGTCACGCTTCGGTGGCAAAAAGCATCAAGACACGGTATTGGCAGACTTGGCCGCTGGCAAGGTCGATATCGTCATTGGTACGCATAAGCTGTTACAACCGGATGTCAAATTTTCTAATCTGGGATTAATGATCGTCGACGAAGAGCATCGCTTTGGTGTGCGTCATAAAGAGCGTATTAAAGCCATTCAGACTGATGTAGACAGTATGTCTATGACAGCGACACCTATCCCTAGAACGCTCAATATGGCGCTCTCAGGTATGCGTGATATGTCAATCATTGCTACACCACCTGCGAGACGCCTAGCGATTAAAACCTTTGTCATGCAAAAGACAGAAGCATTGATGAAAGAAGCTATTTTGCGTGAACTATTGCGCGGTGGTCAGGTATATCTGCTGCATAATGATGTGGCCAGTATTGAGCGCATGGCAGAGACCATACGCGAGCTGGTTCCAGAGGCGCGTGTAGGTGTGGCTCATGGACAGATGCAGGAACGCCAGCTTGAACAAGTGATGCAGCAGTATTATCATAAAAAATTCAATGTGTTAGTATGCTCGACTATTATCGAAACGGGCATTGATGTGCCTAATGCCAATACTATTATCATTGAGCGCGCTGATAAATTTGGTTTAGCCCAATTGCATCAGCTACGTGGCCGCGTTGGCCGTAGCCATCATCAGGCGTACTGTTATTTGCTTGTACCGTCTATTAAAGGTCTAAAAGGTGATGCCAAGCGTCGCCTGCATGCTATTGAACGTGCCAACACACTGGGTGCAGGTTTTATGCTGGCCAGTGAAGATTTGGAGATTCGCGGGGCAGGTGAGATACTGGGTAAGCAGCAAAGTGGTAATATGCAGGTAATTGGCTTTAGCTTATATATGGATATGCTAGAACGTGCGACGAAAGCGATTAAAGCGGGCAAACAGCCTGATTTAAGTACACCGCTGTCACTGACCAGTGAAATAAATCTACACAGCTCAGCATTGATACCAGAAGAGTACTTGCATGATGTGCATCAGCGCTTATTGTTTTATAAACGCATTAGTAATGCCGATGATAAAGAAGCGCTAACGGATATTCGGACTGAAATGATTGACCGTTTTGGTATATTACCAGATCAAACTAAGCAGCTCTTTGCCATTCATGGGTTACGTTTACAAGCAGAACCATTGAAGATTAACAAAATCGATGCCAATGGTAGTAGTATGACGCTAGAGTTTGCACCTGACACACCTGTCGATGCATTAGCGATTATTAAACTGATTCAAACAGATGGGCAGCGCTATCGTATGAATGGCGCGTCTGGCATCCGTTACCAAAATTCTGATAAACTCGAAACACCTCAACAGCGTGTTACGGTCATTCAAGAGCTGTTGCGCTATTTTAGCGAGCATATGGTATCGGAGTCTGCTTAGCTTCATCCTGTAATGATTATTTGCTATACAGGTGAATGAGAAGATTGGCCAAGTCGTTCACGCAGATAGTTTAAAAATAAAACGCCAAGGCAATGAGTCATGGCGCTATTTTATCGCATAGATAACTGATAAAATAATGAAACCATATTTTATTTACTCATATTTTAGCTTTCTATACTTTTGATTTCTTTTATTTGAGATCCATAACAAGAGAACCGTCATTATGTTCCAACTTCATCATAAACTTGCTGCCGATAGCTTTTTAGTGGGTGACTTTCCGCTATCGACTTGCCGTTTAATCAATGATTGCCAGTTTCCTTGGTTGATATTGGTGCCACGTGTATCAGGTATCAAAGAGTTATATGAGCTATCCGAAACAGACCAAGTACAGTTTTTACGTGAGTCGAGCTGGTTATCAAGTCAACTGGCCAAGACTTTCCAAGCAGATAAAATGAACGTAGCCGCATTGGGCAATCAAGTACCACAGTTGCACTTCCATCATATCGTACGCTATCAAAACGATATGCAGTGGCCAAACCCAGTATGGGGTGTTCCAGCTGTTCCTTATACCAAGGAAGTATTGGCACAAATGCAGCAGACTCTGATGATGGCGTTACGTGGACATCATCAAATGCCTTTTGATTGGCAAATGAAATAAAATCTTAATCCATAATTACATTAATAAAAATATACTAAGTTATTTAAAGTCTATTTTGCAGCAGTTAAAAAAAATCCAGATATTTATTATCTGGATTTTTTGTTTTTTAACTTAAATAATAAAGATCGTTATTTTAATTTAATTGGATATTAAGGCAAATTAAATGATAAGTGGTGTTCTTTTGGTTATGAGTGGCATGGGATTTATAACCTTTAAGAAGTATAATGTAGTATCAGACCGTACTTATGTCCAATTAGTCATAAAAATAGGTAATACACTTATACTCATGTCTCTTGGTTTCTCCTACAGCCTATTTTGTTTAAGCGAATGCTCATATGACTACTTTAGACAGATTGAGACCAGAGCTTCTGACAAAAGAGGAAGTATACGATAAGGTCGATTACCCAGAAGTTTTCGTATTAATACTCACCGTTATACTCCTCGCTTTACATTTTGATTTTAGACCCACTGCAATGGCGCTCCTTGTCATTGTTGGCCTGCCAAGTATGCTAATTTTAATTTATAATTATCGTCGCCAAGCCAGCTTTTGGACATCTAATATTGTCATTATTTTACTATCTATGGTGATTGGGTCGATAGAGCTGCATATGATTATTTCGCTCAGTCTAGCGGCATTAATAGGTCTTAGGATTATTGTTAGTAGCCCTGAAAATCGTATAAAATTGATCATTGTATCCGTAATAACGGTTATTATTTTTTATTATGTCAGTATTATTTTAAATATTCCCAAGCTAGAAGGTTATGATGATTGGATAACACCTCTTATATTATTAGCCAGTATGATTGTTGTTTTATGTCGATTTACGTGTTTTTATAGGAAATATGTCCGTTATGAAGCTCACTCTCATCATGCAGTTGGGCGATTGAATAGTGCAGTCTCTGTTATTAATAAACTAACACGTTTTGTCCCATTGCAAGTTTGGGAGCCAATCGTAAGAGCAGATATCCCTGTGAACGTCTCTAATAAACGTGCCAAGCTGACTATTATGTTCTCAGATATTATTGGTTTTACTGAGTTGTCTGATAGCCTTAGCGCGGATAATTTGGCTGATATTTTGAATACCTATATGCATAGCATGACGTTAATTGCTAACAAACATGGTGCAGTGCTTGATAAGTTTGTTGGCGATGGCATGATATGCTTTTTCGGTGAGCCAAACAGTCAGGGTACGCGTCAGGACGCTTTGAGCTGTCTTGAGATGGCAATAGACATGCGGCGTGAAATGCGTACCTTGAGACAGAAATGGCGCCTTATGGGCTTTGAGGGATTGTATATACGTATTGGTATTACGACAGGCTATTGCCATGTGGGTAATTTCGGTAGCAACAATCGTCTTAGCTATACATTGATTGGTAAAGAAGCCAATTTGGCAGCGAGACTAGAGTCTAGCGCTGGTAAAGATGAGATATTGATCAGTGAAAGTACTTATGACTATGTCTGTCATAATTATGAGTGTCAGCATGCTGGTGCATTTCATCTAAAAGGATTTGATAAGAAAGTACAAGCATGGCGAGTCTTTGATCCTGATATTAATAAAGCTCATTTATCAAAATGGGTCGATTACACATTACCTGGATTTAATTTGCATTTAAACTTTAAGGACATGAATCATAACGACTATCAGGATGTTAAAGCCCGGTTAAATTTTGCGCTTGGACGTATTGAGCAAGAAAACGAAAAAAATGAAAATGATATTAATGCAGAAAATAAACGCAATGATATAGGTAATAAGTAAGCTGCATTGACAAATAATAGTCTTTGAATATATACGTAAAAAAGCCAACGATCATAATGATCGTTGGCTTTTTATATGAAAATAAAAAAGAGCTTTCTACAAGTACCTAATGATTTTCTTTAGCATGATTTAGGGTATATTTAGGCACTTCGATGGTTAAGTCTTCGTCCTCAACTATCACTTGGCAGGATAGACGTGAATCAGCCTCTAACCCCCAAGCACGATCTAACAAGTCAGCTTCGATATCATCCATCTCTTCCAGACCATTAAAGCCTTTGCGTACGACTACATGGCAAGTTGTGCAGGCTTTTGACATCTCACAAGCATGCTCAATTTTAATGCCTTTCTCTACTAGTGCTTTGCATAAGTTACTACCGGCCTCTAGCTCGACTTCAGCGCCTTCAGGACAAATCTCGTGGTGGGGTAATACAGTAATCTTTGGCATAAATCGTCTTTCCGATGCTAATCAATTTAAAGAAATAAAAATATAATGGAGATGCTATTCAGCTAATTTGCTACCAATCTTGGGCGCTCGTACCAGCCATACTTGTTTTAACGCTCTGGTTCATAATACGGGCAGCAAAAGCATCACTATGGGGTTTGAGTTGTGCTTGTTGTGCTTCAATAAGTGCTAAGTCATTAGTGCTCAGTACTTCTTGCATTAGTTGTATTTGATCAGCCAGTGATTGCTGCTCTTCAGAAGATAGCAAAGCTGCAAACTCATTGAGTGCCGATTGTAGTGCTAATATTTCACGTTCAGCCTCTACTTTGGTTTCAATTAAAGAGCGTGCATTTTTGTCTTCTTCTGCATGCTTAAATCCTGCAATCAGTAACTGCTCTTTTTGTTCGTCTGACAACCCATAAGAAGGCACAATTTCAATCTTACTTTCTGTTTTGGTTGTGGTCTCTTGTGCGCTGACCGTTAGCTGACCATTGGCATCAATACTAAAGGTAACCTCAATACGGGCAAACCCAGCCTTCATAGAAGGAATGCCATACAATTCAAAGCGTCCAAGTGAGCGGCAGTTATCGACAGTTTCACGTTCACCCTGTACAACATGGATTACCATGCCTGTCTGACCATCTTGATAAGTTGTAAATACTTGACGTTTTTTGACAGGGATAGGCGTGTTACGTGGTATGAGCACTTCGACTAGGCCACCCATAGTCTCAAGACCAAGTGATAGCGGCGTCACATCTAGCAATAGTAGGTTATTGTCACTATCACCGTTGACCAGTTGATGCGCTGTCTGCGCCGCGCCTAGAGCGACTACTTCATCTGGGTTGAGGCGGCACAGCGGCTGTTTGGCAAAGAACTCAGTCACGACTTGCTGAATAGCAGGCATACGGGTTGAACCACCAACTAAGATAACTTCGTCCAAATCAGTACTGGAGAGTTTGGCATCACGCAGTACTTGTTCACAGACACTTAAGGTACGGCGGCTAACAGGTTCTACGATTGTCAGGATATCTGTACGGCTCAATACACCTTGATAAGATTGAGTATTGACGACAATGTCGATATCGACTTGTTCACTATCAGTCAGTGCTTGCTTATAAGCTTTAGCTTGTTGCGCAAGTATTGACTTGTCATGAAGACTGACATCTTTTGGATCGATAGCCAATTGTTTGATAAGCCAATTGGTGATTAGTCGATCGATATCGTCACCACCTAGTGCACTGTTACCACCAGTGGCTAGTACTTCAAAGACGCCATCAGTCAGCTTTAAGATAGAGACATCAAACGTACCACCACCCAAATCGTAAATTAGATAGTAGCTTTCTTTTTCGCTAGCTTCTGTGGCTTGATCGAGACCATAAGCGACAGCCGCAGCAGTTGGCTCGTTCAGTAAACGCAATACTTTGATACCAGCTGCTTGAGCTGCATCTTTGGTCGCTTGACGCTGCGCTTCATCAAAATAAGCAGGTACGGTAATGACAGCACCTTCGATACTATCTTCAGGCAGTGCGCTTGCTGCACGTTGCTCGAGTGCGGCTAGTATACGGGCAGAAATCTCAACAGGAGATACTTCACCCTGGGCGGTGACAAAAGCCGGCATGTCATCTTTATTGCCACTCAATTCGTAAGGATGAGAAAATTTGATATCTGCTTGGCTACGACCCATAAAGCGCTTAGCCGAGACGATCGTATTTTTTGGATCATCCGCTAAGTGGGCTAGGGCATCATAACCAACCAATGGCTTGCCAGTGCTTGGATAATAAACAACAGACGGTAACAAGGTATCAGTGCTGGTATTTGCTTCTAATACTTGCGCCTTGCCTGAACGTACCACAGCGACCAACGAGCGTGTGGTGCCAAGATCGATTCCTAAACCAAAACGATGCTGGTGAGGTTGGGCACTTTGATTGGGTTCGGCAATTTGCATTAAAGACATAAAATAACTCAAAGATAAAATGAATAAGTGAAATGGGGTAAGTGCAACATAGGCATTACGACAGTCTGATAATTATAGTCAAAATATTTATCAAGTAATACGGCGCGAACCTAGCGTGTTAGCTAATACTGCTATATATGCTCGGTTGTCTTGTATCAATTCTAGACTGTCTCGACTATGTTCTCTACCATACAAATAGAGTCGTACAACGGCCAATAAATTTTGGGATAAACGATTATACGGTATAGTCGGTACTATTTTAACCAAATATTTTTTAACTAAATCTCTAAAACCTAGTCTTTAGATAAAATAGGTTGTTCGCGACTATCTAAACGTATAAATCATCGTCATCTGAATGCTCAGCCGTCGCGATTTCATCAAGTCCAGTAGTAACGTCAGCATTTAACTTCACTAAAAACTTTAATTTCTGTGTCGCATCAATCGCTGTGTTCCAGTCTTTCTCTTGGTAGGCGTTACTAAAACGCTCAGATTGTTTTGCGAGACGCTCTGTGATTTGAGGATGTAACTGCTGCAAGGCTGGAAGATCTTTGCCTTCAATAGCGTCATCCAAATCCATACGCATTTCCATCGCATCTTCCAAGAAGTCCAAGTCTGCGATTGAGTGCTCTAGATTTTGAGCTTGATCTGCTATATCTAATAGATAACTAGCACGGCTATCAGGCGAGCTAAGCGTTTGATAAGCTTGATTGATCAGTGCTGAATATTTTTCAGACTGTAGTTGTGCTTGAGCAATGTCAGTCTGGTTTTTAGCGACATTATCAGGGTGATAACGTTTTTGTAGCAGACGTAGATGTTGATCGAGACTGTCTTGATTAACTTCAAATTGTACTGGTTGCTCAAATAAAGCAAAGAAGTTATCAAACTGTGCTTCTGGTGTGATGTCTGTCATATCATACGCCTTGCTTTTTATTTGTTTGAAATGTCTGTCTGTTGATGCTCTATTACTGAGTCTACAATCCGGATTGCAGCGTAGACTGTTTACTGTTTTTCGAGCGTAAAGGTTGGAAGGTTTAAATCATTAAACTGTAAATGACTCACCGCAACCACATTCGCCTTTTTGATTAGGGTTACTGAACTTAAAGCCTTCGTTGAGACCTTCTTTTTCATAATCCATCAACAAACCATCTAAATATACCAAGCTTTTAGGATCAATAAAGATGCTAACGTCTCGGCTTTCATAACGTGTGTCATTTTCGTCAGGTGTATCTACAAACTCTAAAACATAAGCTAGACCTGAGCAACCCGCTGTGCGGATACCGACTCGAATGCCTTCACCTTTGCCGCGATTGTCCAAAAAGTCTCGAACATGCTGAGCGGCGCGTTCTGTCATTTCAATCATGCCAACTCCCATTGACTATTAATTATAAGTATCAATAAAAAAATCTGTATCAACTGGCAACTGAAATTACCAAGATAATATGCTAGCGGCTCTTAGAAAATAAAAGGTGACAATTACATAAGTGTCATTGTCACCTTTTTAGCATCAGCAGCTGTTTAACGTGTTGCTACTATAGCGCTGCTAATACCACACAGCACATAGGCTAGTAGGTTTAGCCTTAGATAACAGCTTCTTCAGTTGCTGCTGCTACGCCATGCTTGCCTTTATAGTCGCTAATAGCGGCTTTAATAGCATCTTCTGCAAGTACAGAGCAATGCACTTTTACTGGTGGTAATGCCAATTCTTCAGCAATGTGACTGTTCTTGATTTCGCCAGCTTGGTCTAGGCTCTTGCCTTTTAGCCACTCAGTAACGAGTGAGCTTGAAGCAATAGCTGAACCGCAGCCATAAGTTTTAAAGCGTGCATCTTCGATAATACCGTTATCATCGACTTGGATTTGTAGACGCATCACATCGCCACATGCTGGAGCACCGACCATACCGGTACCAACATTTTTGGCGTTTTTATCAAGGTTGCCAACGTTGCGTGGGTTTTCGTAATGATCAATAACTTGGTCGCTATAGGCCATGGGGTTTTCTCCTAGTTAGATAATGAGCAGTAGCTGATTGGTTTGAACGCTGCTACTCATTGATAATTGGGGTCAAACACTTAATCGTAATTGTCTGATCAATCGGTTAATGGCTATGTTCGATAGCCATATCTTTGTTTTTGGTAATTTTAGTGCTCAGCCCATTCGACTGAATCTAAATCAACGCCATCTTGGTACATATCCCAAAGTGGTGATAGGGCACGTAATTTGTCAACGGCTTCATGCATTTGCTTGATAACAGTGTCGATGTCTTCTTCAGTCGTATAACGACCAAAACTAAAGCGAATAGAGCTATGTGCCAATTCATCTGGACGGCCAATAGCACGTAATACATATGATGGCTCAAGCGTCGCTGACGTACAGGCCGAGCCTGATGAGACAGCCAAGTCTTTAAGTGACATCATGAGTGACTCACCTTCAACGAAGTTAAAGCTGATGTTCACAATGTTAGGAACGCTATGCTCTAAATCACCGTTTAAATAAATCTCTTCAATATCTTGTAGACCATCCCACAGCTTTTGACGTAGTTTTGCTGCATGGGCATTGTCTTCTTTATAGCTGTCATTGGCTAGGGCAAATGCTGCGCCAAGGCCAACGATTTGATGCGTAGGTAAGGTACCTGAACGCATGCCACGCTCGTGACCACCACCATGTTGCTCAGCTTTTAGACGAATACGTGGCTTGCGGCTAACAAACAAAGCACCGATACCTTTAGGACCGTAGGCTTTATGACCTGAGAAGCTCATCAAGTCGATTTTCATTTCTGCAAGGTCGATCAATACTTTACCCACTGATTGCGCGCCATCCACATGGAAGACCACACCAGCTTCGCGAGTGATTTCACCAATCGCTGTTACATCAGTAAGCGTACCAAGCTCATTGTTCACCATCATAAGTGATACTAGGATTGTATCCTCACGTAGCGCTTCTTTAACTTGTTCTGGCAAGATTAGCCCAGTGCTTGGTTGTGGCTCAAGATAAGTGATCTCAAAACCTTCTTGCTCAAGCTCACGGCAGGTATCTAGTACCGCTTTGTGTTCAATTTTACTGGTAATAATGTGCTTACCACGAGACTGGTAAAAATGTGCAGCACCTTTAATAGCTAGGTTGTCAGACTCAGTAGCACCAGAGGTAAAGACGATTTCGCGTGGATCAGCGTTAATGACTTCAGCCACTTGTTGACGCGCTGTCTCTACTGCTTCTTCTGCTTGCCAGCCGTAACCGTGTGAGCGCGAGGCTGGGTTGCCAAAGACGCCATCTACCGTCAGATACTCGCTCATCTTAGCAGCTACTGATTTAGCTACTGGAGTAGTGGCGGCATAATCTAAGTATATAAGGTTGTTATGTTGGCTCATGCTGGGTTTGCCTCGCTGTTCGATAGAGTAATAGTATTGATGTCTTTTATGGAAATCTCTTTGGTAGAGCTATGCTGACGTTCGGAAACTGACTGCACGTTTTCCATGTCTAATAATTGTGCTAATGTTATATTATTCAAGTACTGTTCGATATGATTTGACAGTGCACACCATAAATCATGGGTTAAGCACATTGTACCACCTTGGCAATCACCACGTCCTTCACACTGCATCGCATTTACAGACTCATCGACGGCAGATATGATGCTCATCACATCTATCTGATCCAATGGTTTCGCCAAATGATAACCACCGGCTGCACCGCGAATACTAGTAACGAGCCCACGTTTGCGAAGTTTGGAGAATAATTGCTCAAGATAAGAGATAGAGATCGATTGCCGTTTGGCTATATCAGATAAGGATACCGCACTTTCTTGTTGGCTGGTTTGTAGTGCCAAATCTAGTAACGCAGTAACGGCATACCTGCCTCGAGTAGTCAAACGCATGTGTTATCTCCAAACTGTTATGTCATTTTAGTTAACAACGATCTTAGCGAGATGATATTTGCGATAATTCGTATAAATATACAAGTCACAGATATAAATCATAGGGCAGCTAAGTTGTGTCTTATCGTTATTAAACAACAGATGATTGACCCGATGTGTGCAACGATTGGACCAATTATACTTAATCCCGAGTAATTTAGTCAAGATTAAAGTGTGGTTGAATGGTTAATCTAGCTTATTACTATGATTGATAAAAACAATGGTATTTGGAAGCAGTCATAAAACCGTTTAGTGGCGGTGATTATAGAGATTCTGCTTAGAGCTTTTGAACGTGCTAAGAAACAGAAGGTTGTAGTTTGTCTGTGTATTCTGTTGAAGTGACTAATTATTGGGATGATTGAGTGTTGAAGTGACTAAGTGTTGAGATAATTGAGTATTGAGGTAGTTAAGAAGCAAAAAGCGGCTGATATCCTGTAATGAATATCAGCCGCTTTTATTAAGCCATCGTTTTAAATTATGACGTATCGTTGAGATTAATTCATCAACAACGCAATGATAGTACCAATCATAATGACAAGAGCAGCGACCGTCACAATAACAAGCATCTTTTGCTTGCTCTGTAATTCCTTAACAGTGGTTTCAAGCTCACGGTTTTTGATAGTAAGGGTGTTTATCTGGGTTTGTTGTTCCTTAATACGTAACTTATAGTTTTCCTTTTTTTCTGCTAGGTCAGCTTCAGTTGGCTTAGACTTACCTTTGCCACCTTTTATCTTTTTGATCAAGCCTTGAATCAAGCTGCCCAGACCGAGTTGCATGATGAATTGCTTGACCAATTGTACTTGCACAGACTCACCGCGCATTTGTAACTTTTCAGTCGTTTCGCTGTCGTGAGTGGTAATGGCATTGATAACCTGAAGGCTGTAGGCATTGATGATGACATCAGGTTCGCTACGGTCGATAGGTAGCTGAGCATCTAACAATACGCCTTTGGTACTAAAAGTGGCAAAAATTTCAACATGCGGTAAGTATAAGCGCAACGCCACAACAGTGCCTTGCTTGGCAAGTGGATAAGCAGCTCTACGCAGTTCAGGATCTAAACGTAACAGTAATGTCAGCGCCGACTCGATGAACACCAGAATGATATTAGAAAAAGAGTGAGACAACGTAGAACGCTTCATGTAAATAATCCGTTTTTTTATTTGGCAAATTATAGGCAAAAGACAATCAAGGGTCAAAATCGACGCAAAATGTGCAGTAATATTTTGCTTATAGTAACGCCTTTATAATAAAAAGTAACGCTAGTTTCTGTCAGTTGGTCAATTATTACTTTACAATTTGTTAGGCAATAAAGACACGAGTGTTTGTGACTGATGGTGCATTAATGTGACCTGACCAGCGCTAAACGATAAGATAGCATATAGGTGTATCTTTGAGATAAGGTCACATTAGTTGAACATTGTGCCTTGATAGAACCGTTGCAGATACTTTGCGTAACATTGAGTGTCAAATACGTAGTGTAGTGAACAAAAATATGTAAAATCGCTTGCGCTCCTTATGCTGCCTTGATATAAAGACGATAACAAAGCGAGACCTGTTAATACGTCAGTCAGGCAGTTTTTATTGCTTAAATGCTATGAGAGCGTTACAATGCTTGGCGTGAGCGTTTATTATCCCCCTTAAACTTGAAGGAAATTTTATGAATAAGTCAGAATTAATTGATAGCATCGCAGACAAAAGTGGTCTAAATAAAACCCAAGCTGGTGATGCATTGAATGCTGTTATGGAAAGTGTTGGTGAAGCGCTAGAAGCTGGCGATAGCATCTCATTAGTTGGTTTTGGTACTTTCAGCGTAAAAGATCGTAAAGCGCGTACTGGCCGTAACCCTAAGACTGGTGAAGAGCTTAGCATCCCTGCAAGCAAAGTACCTAGCTTCAAAGCTGGTAAAAACTTAAAAGAGCGCTTGAACTAAGCCATACTATTGTTAGTAAGCGCTGTGTCATGACGTAATATACGAATAAACATAGCGTTTACCAATAGTAAAGTAGTAGATGATTTATAGCATGGTTCAATGCCATACTCTAAATTATAAAAAAGCACCTAATATTTGGGTGCTTTTTTTATTGCTATAGTTTGTATCATACAACGTGAATATTTTGAGTCTACACCAAAAATCACGTATCATAGGGCGCGCGATAGATGCGTTGTTGAAACTAGGCTGCTTTAGTCAGTCTTGTCCTTCTATATAAAATGCACGCGCGCTTACTTTTACCATTGCCTGCTTAGATAGCATTGATATTCATATTAATATTACAATGGTTTTTCATCAATATAGGTTAATACAGCAGAGATAACTATGGATAAATTGCGCGATTTCTTAAAAAGCTGGCCAGGTCGCATTTTATTGATTTTATGCCTATCGCCGCTCGCTCTATTGGGTGTCGAAAGTTACTTTGGCGGTGGAGTCGATCCCAACCAAGTCGCTCAGGTAGGTGACGCAAGTGTAGGGCTGACCGAATACCAGTCTGCTGTCAATAGCCGTCGTACTGAAATATTAGAACAAGTTGAGGATGCCAGTCTATTAAATGAGGATGTGCTACACGAGCAAGTCCTAAAAGGTCTTATTGATCGTACGCTACTAGAGCAGCAAGCAGGCAAGCTTGGTATGACAGTCTCTGATGACACAATTAATCGTTTGTTGCGTCAAGAAGAAGTATTTCAGGATGCTGATGGCAATTTTTCTAATGATCAATTTGCGAACTTTTTGCGTCAGCGCGGTATGACAAAGAATCAGTTGTTTGCTGAATTTCGCAATCAGTTAAGCCTGGATCAGCTTAATGCTAGTATCGTTGGTACGGCAGTGTATCCAATGCAAGCGGTCAGTCAGTTGATAGATCTGCAGCTTGAGTCGCGCAATGTCTGGTTGCATCGCTTTAATTGGCAAGACTACACCGATCAGGTGAAATTGAGCAAAAATGACATACAAGCCTACTATGATGCCAATAAAGAAACGCTAAAAAGTGCGGCAATGGTAGATTTGGCTTATCTGCAACTCAGCCCTCAAACCATTCAGGTGACAGACGTTACAACAGAAGACCTACAGCAGCAATATGAAGCTTATAAGCAAGAGCAAGCCATCGTCGATGAGCGTCAAGTTAGTCAGATTCTATTGACAGGTGATAATGCTAAGGCACGAGCAGATACGGTTAAAGCGCGTTTAGACAAAGGGGCATCATTTGTAGCATTAGCCAAATCAGAGTCAGATGACCCATCAGGAGAGACAGGTGGTAGTATCGGTCGCTTTAACCCTTCTGTATTCGGCAATGACGCGACAGCAGTTGAAAAAGCGTTAGAGGGATTGAGTGTTGGTGATATCACAGCACCTATCAAGACCAGCTTTGGCTATCAAATATTTACGGTGACCGAAGACAATGGTAGTAAAATACCGACTTTGGAGAGCATGCGTGATGACTTAACCGTCAAGGCGACAGAGTATAAGCGTCAAGAAATGTATGCGGATAAAGTAACAGCGATCAATGACATGGCAGCAGATGGCTTTAGTATTGAAGACATTGCTCAACAAGAGAACGTAACATTGAAACGTCTCAAAGATTATCGCAAAGAGAACAACAAATCAGTACTGTCGCAACCTGCAGTGATCAAGCAAGCTTTTGATGAGTTTACCATTCAGGATCAGGCAGTGACCGCTGGTATCGAAGTGGGTAACGGTACAGTATGGGTACAGCCAAGTAATTATCGTCCTACCAAAACGCTTGCTTTATCTGCCGCTACGCCAAGAATTACCCAGATACTACGTCAACAGAAAGCCACAGCATTGGCATTGAAAGAAGCCAAATCGTTGGCCGCAGGTATTAAAACGTCAGCTGATATTAGTAAGCAGCCAGTCAGTCTTCAATCATTGGGTGCAGTGAATCGTCAAACGACGCTATTGACAGAAAAAGAGCGTGGATTGGCTTTCAGTCAGCAAGCGGCTAATAATGGTGTGGTGGCTGTTGCGAGCGAAACAGAAACGGGTGCTACTCTGTTGGTTGGTGATCGTATCAAGACAGAGCCACAGTCGCCATTATCTGATGCGCAAAGAGCGCAAACGGCTAGCATTATCCGTGATAACTTAGGTCAGGATCAGCTACAAGACTATTTAGATTATCTACGCTTGGTGTATAAAGTTGAGATTAATGAAGCCAATATGTCGAATGCGCAAGGGCGCTAAAAATCAGGATATTACGAGAAATGTGACGCACTTACTAAATCGTATTTTCTAAATACCCTTATTAAATTTGACGTACAAAAAAGCCACTATTTATAGTGGCTTTTTTAATGGCTATTGTTTTTATCATAATCATAAGAATGTAGCATTAACAGCAATATACAATTTAGTACGGCTATTAATGCCAGTTTTCAAAGTGATACTAGACAGTTTAATGGCGGAAATGGCGCATACCAGTGAAGACCATCGCAATGCCATGCTCATTGGCTGCAGCGATGGTTTCGTCATCACGCATAGAGCCACCAGGCTGGATAATAGCAGAGATGCCTACTGCAGCAGCGTTATCGATACCATCACGGAACGGGAAGAACGCGTCTGATGCCATGACAGCGCCTTCAGTCGCTAGTCCAGCATGCTCTGCTTTGATAGCAGCGATACGAGCTGAGTTAACGCGGCTCATCTGACCTGCGCCAACACCGATAGTGCGTTGACCTTTGGCATAGACGATGGCATTAGATTTGACGTATTTTGCTACGTTCCAGCTGAAAAGTAGATCTGCAATCTGTGCTTCAGTTGGTTGTACATCAGTAACGATTTTTAGATCATTGGCAGTAATCAAACCAAGATCTTGCTCTTGCACGAGTAGACCACCGTTAACGCGTTTATAGTCTAGCTGAATATCGCGTTGATCTGGTGCTGGTAGCTCGCCACAGACTAACACACGTACGTTTTTCTTAGCAGCAGTCGCTTCAAGCACACCGTCCTCGATACTAGGCGCGATAATTACTTCTACAAATTGATTGTCGATAATGGCTTTTGCTGCTGCAAGCGTCAATGGGCGGTTGAAGGCAATGATACCACCGAAAGAAGATTCAGGATCGGTACTGAAGGCAGTGTTATAAGCAGCTACTTGGTCATTATCAACTGCGACGCCGCAAGGATTTGCATGCTTGACGATAACGCAAGCAGGCGTACTAAAGGCTTTGACACACTCAAGGGCTGCATCAGTGTCAGCGATGTTGTTGTAAGACAGTGCCTTACCTTGTAGCTGCTTAGCCGTTGCTATAGAAGCTTGTTGGCTCTTTAGTGGCTGATTTTCAATATAGAAAGCAGCGTTTTGATGTGGGTTTTCACCGTAGCGTAGGTCTTGGACTTTTTCAAGCTGTACATTGAATGTACGTGAGAAGTTTTCTGCTTCTTGGTTTTCGTTCACACGGCTGCCTAAGAAGTTGGCAATCATACCGTCGTACTGTGCCGTATGTTCAAAAGCCTTCACTGCCAAGTCGTAGCGTAGAGCCGTTGTCAATGCAGTACCATCACCTAATGCGGTAAGAATGCGGTCATAATCAGCAGGATCAGTCACGATACCCACATGGGCGTGATTTTTGGCAGCTGAACGAACCATGGTAGGGCCGCCGATATCGATGTTTTCGATAGCATCGTTCATCGTGACATCAGCACGTGCAATGGTTTCAGCAAACGGATATAAATTCACCACCACCAAATCAATACGGTCAATCGCGTGCTCACTCATGACAGCATCGTCTTTACCACGGCGTCCTAAGATACCACCATGAATTTTAGGGTGTAACGTTTTAACACGACCGTCCATCATTTCAGGGAAACCGGTATAGTCTGATACTTCTGTTACATCAACGTTGTTTTCTGTGAGTAACCGATAAGTACCGCCAGTAGATAGCAAGCCAAAACCCGCTTTAATGAGGCCCTGAGCAAATTCAACGATATTAGATTTATCGGAGACCGATAACAATGCAAGTGGGGTAGTACTCATAAAAAAACTTCCATAAAAAAAGCCTGACGTAAACGTCTGGCAAGGTGATGAAGACAATTATTGCAAACAGTATCACAATGGATAATGTCATGAATATTAAATTGCCATGCATAATGATGGTTGTTAAAGATAAGTGCGCTCATAGAGCAAGAGCTACATTAAGTCATAAGTTTTGAGTTTTTTGCGTAAAGTGCCACGGTTTAGACCTAGGATTTGCGCACATTTGGTTTGATTGCCCCGAGTTTTTTCAAGGACGACAGATAAGAGCGGTTCTTCTATTTGTTTTAGGATGAGCTCGTATAAGTCGGTGGGTGTCTCATCGCCTAGCATCGCAAAATACTGTCGTACCACACGCTCAACATGTACTCGTAGCGGCTCATGCGCATTACTCGCATAGCTGTCTACTGACGCATTAAAGTGGTGAGTCGGCTGAGGGTAGTTTTCTTTATTATAATCGGCAGGATGCTCAGAGCTTGTAGCAAAATGATTAGCATATTGCTGTGCATGAGGCGCCATAAGATAATGTCCTTGGGATTAGGGAGAATCAAACCATAAGATATTGTGGGTATTATATCAAATTAATGTCGTCTAGCGCTGATATATTGGCAGTTATCTTAGCATTGGCGCTATTTACGAAAGCTTATTCTCAATTGTATGAATACAAACCTCTCTGACTGATAACCATTAACTCAATGTTATAAGCTTCAATTTTGCTCAAAACTTAGTACAAGGGGCTGATGCTAACATCGCGGATTTGTGTATTTGCAACGGGTATAGTAAAGAGTATCTGACGGTTGCTGTCTGCAGCCAGTTGGCTTTGCTTACTTAATAGATAGTCAGCTGGTGTAGCAATAAATTCGCCAATTAGCTCATTGCTACCATAGACGCTGACTTTAACATTTGGATATAGCTGAGTGCTTGCACTTTGATTATTTAATGTAGCGCTTATATCGCTAAATTTACCCGTCATTTTTATGTTGCTGGATCTATGATTGGTATTGGTGAGCGTCAGCGCATTTATATCGGCACTGGGTAAGCTACACGAAATAGCTGAACATATTGCTTGGAGTTTTTCAGCATGAGCAGGGTTTTTTACTAAGGTCTCTAAGTTAAAGATGACATATTGTGCAAAGAGTAATAGTGCCAACACTAAACACCCGAGTATCCATAGTAACGATGCTGCTGAACGTTTCCTCGGCGTTGGTATAAATTGCTCTTGAGACTTTCTCACACGTTCATCAATGGATTTGTCTTCGTCTTTAAGTGGTACGCCCATATCGAGTAACAGTCGTGATAAGTCTGTTTCGTCTTGTAGTATGTCTTCGCTTTTGTTTTGATCTTTAAGAAGCTTTTCGAGCCATGAGTTGTCAGTCGTATCATCGATATTAGCGTGAATATCATTAGAGACGGCTGAACTGATGCTTTTACTGGTTGTTTTGGAGATGGCATTTGACGGTTCATCAGACACTGTTGAAGTATAATTGGTCTCGTTTATTTGATCCAACCACGCATCCATACTGTCTAGAGAATCATATTCTAAAGAGGTGTCGTCTGGCTCATCGGTATCCATGTCATCATGGATTAATATGTCAGAGGAGATTTTTTTTGAAGGTGGTTTTTTAAATGCTGATTTAGTGTTATCTGAGTTGTTTTTATTATTGGTTTTAGATGTTTGTGCAGAGTGGTTATGTGGAGTCGACATATCCTTTTTTTGGGTTGTTGCTGTCTCTACTGGAGAGGCTGATATCTTAGAAACATCAGGGTTTACAACAAGATGTTTGTTGACTAAAAAACTTTGGTGGCATTGATCGCAGATGACTGTTGCATTGTCTCTATTGAGCTGATCCTGCTGTATTTTCAAGCAATTTTTGCAATGAGGGCACTGGGTCTGTATTGGCGTAGTCATAGGGTCGAATCCAAAAAAATATGGTTATCAATACCGCTTAGCCACTCAATAAAGGCTGCCTATGATGCTAATGCCATCATTCAAAAGCGTTTAAAAATCTATGGGTCATGAGCACGGATAGAGTGGCGTCAAACACAGGGTATCTGACTGCCCTCTATCGTAACAGATGTAATTAAATGTTGCTAGCCTGTAAATGTACCAGATAGACGTTGCCAATGTTGATCTTCTTGCGCTGTAAAAGCATGTTTTGCATCAAGGGCAAAATAAGGCTGGTAAGCATCAGTGACTTGGTCAGTTTGCGACTCTATCAAGCCTGCTAGTACGATTCTACCTTTTTGCGTGATTAAAGTCGCAAAATAAGGGGCTAGGCCAATTAATGGTTTTGCCAAGATATTTGCGACGATAACGTCTACTGGCAAGACAGAATTCTGTGAACAGTAATCCGTAAATTCTTCTGGTAAGAATGCTTGTAGACGGTCACCAACATCATTGCGTTCTGCATTTTGATTGGTTGCCAATACCGCTTGTGGATCGATATCAACTGCATAAACTTGGCGTGCACCCAATAGTAAAGCAGCAATGCCCAAAATACCTGAGCCACAACCATAATCAATGACCACTTTATCTTTTAAATCTTGCTCTGTTAGCCAATCGAGACATAAGCGTGTGGTCGCATGATAGCCAGTACCAAAGGCCAGTCCAGGATCCATAATAATATTGGTCGCGTCAGGGTTGGGTGGCGTTAGCCAATTGGGTACGATCCATAGATTATTGGCACATTCGATAGGGTGGTAGTTACTCATCCATTCGCGTTCCCAGTCTTTGTCATCGACAGCACTCAGCCAAACACGGGTGGCTTGTACTTGAGCGGCGATTTCATGACTCAACTGCTCGACAGCCTGACGGTTGCCAGCATCAGTCGTTGCATCAAACAGCCCTGTTAGGATAACTTCATCCCATAGAGGCGACTCACCAGGTAATGGTTCAAACAAAGGCTGGTCACCTGCATCATCTAAGGCAATAGACAGTGCGCCTGCCTCTAGTAGTAGCGCCTCAGCCAAATCGACGTTTGCTTTTTCACATTGTAAATGTAGTTGTTGCCATGCCATAACGATAACCTTAAGCTAAATTAAATATATATTTTGGATAAATGATGGAGTGTAGAATATAAAAAGTGAATAGATTACAAAGCTATAAACTTGGCATCTATTCACTTAGATATGTTTTGATATTAACGTAATGCTTGTTTTGCCTCACTGACGACACGTGAGTTACCTTGTGCCTGTCCTGATTGCAAGATGATTTGCCATAGCGAGCGTCTGCGATTAGCGTCTTGAGAGACACTAAGACCACGGCGTGCCATTGCTTCTGCTTTACGAGGTTGGTTCTTTTTCAATGCCACTTGTGCTAAATAGAAATATACCGCTGATGATTTGGGTGCTAGGCGCTGTGCACGGGTAAAGCTGCTTTCAGCATTGGTCAATTGACCTGTTTTGAGCTGATTGACACCTGTCTGCATTAAACTGCGAAACGCTGGCAGGTTACTATTGTTACTGGTTGCTTGTTGCGTTCGTTGCTGCGAGTTGCTTCTAGCACGTTCTAACAGGTCGCTATGTGACGGTATAGAGGGCTCAGGGACTACGTATTCTTCACGAGAAGGAATAACGAAGACGGTTTCAGGCTGAGTCGGTATAGGGTTGGATGGTACAAACACCGGAGACTCTTGAGTCAGTGGGTTGGTCGATTCAACGGAACTGTCAGGCTCGATAGGATAGTCGCTGTCAGCATCCTCTTCATAGGTAGGGGCCTGAGTTTCAGTAGGCGCAGATGTATCAGGCATTTGTGACGATGGGACAGTTTGAGAAGGGGCTGTCGTCATCGTAGTCGGCGCAGTCTGACAAGCGCTCAAACCCAACATGCTGATAAGTGCGCTGGTTACCAGTATAGCATTGGCTGAGGTAGGCCTTTTAGGACTACCAATAACGGCTGGCTTGACTGATGTAGCGTGCTTCAGAAATAACAACATGTTGAGACCTTTTGTAATGTTTAAAAGCAATGTTAGAACCATTCAACGGCACGATCATACCAAGTATCGGCATCGTTTTCATCTTGCTCATCACTATTTTCTTGGCTATCGGTATCAACGGCTTCACCATTTGGAATCTCAAAGTTACCTTGTTGATTTTGCAGTTGTGACTGCTCGCGTGCACGGTCTTGCTGATATAGACCAAGCGCACAACTGCTGGCTTCTTCTGGTAGATGTGCTGACAGTACTGGCAGATAACGGGCATCAGTACAACGCTCATTAGAGAGCTTACCTGAGTTGTTCTCTAACCATAACCATTCAATGCCTTCAGGCTCTGGTAATGACACAGGTGTCAGCTTGAGACGATCCATATAATCAACCCAAACTGGTAATGCACCACTACCACCGCTTAGACCGATAGGTTTGTTATCATCACGACCAACCCAAACCACACTGACGTAGTTGCCACTATAACCGGCAAACCAAGCATCTCGAAAGTCGTTTGTGGTACCTGTTTTGCCCGCCAAGTTTAAATTGCTACCAAGTGATTTTGCACGTTTAGCAGAACCAGTTGCGACCACTTGCTGTAGCGCGTAATTCGTGAGGTAATTGGTCTCAGGCGGGATGCTGCGCTGAGTATTGAGTCCAGTACGTTGCAAGATACGGCCGCGATCATCTATCACCGTACGAATACTATGAATAGGGGTGCGAAAGCCTCCAGTTGCAAAGACTTGATACACACCAAGCATATCCATCGGGCTAAGATTGACAGAGCCTAGCAGTGCTGAAGGATATGGTGGTATGTCTTCTTTTACACCCATACGCTTCAACTGTTTGGCAAAGGTATCAATCCCAAACTCCATGCCCAAGCGTACCGCCGCTTGGTTATATGACTGTGATAGCGCAGTGGTAAACGGTACATAACCATGATCACGATTGTCGTAGTTCTTCGGGTTCCATTTAGTACCGTCACTTAAATTGACCGTAATTGGTGAGTCATCTACCGAGCTTGCGAGGTTGTAGCGTCCGCTTTCAAGCGCTGTCATATAAATGACTGGCTTTAATAATGAGCCGACTTGACGCTTGGCATCAACGGCACGGTTAAAGCCGGTAAACTCACTGCCACTGCCGACCACAGACACCAGCTCGCCAGTTTCAGGATTGGCACTCACTAGAGCACCTTGCAAATCTTTGGTTTTGCTGCTCTTGCGACGTAGCTCACCCAGTTTTTTATCAACGGCTTTGTCTGCTGCCAATTGCGCAATAGGGTCTAACGTACTGATAATAGTGAGACCTTCGTTTTTGAGGTCATCAGAATAATAAACAGTATTCAGTTCACGTTTAACGATATCCAAAAAGTCAGGGAACTGGCTCTTACCCTCAACAGGTTTTTCAACGATATCGAGCGGTCGTTCAATCGCTTTATCATAGTCTTCTTGGCTAAGTGATTCTACGGCCAGCATATTACCAAGAACAATGTTACGGCGTTCTTTTGAGTCATTTGGATTGCGACGCGGATTATAGATACTTGGGCCTTTTGCCATACCGACAAGCATGGCTTGCTGATCTAAGCGTAGCTCTTTGAGTGGTTTGCCAAAATAAAACTGTGAGGCCAAGCCAAAACCATTAATAGAGCGCTTACCATTCTGACCTAAGTAAATCTCGTTTAGATAGGTCTGTAGAATTTCGTCTTTGCTGTAATGCAATTCAAGTAGTACAGCCATTAATGCTTCGTTGGCTTTGCGTTTCAGCGTACGGTCTGAGTTGAGATAGAAGTTTTTGATCAACTGCTGAGTAATGGTCGAGCCGCCCTGTCTAGAGCCACCAGAAAAGTTATTTATTACGGCGCGTGCGATACCGCGTACAGATACCCCTTTGTGCTCGTAAAACGCACGGTCTTCCGTGGCGATCAACGCATCGATGAGCGGCTGTGGTACGTCATCTAATGAGACGACCATGCGATCTTCGTTACTGTCTGGGTAAATGCCACCAATATTGACAGGCTCTAAGCGAATGATGCCACTCTTGGCAGGTAAGGTACTCTGCACCGATGAAATCTTATTACCATTAATAGTCATTTTGATGACTTGCTCTTTGTCCACATCATTGGCGCTATAAGTAAAGCCACGCGTATGGATAAAGTAGGTATTACCTGATTTATGATAAGTGCCAGTGCGATCATAAGCTTTGTTGCTTTGATAGTTAAGCAGTTCTAGCCAAGTTTTCATCGTATCGGTATCGACACTAGCACCTTGATATAATTCAAGTGGCTGCGAATATACTTTGGCAGGAATATCCCAGCGCTTACCCTCAAACTTATGGGTAATGGTACGATCAAGTTTGATTAAGTATAGCGCGAGCAGCACCATACCCGCGATAATGACAATTAATATAAGACTACTAAATACCAAGCCACGCTGCTGTGAAGGTAGCGTGCTGACAATAGGCCTAGCAGACTGTGATAACTGGGTATTTGGTAGCTTGGAATTGGATTTTTGCACTGATATCGCACCATTTAGGGATAAAAAACTGCTTCATAATGACGCAAAATGACAAATTTTTCAATCTATCATCGTCAAAGTTAGCATTCATTGGTATTAAACTATGAGCATTGAGACTGCTTACAGCACTTGCTTATAGTATAATCTTTATTAAAATATTCACATTAATATAAACGCATCAAAAGCTTTTAATTGCTTTTATAGATGCCATATAGAATAGTCGTTCACGATAGCAATTTAATCTTGCTACAACGATGTGTTTTTTATGAATTATCCGCTGTTATTGTTGCGTGTTACTTTATGCTAGCAAAGCTAAGAGAACTTTAAAGTTGCTGTTTTATTTGGTTCTATAACCTAAGTTCTATAACCTAAGTTCTATAACCTAAGTTCTATAACCTAAGCATTGAGTACTGTTAACAATAGCAAGCTGCACGCGAAGCGAATTTACTTGAAACGAACTTGAAACGAATAAGGTTCGAGCAAACCTGTCTAAAGGAAGTAAGCGCGATTATGTCTAGTGTCCCTCCATCAATAGCCTCTACCCCAAACCATCATCATGAAGACAACTCGATCATTGAAGGTCTAGTGCTGCCTCTTGCTGGCGATTGTTTCCATTGCGGTGATCCTGTACCGCAGCCGCCATTCTATGCCGAGATACTGGGTCAATCACGTGAGATGTGTTGTATGGGCTGTCAGTTGGCAGCGCAGAGTATCGTAGAGGCTGGGCTTGAGCAATATTATCTGGATCGCTCGGAGATTAGTCGTACGGCAAGCTTGCCTACTCAAATGACACGCCTTGAGGCATATGATCATGATGAAATAAAGCAGCAGTTTGTGTATGCGCAGGATGGTATGTCGGTGGCAGAATTGTCTGTCAACAATCTACGTTGTGCGGCGTGTACGTGGTTGATTGAATCACGTCTTGATGAGTTGAACGGTATCAGTAAGTGTCAGGTGAATTTGACCAACCAACGCATGCGAGTGATTTGGAACGAAGACAAGCTGCCGATTAGCCGTATTCTGGCCGTTATCAATGAAATCGGCTATGAGGCTAAGCCTTATCGTCAAGACACGCATGAGGCCATGCTGGCACGCCATACTAATCAAATGCTGCTGCGCCTTGGCATCGCTGCGCTGGGTTCGATGCAAGCAATGATGTATGCCGTGGCGCTCTATTTTGGTGAATATAGCGATATGCTGATATTGCAGCGTGATTTTCTACGTTGGGTCTCATTGTTCGTCAGTACGCCAGTATTCTTTTATGCTGGACTACCGTTTTTTACATCAGCATGGTCAGCGGTTCGTGCCCGCCAAGTCAATATGGATGTGCCTGTCAGTATTGCACTAATTGTGACTTTCTTCGCCAGTTTATATGCCACGATTACTGGGCAAGGGGAAACGTATTACGATTCGGTCAGCATGTTTATTTTCTTCTTATTGGCAGGCCGCTATATCGAGCATAATGCTCGCCTAAAAGCGGCGACTATGGCCAATGATTTGGTGGTGGTTGAACCGGTATTGGTGCAAAAAGTTGCGGAAGATAAAGAAGCTGCTAAGCGTATTTTGCAACAGATTTCGCAGAATATGCTCAATGAGACGACTAGCAGTGAAGAAGATGGCACTGCTGATATTTCACGTGATAATGTGAATGTGGACCCTATAAGCAACCAAAAATTATCAAGTGCTATGCCTAATTTTATGAAGAGCATAGATGATAATGTTCATGAACTAACCGTACGTATTGCCCAAGACTGGCAGCAATCGCGTAATCAGCGCTTCTCTTTATCAAAACAAGAATCAAAACCAGAGCCAACAACAGGCGTCAGCGTCGAAGATAAAAATAGTACACAAGACAAAAAAATGGTGACCGCTCACAGCTTGCAAGTGGGTGACATCATCATGGTAGAAGCTGGATCTGAAATTATCAGTGATGGTATTTTGCTCAGTTCGACGGCAACAGTCTCGCAAAGCCTGCTGACGGGTGAGGGCGACTTGATTATCAAGACCCAAGGCGACTATATTGTTGGTGGTGCGCAAAATGATAGTCAGCCGTTTGAGATGCTGGTCACCGCACTACCAGAAGACAGTCAGATAGGTTTGATAGATAGACTTATGAACCGCGCCATGAGTGAAAAGCCAAAATTGGCACAGCAAGCGGATAAGCTGGCACGTTGGTTTGTGGCGCGCATTCTAGTATTGTCCGTCTTGGTGTTTATTGGTTGGTATATCGTTGATCCGAGCCAAGCCGTTTGGGCTACCGTCGCAGTATTGGTCGCAACTTGTCCTTGTGCATTGTCTTTGGCGACACCGATTGCGCTCACGGTATCGACGAACCGGTTGGCGAGCTATGGGTTTTTGACGACGCGTGGGCATACGCTGCAAACGCTTGCTGAGATTACCCATGTGGCTTTTGATAAAACAGGTACGCTGACTTATGGTAAGCCAAATTTACTCAATATCGAGTTAACGGACTCTCTGAATCAAAAAGAAATACAAGTATCTGACCAAAAAGATAAAGTCTTAGCCATTGCTGCTGCTCTAGAAGTGGGTAGTCGCCATCCAATTGCCCATGCATTGCTCACTGCGGCTTATCAATTGCACCTGCCAGCCACGCAAGCACTACAGCATTATCCAGCGGGTGGGGTAGAGGCAATGATCGATGGTGTGTTATATCGAATTGGTCATGTGAATTTTGCCTTAGACAACACCAATGATGCTAATGAGCATAGTGACATAACCATTGATTTGGTAGCTCAGCGTGCTAGCTCAGCGGTAGTCTTGTCTCGTCAAAATAACGATTCAGACGATTGGCAGGCGCTGGCGTGTTTTTACTTTAATGACAAGGTGCGTGACAGTGCTAAGTCGATGCTTGATACGCTGAAAGCGCTAGGCATTGAGTCTGTAATGCTGACTGGTGATCCAAGTCCGCAAGCGTTAGTAATGGCGAAAGGTTTGGGTATGGAGTCTGCTTATAATGGTCTATCGCCAACGGATAAGGTCAACCATATTCAAAAATTGCAGTCTGAAGGTGCGGTTGTGCTGATGGTTGGTGACGGTATCAATGATGCACCAGTACTGGCAGCAGCAGATGTCTCGACCTCGATTGCTGGCGCGGCAGATTTGGCGCAAGTATCGAGCGATAGTATTATTTTAAATGGTCACATTGAGGCTATTACTGCGGCCAAACGTATCGCTGATAAAACAGAGCGTATCATCAAACAAAACTTTCGCTGGGCACTGGTATATAACAGTATTGTGTTGATACCAGCAGCGTTAGGCTACGTGCCACCATGGCTCGCTGCTATTGGTATGTCACTCAGCTCGTTGTTTGTGGTATTGAATGCTTTACGTTTGAAGCGTGCTTAGGTTTAATTTCAGAAATGCATTGGCAGTGTAGTTATCATCTCACCCATCGATCGCTGAATCAGCGTATCGTCACTGACATAGCTCGTATCAGCAGCGCTATCGATCAGCGTGTAGGGCGCTTGTTGATGGGTTTTGGTTTGCTG
>NZ_JADYWZ010000012.1:0-102934 GCF_015864605.1 Psychrobacter sp. SCQQ22
TAGTGTGGATTCGTCCATGTGAGAGTAGGTCATCGTCAGCTCTCTATTCTAAAGATAAACCCCCTTTGACTTATGTCAGAGGGGGTTTTCTTTTGGTTGGTATTTGAGGGAGTTAGCTGCTTTCTTAGACAATTAGCTTTTAGCTTGCCAAAATTAAATATCTGAAAATATCGCATAACGCTTCTTTCTAAAGTGCTTCCTCAATTCAATAGAAATTCATCTAAACATACTAAAAACGCGTAAATTTTACCAAATAGCTAATGAAGACTTCAATATTCTTTGCACTATCCTATCCTTATTAATATGGTTTATTTGATTATTATCATAGAGATACGTCCTATTTTTAGAGATTTTATCTTGGATAACTGTATGCACGGTTAGTGAATATATTACTGGCGATAATAATCTAAAATGATTTGACTTATATCATTATAGCTGCTAGTTTTAAATGGTATATTTATTACAGTTTTATAAAAATAACGTTTTAAATTTGTAGACAACTCGTTATTTTTTTAATCCGAAGTACTAAATGTAAGCTTTACTCCTACTCTTATAATTATCAAAAGGAATTGATAATGAAGTTAGCTCCTCTTTTTTCAATTGGTGCCTTAGCGGCTGCCAGTCTTTTAGGTTGTTCTAACCAATCTGCTGATACAACTGATGGCTCATCAGCGAACTCTCAAGAAACGACTGTTTTGCGCTTCTCACATTTTTGGCCAGCAACCTCATCTATTAGCACAGAGGTCTTTGAACCTTGGGCCAAACAAATAGAAACAGATTCTGATGGTCGTCTAAAAATAGAGCTATATCCTTCCGCAGGTCTTGCCAAAGCAGATGTTACCTACGAATCTGCTGCTAAAGGTACGATAGATATCGGTTCACAAGCACATGGTTATACTAGTGGTCGTTTTCCTTTAACTCAAATCACTGAACTTCCTGGTTTATCAAATTCAGCGACTCAAATGAGTTGTATACTACAGACTCTTTATGAGGATGGCACGCTCGCTAGTGAGTATGAAGACTCACATCTACTATTCATGTATGGTGCTGGGCCTGGTGCACTGCATACTACGGATAAATTGATCCGTACTCCTGAAGACATGAAAGGTATGCGCATTCGCCGTCCTTCAGCCGTCGCTGGTGACATTATCGAAAGTGCTGGCGCTTCACCAGTAGGTCTGCCTGCAAATGATATGTATACCTCGTTACAGCGAGGAGTTGTCGATGGGTTGAGTTTCCCATGGGAAGCTGTCACAGCATTTAAAATTGACGAGATTACCAAGTATCATACCAACATCCCTTTTTATAGTTCGGCGCTAATGGTGACTATGAATAAGGACAAGTACGACAATTTGCCTGATGACTTAAAACAAGTCTTGGATAAAAATTCTGGGATGGCACTGGCCAACAAGGTGGGTGAAGTGTTTGATAAGCATGATCAAATGGCCATACAAGCGGCCAGAGATAAAGGCGATGAAATCATCGAAATCCCTGATCCACTAAATGATCCAGACTGGAAAGGACCGCTCGAAAACGGCACTAAAAAATATCTAAGTGATGTTAATGCTTTGGGTTTAGATGCTGATAGTGTCTATGAAAAAGCAAAAGCCGCCAGTGCAGCCTGTAAGGTTTAATTCATTGGAGGTATCACATGGCATTTTTAGTAAAAATTAGCACCTTTATTTCTAGGCTATGTCAGTTCATCGGTGGCATTAGTCTTATCATTCTTGTTCTTGTAACTATGTTAGATGTGACAGCTCGTTATATTTTCAAGCTCACTGGTGGTGAGTTTGGATTTACGGTCAAAGGTAGTGTAGAGATAGTTTCCTACTTTATGCTATTTGCATTGTTAGCTGCCTTTGCCGCTTTTGTGGAACGCTCACAAATCATTGTCGATGTCTTCACTCAAAAAATGTCAAAAGCTGTTAAAGGCTACATGATGGGCACTTTTATGATGGGTTTCTTCATCATCGGTATTGTATTCACATGGGGACTTTATGAGAGTGCTTTTGACGCGATAGAGTATGGCAAAGTCACTCAAGACCTTCGAATATCTATGATGCCCATTTACGCTATCAGTGCCTTTTTAAGCATACTACTTGCCATTCGATCATTAATAGAATCCATTAATATCTTTAAAACAGGCGAGTTCTTTGACGCTGAGGAGACAGGGGCATGAGTCCAGAAATTATTGGCGCCATTGGTTTGTTGTGCATGATTGCGATGGTCATGCTGCGCGTTCCTGTTGCGCTCGCTATGCTAGGTGTTGGTTTGGTTGGCTTTGGTGCGGTGACAGCACCGATTGGTGCCGTGCAAATGCTTAAGGATTTACCAGTTGATGTTTTAGCAAAATATGATTTTAGTGCCATTCCTTTATTCATACTTATGGGTGTTTTTGCTTCTCATTCGGGTATGGCAGGAAAGTTATTTGATGCGACTCGCACAATATTTGGTGGAGTGAGGGGGAGTCTGGGTATTGCTGGTATCGGATCGTCCGGTATCTTTGCTTCAATTTCAGGGTCATCATTGGCGACCGCGTCTACCATGACCAAAGTTGCGTTGCCACAAATGGAAAAGTACGGTTATCAGCCTGGTTTTGCTTGTGGTATTTTAGCAGCGGGTGGCACATTAGGTATCATGATTCCACCCAGCATCGCGTTACTGGTCTATGCGATCTTAACTCAACAGTCTGTCGGTGATATGTTTATTGCTGGCTTTTTACCTGGTATGTTAGGGATGGTGATGTACTCAATCACTGTCATGGTTATGGTACGCTGGAAGCCGCATTTAGCGCGTCGCGGTGAGCCTACTTCGTTGAAAGCCAAGTTGCTCTCGCTAACGGGACTCATACCATTTAGCTTTATTTTTATTGTGATTATCGCTGGTATTTTCTTTGGGTTATTTACGCCAACAGAAGGGGCTGCAGTCGGTGCGTTTGTTTCTTGGGCTTATGCTTTTGTCAAAGGCATGCGTCTAGATGGTTTAAAGCAGTCCTTGATTGAGACGCTCGCATTGTCAGCAGTGGTGTTTTTTATGCTACTGGGTGCAGAAGCCTTGGGTTACTTTATATCCGTCTCACGCTTGTCTTATACACTAGCAACTTGGATTGGTACGTTAGATGTCAGCCCAATGATTGTATTGATATGTATTTTAATCATGTACTTCCTCTTAGGGTTGTTCATGGATGCTTTAGCAATGTTAGTAATCACTATTCCAGTGGTATATCCAATCATTGTGGCGTTAGGATTTGATCCAGTGTGGTTTGGTATCATCGCTGTATTGACAGTAGAGCTTGGACTGATTACGCCACCGATGGGGATGAATATCTTTGTGATTAAGGCAATGGCACCGCATATTAAGCTATCTGATATGTTCCGGGGGGTCGCGCCATTCATTGTCTCTGATCTGATTCGACTGGTTATTTTGGTCGCTTTCCCAGCGATATCTTTGGTGCTGCTAACGTAAGCTATATTGGTAAAAGCACGCTTAAAAATCATAGTTCATTAATAGATTTCATTGGTAAGGCCATATTGTTTTCATAGCAATATGGCTTTTTTATGATCAAAGAAAAAGTTGGCGTCATTATTCTACTATTAACTTATCCTCCATAAAGTCACACTATGAGACACTTTATAAGTGGTCATTTTGAGTGCTCGAAGGTGAATTTTTTATTAGCGTAGACTATATAGTCGATTCAGTTTGAAAGTAGTACAAGGCGAATGATTGTAGATGTATAGGTGATACTTTAAGCGAGGCTAACGCTGTCATACTTTTATAGTGTAATGACTATAGGTAGATAACTTTTCTTATCATTCTAAGGGCTTGTGAATGTAGTAAACTGGTTGGCACTTCTGAATAGATAGTTTGATAAGTAGAGAAAATAATGGCAATTGATTTTAGTAACACGCTTATAGTTGCGATTTCTGCAACCGCACTTTTTGATTTAACGGAATCAGAAAATTATTTATTAGAGTTATTAGAGCAGCGCCCGATAAGCGCTATCAAAGAGTTTCGTGACTACATGACCGAGCGTGAAAATGATCCTTTAGATATTGGCGCTGGATATCCACTAATCAAAGCATTGCTGAATCTTAATCATTATTGTAATAATAATAAAATGCAAGATATAGAGACCGATGCTCCTTTAGTAGAAGTGGTCATTGTCTCAAAAAGTAGTCCAGACACTGGTATTCAGGTACTCAATGCCATTCTTGCAGATGGTATTAATATCTCACGCTCAGCATTTATTTCAGGTAGCCCTGTTGCGCCTTACATAAAAGATTTCAATGTCGATTTATTTCTGACCACCAATCGTGAGGATGCGCAGCAAGTTGCCGATGCCAATATTTGTGCTTGTGCGATACTGGATGCGACCCCTGTTAATACTTATGAATTAGATACTGAGCAATTACGTATTGCCTTCGATGGCGATGCAGTGCTGTTTGATGATTCAGGAGAGTTGCTCTATAAACAAAAAGGCCTGCGTGCTTTTCATGATCGTGAAGCACAGATGCGTGACTTGCCGATTGAAAAAGGGCCTTATGCTGAGCTGTTAATCAAGCTATCGAGCCTGCAAGAGCGTCTGCCAGCTGGTCTGAAACTGTCTCCAATAAAGATTGCCTTAGTCACTGCTCGTAATGCACCTGCTGATTTGCGTGCTATCAAGACGCTACGAGAGTGGGGCGTAAACGTTGATATGGCGTTCTTCTTAGGAGGGTTGGAGAAAACAGCAGTCCTGAGAACGTTTGCACCACATATCTTTTTTGATGATTCAATCAAGCATATCGATGCGGCACGCAGCTTCATTCCTACTGCTTTGGTTCCTTACCACTCGACGTCACTATTACATGGTGATAGCTATTTAACGGTTGATAAAGATGCTGCATTATTGTCATTTAAACCAGTAGAGCACCCACTATTTGCTATAAATCCGTAAGAAATGCTTGAATCAATTAACCCAAAGGATAAAAAATAATATGAACTGGCGGCAATTATTTACCTTGTTCGTAGCCCGAATCAAGCAAGTTTTTGGTTTATATGCTTTTGTACTAATACCTATGTGGGGAATGTTTTTTCTGAATGAAGTGGCATTATTTGGACTGTGGAATATTTTTGGTATTGTGCCACGTGCTCTAGATATGGGCAGCATGATAGGCGTTTTTGCTTCATGGACGATGCATGGTAATTATTCACATTTACTTGGCAACACGGTAACGTTATTACAAATTTTATTTTTATTCGGCTTGTTTGAAAAAAACGCCTATCGAACCATACTTAAATTGATAGTGGCTTCTGGGTTAGTTACTTGGATTATCGGTTCGCCATCTTCCATTCATATTGGAGCTTCGGGGTTATGCTTTGCGATGCTCGGTTACATGATAGGAGGGGCTATATTTGCACGGCGCTGGGGTTATTTGATTGCTTGCATCGTTATGGGGGCGGGGTATTGGCTCACTATCAAAGAGGGCTTGATGCCGCAAGAAGGTATCTCTTTTGCCGCACATTTCGGTGGCTTATGTGCGGGGCTGCTGCTAGGTACTAACTCTAAGCATCCTTATGCGCCAACGTCTCGTCAATGAAAAGCAAAGTAAATAAGGCGGTAATTTAGATTTTTTATTCATCTAAAATACCACCTTATCATCATATATCTTTTTGAAAAATTTAATGCTAATGGACTTTCTATCTGAACTCTCTTTTAATTCGTTAGCTTTGTTTATCAGTGCAAATTCTGATAAATAATGGATCATCTGTGGCTAAATCTCGCCATGCAGTCGTTTGCTTTATATGTTCATCAATTGATAGGGTGTTGCCTTTCTCAGGTATAACGTAGTCTGCACGTGCAGGAATACTGCAATCGATAACTTGAGGAACTTTCTCTATACTTCTTCGTCTTTCAAATAAATACAAATTGAATAAATGTATATCTGGATTATCTATTTGTACACTAGCGTTTCCAATATCGGCAGCGATAAACCGTAATATGTGCGGCTTAGCGTAAGACCATGGACGGAACCACTCCGTACTTTCTGCTGTTTTGACGACTTCTACGCCTTCTGGTAGCTTTTCAACTTGTTGACCATACCAGCTGTACTCTTGGTTTATTTGAAATGCAAACATACCAATAGCAGCAAATAAGGGAATCAGCCATTTAGGAGCGCGTTTGCCTGCCAGTTTGCTGAGGTGAGTTATGATAAGTGCTATTCCAGCCATACCAAATGCGGCAGCGATGGTAGCGATAAACTCAAAAAGCATAAAATATTCCTTAATGCGTTAGATGTGTTTAATTGAACCTATTGGATAAATTAAAAATCTAGTTATTATAGCTATAGAATAAAAAAATCACCCACAAGCAATTACTGCCTGTGAGTGATATATAGTAACAGAAGATATATCCTCAGTTGTGAGCTTAGTGGTCGACTGCACCGCCAGCGCCACGTGGAGAACGTACGCTCTCAACCAACTCTTGGATATGTGCTGGTGGTGGCGCAGTAGCATAAGATACAGCGAATGCTACGATGAAGTTAAGCAATGCACCAACTGCACCAAATGATAATGGTGAGATACCAAATAACCAGTACTCTTCAGTATCAGGGAAGTTAGCAGTACCGCTGATGAAGAACCAACCTTTGAACATAAAGATATAGACAAGAACGACTATTAAACCAGTCAACATACCTGCAATAGCACCAAGATTGTTGATGCGTTTAGAGAAAATACCCATCATCAATACAGGGAACAATGAAGAGGCAGCAATACCGAAGGCCAGTGCTACGACCTGTGCGGCAAACCCTGGTGGATTCATACCTAAGTAAGTCGCTACTACAATTGCCACACCCATAGTGATACGAGCATACTTCAACTCTTGTGCATCAGTAATATTTGGGTTTAAGTTACCTTTGATTAAGTCATGACTGATGGCTGATGAAATTGCGAGCAGTAGACCTGCAGCTGTTGATAGTGCGGCTGCCAAACCACCTGCAGCGATAAGACCAATAACCCATGGTGGAAGCTGTGCAATCTCTGGATTCGCTAGAACTAAGATATCAGCGTTAACATCAAGCTCGTTACCTGCCCATCCAGCGTCAGCAAAACGACCATCAAGCTCTGCATCATGTGCAATACGAGCGGTTTCTACTGCTGCAGTTGCTGCAGCAACATCGCCACCGTCAGCTTGAGCAGTATTAAGGGCGATCTGAGCGGCACCAAGTCCACTGTCGCTATATAACTGGATACGACCATCATTATTTAGATCGTTATACTTTATAAGACCTGTCTCTTCCCAAGTTTTCATCCAATCAGGACGATCATCATTAAGAATAGGTTGGCTCTCAACACCTTGTGGATAGATAGTATCTACTAGGTTTAAGCGCGCCATAGCACCTACTGCTGGAGCAGTGAAGTACAATAGTGAGATAAATACTAACGTCCAACCAGCAGTCCAACGAGCATCAGCGACTTTAGGTACAGTGAAAAAGCGAATGATAACGTGTGGTAGACCTGCTGTACCGATCATAAGCGTCAAGGTAAACAGTACCATATTGAGCTTATTAGGTACGTCAGCAGTATACGAAGAAAAACCTAAGTCAGTAACGACTTGATTCAGCTTGGTCAAAATAGGGACACCTGATTCGACATGGTTTGAGAACAAACCTAAGCCTGGAATCGGGTTACCTGTCAACTCAAGTGAAATAAAGACGGCAGGAATAGTATAGGCAATCATCAGAACCACATACTGTGCAACCTGCGTATAGGTAATCCCTTTCATACCACCAAGTACAGCATAAAAGAAGACAACAATAGCCGCGATAACAAGACCAGTACTGCTCTCAACTTCTAAGAAGCGCGAGAATGCAACACCAGCACCGGTCATCTGACCGATAACGTAAGTGGTCGATGCAGTAATCAAGCAGACCACAGCAATCATAGCAGCCGTTTTTGAGTAAAAACGATCGCCGATAAAGTCCGGAACCGTGAATTTACCAAATTTACGCAAGTAAGGGGCTAAAAGCATCGCGAGTAGAACATAACCGCCTGTCCAACCCATCAAATAGGTAGAAGCGCCATAACCACCAGCAGCAATCAGACCTGCCATGGAGATAAATGACGCTGCACTCATCCAGTCAGCAGCGGTTGCCATACCGTTAACGACCGGATGGACACCACCGCCAGCAACATAAAATTCACTGGTCGAACCAGCACGAGCCCAAATCGCGATACCGAAGTATAGTGCGAAAGATAGACCCACAAAAATAAGATTAATTACAAATTGACTCATGGGGCTATTCCTCGTCTACGCCATATTGTTTATCTAACTTATTCATACGCCAAGCGTAAAAGAAAATTAGGATGATAAAAATACCAATAGATCCTTGCTGAGCAAACCAAAAGCCCAGATCAGTACCACCGATTTTGATACCAGCTAACAATGGACGAAACAAGATACCAAAGCCGTACGAGCATAGTACCCAAACGACAAGGCAACCTTGAATGAGACGAATATTGGCTTTCCAATATCCAGATGAATCGCTGTGGTTCTCCATAGGACAACTCCTTTTGTCTTACCTAAAATGTTATTGTCGGTCTAGTTTTACTAAATCGTGATGGTTTCACATTTATCGATTACCGCGATATTATATCTATGGCAACAATTTGCTTGATAGACTGCAAATCCAAAATTATTTAATAGTGTTACTAAAAAAGTACCAACAACATGAGAAAGGTTTTGGCTATTTTTTATTACTCAAATGGTCATAAAAAATAGATACGTACTGTGCCAAACAGTGGGAAACGCAATACGTAACAGCATATTTTTACTGAAAGCTGATTGCCAAAAGTGATAAATGAATGCTTCAGTATTGCATCGGTCACTTTTATTAAAAATGTTGTATGGGAATAATAGGGCTTATCGAGGAAGAGAGAGAGGGAGTAGGACAATCCACTGTCTTTTTTGCAATCTTGTCTTCCTGACAAGGGCCTGAACATTTTTAATGTTCCAAAAATTCATGTTGACCAGTAAATATTACATCAACATGAATGTCTAAAATGCATTTTGCCTGTACTAAATAGAAGTAATGGCAATAATTGAGTGTGCATTTAAGATATCTATATAGCATCTAGTATTGGTATATATCCTCTCAATAGTTAAAATCGCAGGGATGATACAACAATAGTATTAATAAATACTGCTAAATTGTTACTCAATACATTCTATAGTATATCAAGTGTAAGTAACATTTATTTAATAAATATATTATCAGAGTTAATAACTAAATGTGATAATCGTTAATCACTCAATGTCTATATCATGCACATGATATTTTGGTATCGAATGTTTTGAGCCAGATGCTTTAGTGTCTTGCATTGGTCGAAATATGATACCGGTACTACTCTTAGAGAAAGTCTATAAAGTGTTAATCGTTAATGAGGAGTCCGTATGAATGACGGAATAGCAGGTTGGTTTAATAGCATCGTAAATTATGGTGTCAGCATTATTTGGGGTAACAATGATTGGTTGATTGCCAGTAACCCTTGGTATGGATTGTTAGTGTTTGTACTTATTGGCGCAGGTCTTTACTTTACCATTATTACACGCTTTATTCAGTTTCGTCATTTTGGCCATATGTGGAAGCTATTACGCGTTTCCAATCAAGGGCGTAAAGATGGCGGTATTAGCTCGTTTGAAGCATTAATGACATCATTAGCAGCGCGCGTCGGCACAGGTAACCTAGCAGGGGTAGCCATCGCCATTTATCTTGGTGGTCCAGGCGCTGTGTTTTGGATGTGGATGACTGCAATCGTCGGTATGTCGACGAGCTTTATTGAGTCAACGCTCGCTCAAGCATATAAAGTACCGCACAATGACAATGTCTATCGTGGTGGACCGGCTTACTATATTGAAAAAGGTTTGGGTAAACGCTGGTTAGCGATATTTTTCTCATTATGTCTACTAGTGGCTTTTGGTTTGGCGTTCAACGGCGTACAGTCAAATACCATTGCACAGGCAACGCATGAAGCCTTTGGTATCCCAACGTGGATGACAGGCTTGATACTAGTAGTATTAGTAGCGCCAGTGGTATTCGGTGGCTTGCGTTCGGTTGCTCGTATCGCGGGTAAAATCGTACCAGTCATGGCTATTTTATATGTGTTGTTGGCCTTATATATTATCGTTACCAACTTTAGCCAGTTCCCAGCAGCGATTGCTTTGATTGTAAAATCAGCATTTGGTTTTGAGCAAGCAGCCGGTGGTGTGATTGGTTATGGTATTGCTCAGGCAATGATTAATGGTATCAAACGTGGCTTATTCTCTAACGAAGCCGGTATGGGTTCAGCGCCTAATGCGGCAGCAACTGCAAAAAGCCATCCTGACCATCCCGCAGTACAAGGCTTCATGCAAATGCTGGGTGTATTCATGGATACGCTCATCATCTGTACAGCAACCGCGTCGATTATCATATTATCTGGTGTGGTCGATCCAAATGTTGAACAAGAAGGTATTCAGCTGACTCAGCTAGCGTTATCACAGTATGTGGGTGACTTAGGTGTGGTGTTTGTTGCCATCGCTATTTTCTTCTTTTCGTTCACTTCTATCATCGCCAATTATAGCTATGGTGAGTCGAATCTTGAGTTTATCTCTGGTGCTAAAAACGCCAAGGTAATGATCATGGTTTTCCGCTTCATGGTATTGGGCATGGTATTCATTGGTGCCGTTGCCAGCTTACCTGCTATTTGGAATTTCGCCGATTTATCAATGGGTCTGATGGCACTGGTCAACTTGGTGGCTATTGTCATGCTATCTCCAGTGGCGCTTAGAATTTTACGTGATTATGAACGTCAAATAAAAGAGGGCAAAACAGGAGATCAAATCAAATTTAACCCTGATGATTTCGTGAAGCTGAAAGATGAAGCCAATCGTGATGCGTGGACAGATTAATTTTGATGATTAAATGAAGTCCTTAAGTATAAAAAACCGCCCTTTCTGTATATAGGAAGGGCGGTTTTTTATTGAACTGCTATAACGCTATGGGAGCAATGATGGTCTCAATCATAGATTACATGTTTGGATAGTTAGGGCCACCGCCACCTTCTGGCGTTACCCAAGTGATGTTTTGCGAAGGATCTTTGATATCGCACGTTTTGCAATGTACACAGTTTTGTGCATTGATAACAAACTTAGCGCCTTCAGCATTTTTAACCACTTCGTAAACACCGGCTGGGCAATATAAACGCGCAGGCTCTGCATATAAAGGCAAGTTAATTGAGACAGGAACCGTTGGGTCGGTCAGTTTCAGATGCGTTGGTTGATCTTCAGCATGGTTGGTATTAGAGATAAATACTGATGATAATTTATCAAAGACCAGCTTGCCATCAGGCTTAAGATAAGTTGGCTGATAAGCATGAGCAGCACGTTCAAGCTGATCATAGTCATGTAGATTGTCATGTAAGGTAAATGGCATTTTACCCTTTAATAGATTGTGCTCAATAAAGGTAAATGCACCACCCATAAACAGACCCATGCGATGTATCGCAGGCGAGAAGTTACGTGACTCATAGTTATCTTGATATAACCATGACTCTTTATACATGGTTGTATAAGCAACGACTTCGTCATGCTGACGGTCAGCTTGTAAGGCTTCAAAGATAGCTTCAGCTGCGAGCATACCTGATTTCATCGAGGTATGAGTCCCTTTGATTTTGGCAGGGTTCAAGAAGCCAGCATCATCACCGACCAAAACACCACCTGGGAAGGTGAATTTCGGTAGTGAATTTAGACCACCTTTGGTCAATGCACGTGCACCGTAAGAGATGCGTTTACCGCCTTCCAGTACGTTTTTAATGACAGGATGCGTTTTCAAACGCTGCATCTCATCAAATGGCGACATATATGGGTTGTGGTAAGACAAGTCAGCGACAAGACCAAAGCTGACTTGGTTGTTTTCATCAAAGTACAACCACCAGCCACCAGTAGAACCCGTTTCGGTTAATGGCCAACCAAGACCGTGCATGACTACGCCTTGCTCATGCTTTTCAGGCACAACGTCCCACAGCTCTTTTAAGCCAAGACCGTAATGCTGAGGATCTGAGTCTTTATCAAGATCAAAGCGGCTGATCAAGCGTTTACCTAGGTGACCGCGGCTACCTTCAGCAAAGATAGTATATTTGGCAAGCAGCTCGTAACCAGGCTCAAAGCTTGGCTTAGCTTCGCCATTAGCCGCCACGCCCATATCACCCGTTAAGACACCGCGTACAGAGCCATCGTCATTATATAAAATGTCATCGGCAGGGAAGCCTGGGAACATCATGACTTCTAGCTCTTCTGCTTGTACGGCCAACCAACGAACCACATTACCCAATGAGACAATATAGTTGCCGTCATTATGCATCGGCCCTGGAATCAGAGAATCAGGCACTTTAGTAGAGCGTGTGGCTGAGTTTAGATAGTAGAAGCGATCTTCGGTCGCTGGCACGTTAAGCGGTGCGCCTTTTTCTTTCCAATCTGGAATTAACTCGTTCAGCGCACGTGGTTCGATGACCGCGCCAGATAAGGTATGAGCACCAAATTCAGAGCCTTTCTCGACCACACAAACCATAAATTCATCATTGCCAGCTGCAATAGCAAGTTGACGTAGACGAATAGCGGCAGAGAGACCAGCAGGTCCGCCGCCGACGATGATGACATCGAACTCCATTGATTCACGTTCGATTTCAGGCTCTACCGCCACAGGTTCTACGACTGGCTCTGGTGCTTTTTCGATAATAACTTCTTCAGCAAGTTGCTCTTCCACTGCGAATTCTTCAACTGCAACTTCTTGAGTCGCAACTTCTGGCGCTGCTTTGTTCAGATTTGCTGTTTCTGGCTTATCAGTGTTCACAGTATTACCGTCGATGATTGCTTCTTGATTGTTTGGCTCTTGCATACCTACTCCTAAACTTTTAGTGGCTTATCTCAGGGCATCATTAGCTTAACAATTGAATAATAGAGTTGCGGCGCTAACGTTACTCAGACATATGGCTGCCCGATAAAAACTGTCTTTGCGGCATCAATTGATCACGCTGCTATTGAGATCAATTTATTTAAAGATATCAACACATAACGTAAAATGTGTCATTAACACAATAGCCACTTGATCGTTTTAATAAAAATAAAAAATCGTTACTCATTATAAAAGAAAAGTCCTATAAACACGATACGCATTTATGAGTATAGGTGTTAAGGTAATATCGAGTTAATGAGTGGTTTATGATGACATGGTCTCATCATACCCGAAACTAAAATTTATAGTAATAACAGATTTGCCAAACTTTGAATACTAGGTAAAGGATTATACAATGAATAATGATAATAATAGTGCTGCTAGTAATCGTAAAAATGGTGCTGAAGTCCCTGATGACGCGTCGCGCGACCTAAATAACATGGATGCGCTTAGCCTGTATTTAAAGTCTACTGCAGGGTCACGTAAGGGTCGTGCGATACCACCACTAGAGAACTGGCATCCTGATAATGTGGCTGATATGGATCTGGTCATAAAGGCAAATGGTGAGTGGTGGCATGAGGGTGGGAAAATGACTAGAGAGTCATTAGTCAGCTTGTTTGCGACTATATTGTGGAAAGAAGAAAATGAGGGCATTACTGAGTACTTTTTGAAGACACCTGTGCAAAAAATCCGCATTCAAGTGGAAGATGCGCCACTTCTGATTAACGATGTCGGTATCGTCAATGAGGGCAATAAAAGTTGGTTAGAGTTTACGACCACAACAGGCGATGTGGTACGTTTAGATGATGAGCATCAAATCATATTAAAGGCGTATAATATTAAAGGTAATAATATAATCGACCATACAATGGCTGATGTAGAGGTAGAGGCTGAAAGTTATCAGGGAAAAACATCCGAAACGCAAATACGTCCTTATATGCTCGTTAGGAATGGTTTGACAGCGCTGATCGGTCGCAACACTTTTTATCATTTGACAGAAATTGGTGAACTGAAAGAGCAAGATGGTAAAGTAATATTAACCTTACAAAGTGGCGGCAACTCATATCAATTATCGATGCCAGCTGATTAACAATATGGGTAAATTACGCTACACTTAATAGATAGGATGATTTTTATCAACTAAAACACTGATAGCGGTATGATATAGTCGATTCAATTTAAAAGTAGTACAAGGCAACTGAGTGTAGATGTATATTTAATACTTCAAGCGAGATTAACACAGTAATACTTTATATAGTGGAATGGCTATATTTAAGTCAATCCGTGATTGAATAAGTAGTATAAAGATGACGATATGTGTATAAAAATGGCAGTAACGTAATCATGGATATTGCCGCAAGTAATACCCCTAATACAATCAAAGTACGCTCAGATGGCCTTAATAGTAACGGCTCTGAATGTATATCTAATGCTACTATTATTAAAACTGGCATTAATACCACTGTGCATAATAGAAGTCGAAACGCGCCAATTGGACTGTTTGATTCTGGTCTCGGGGGACTGTCTGTCTATCTACATTTAGCGAAGCAATTACCTACTGAGCGTTATGTTTATTATGCTGATACGCTGAATGTGCCTTATGGTAATCGTGACAGTGCAGACATCGAAGCACTAACGTTGACGGCAGTAGAGTGGTTGTATCAGCAAGGCTGTAAGCTTATCGTCATTGCGTGCAACAGTGCCTCAGCTTATGCACTTGAGACAGCACGGCGTTATTATCCAAAGCTACTTATCGTCGGTTTAGTCCCTGCCTTGAAGCCCGCAGTGCTCGCGAGTAAAAGTGGCCGTGTTGCAGTATTGGCGACCAAGGCGACTTTGAATGGTACGTTGCTGAATGACGTTATCAATAACGTCGCAAAACCTAACCATACTATCGTTACCAAGTATTTTGATCCGCAATTAGTACCTTGGGTAGAGGCTGGGATGCCAGAGGAAAGCGAAACGGCTCTAAATTTGCGCCAGCAGCTACAAGTGTTTGCAAATGATGGTATTGACCAATTGGTACTAGGCTGTACGCATTATCCGTTTTTTAAAGAATTCTTATTAGATGAGATTGCTCAGCAGCAGTTATCGATGCAAGTGGTTGACTCTGGACAAGCAATCGCCGAGCGCGTCAAACAACTATTGGTCGTGAACCAGCTGTCAGCGTCAATTAAGAGTCAGTCAAATGGTCTAGCTGCCATTGGTGGCTCAGATGTTAATCTGCGGTCGCCATTGGTTTTTTATGCGACCAAATATGATGGCAAACTGGATGTTTTGATTACGCGGTTGCTTGGCAGCGAAGTCGTATTACAATATTATGCTAAGTAAGGGCGACTGATACTGCTTATATAAAGCCCCTAATCATACTTATATCATTAAAATAAATTGAACCAAATTTTTACAAGACTGTGCTAGTCTGTGCAAAACAAGATATTTGTGCTCTCTTTTATATCATATTCTTTTATATCATGCCCTGATTTTAGAGGTGATTGTGCCAAACCGTCGCTACCATATTCATATCATATGCGCTGATAATGACCAGTTGTTGGTCTTAGACAGCTTAGCGATATTTTTTCAGCCGTTTGCATTTTTGACCTATGATGTGTCGAGCCAATTGCCGACAGCCTCTTTATATGGTCGACAATGTATCGATTCCTGCGATTATGTGGCGATGATCATTGGAGACAGCTACGGTACGGTACAAAGAACAGGCGTCAGTCAAATGCATTTGAGCTATTTGAATGCTAAAGCCAAAAGCAAACCCTTATTTGTGTTAGTCAAAAATCATTCTCAAGATGCGCTCATTAGCCGTCAACTGCAAGAGTTCATTAAGTTGGTGACTAGGCAAGATAATCAACTATATTATTATGATACAGAAGCTGATATCGAAAAACTGATCGCAAAAGCTTACGACAATATCATGGTTGATCATAAGGTAACTGGTGGCTGGGTAAGGGCTAATGAGGAAACCATCAAGTTCAGCAACCAATCAGTGGCTGAAAGATTTGCAGATATATTATCTACTAATAAAACTGTTAAGAAAGACAGTCCTGTCGATGAAGCCTTTGCGGCGGATAGCGTGAGCCAACCAATTGTATTGACAGAAGCGATAGAAGTTCAGTATAGCGCCCAAGCTTATGAGGGCGGTAATTTAACAGATGTGACCAGACCGCTTGAATTAACATGGGATGAGATACTGGTTTCATTGATGAAGATTCCATCGACTTTTTCTAGCTATGGCCTGCAAAACACCATGAATCGCCTCATAGCATCAAAGGCTGAGCAAGACGTCAAACAAGATATGCCTAATGTTCATGCTGTCTCGCGCTGCCAAATTTCTCAAGATGATTTAAATAAATTGCAGCGTCAACTGGTTGGTGCAAACTGGATACAGCTGACCACTTACGGTACTCGAGCTTCACAAGAGCTTTGGAAATTGACCTTTTATGCAAAGAATCTGTGGAAAAACTCGGATTCTCAGTCGCAATGATAAATATACCTTTTTAGTAGCAATTATTATTAGTACTTTTCACATCTCCTCAATTTTAAAATATCCATCATGCTCGATATTGTCAGTAATACATATGATTCTACGAATACGTTTTGTAATACAAAGCATACGAGCCAATGGTTGTGAATCCGTTCAAGACTGGTGATAATAAGACTGGTTAGATGTTTATGATGAACACATCGCTTATATTAAAATTACAAACGTATAGAACGTACAATGATATTGACCCATTAAGGAGAGCATATAATGAGTAACGATAAACGTGACGAACTAAGAAATGAATTAGATGGTTTAGAAAAAACGATGCATGACTCTGAACAGTTTCATACATTAGAAGAGCAAGTAGCAGATATGAAACGCCGCGGTATCGATCCAAGCCAAGCTTATAAAGATTTGGATAGAAAAGAACAAGACGAAGATTGGGGCGATGCAACTTGGAAAGAGAATGGCAAGTGGGAATCAAAAACCCCTGCTGATTTAGATGACAAAGCGCGTGAAAACTGGGATGGTGACAATGGTAAGCCAAATCCACCACCTATCGTTTAAATTGTTATTCTAGCCTTCAAAAAGCTATATGGTTATTTGACAAAACCAAAAAAAGCCACGCTAATTATAGTGTGGCTTTTTTATGTGCTAAAGATTAGATTGTTTAATCTTACGACCCTTCGTCAACACGGACGAGCTGAATAGTACCATCGGCACTAGTAACGCGGCGATAGCGTGTATTGCCAGACGTCGATGCTTGAGCAGCTGGTTGCGCCGAATAAGTGCTGTTAGGCGTGGTCGTTTGCTGTTGGATCAGTTGTCCCATACGATCAGCAGGGGTAGGGTTTAAAGGTCTGCTATTTGCAGGTTGGCCATACTGAGTTTGATTTGGCGCTGCATTACCAACGATTGCGCGATAGAATTTCTGTCCTGCGCGGCCATCTGCTGGAAATATACCTTTACTAGATTGGTATTGCTGGATAGCAGTACGGGTATTGTCTCCGATGATGCCATCAACACCACCAATATCATAACCAGCATTTAATAGTGCTTGTTGAATGTCTTTTGCTTGTTGGCGGCTGATACCTGGGTCATCCGTTGGCCACGCTGTGGCAAAGTCGGTTTTGCTACTGTCTTCGCGGGTGATTAGGTCTGCTAAATGAGCGATTGCCAATGCGTAGTTTTCTGATGCATTGTATGAATAAAACGTATCGAAGTTTTTACCAACCAAAAACGCAGGGCCTTCAATACCAGCAGGTAATAATAATCCTGCGCTGCTCAAATCAGACGGTAAAGAGCCACCATTCGCGAGTGTTAGACCTTGACCACGCCAGTGACTAATAGACTTTTTGTTTTTACGGTCAGACGCTGCCCAGTAGCCATCAGGTAGTTTGACTTCATAGCCCCAAGGCTCGCCTGAGCGATAGCCGCGCTTACTCAAAAAGTTGGCAGTGGAGGCTAGTGCGTCAGGGACATTGTTGACCAAATCACGGCGTCCGTCACCATCAAAATCAACGGCCAGCTCTAAGAACGTGCTTGGCATAAACTGTGTCTGCCCAAAAGCACCTGCCCAAGAGCCAGTCATATCACTTGGCGCGATATCACCATTTTGGACGATTTTTAGAGCATTTGCATACTCACCTTGGAAATAACTCTGGCGACGATCAAAGCAAGATAGGGTCGCTAAAGACTCAAACAGTGGCTTTTTGCCCAATGTCTGACCGAAGTTTGACTCTACGCCCCACACGCCGAGTACGTGCTCAGCTTTTACACCATAACGTGACTCGATTTGACGTAGTGTATCGCTCCATTGGCGTTTGGCACGGATACCATCCTCTACGCGCTCTTTGTCCACTAGTGCTGAAAGATAATCCCACACGTCTTTTTGAAACTCAGGCTGATAGTTAAGAGACTGAATCACACTAGGATCAGGCTGGCTTGGGCGATAGTTATTAAAAGTATAGCCATCAACACCGCTAAACTTGCTAGAATTTTTTAGATTGTCCAAGCACTGCTGAAACTCGCTATTGGATAAATCAGGTGCTGGCGGCTGCGCGGCTTGAGCAGTGCCAGCAAAACTCAGCCCAACAGCGATGCTAAGTAACGATAAATTAGAAAGTGAAGTCAAACGCATGGAAATGTCCTATAAGTGTTAAAAATGCGGGTACAAAAAATCAATCAAGCTTTCAAGACAATGGCTATGCTTTAGAGTAACCAATATTTCACCCAATGAAAAGATATCGCAGGTCTAGGACTATAAATAATTACGCTAGGTTGATAGAGGTGTAATGTTAGGATTGATTATAGGAAAAGAATAGAATTAAACAGGGTCTTTTAAATAGAGTAAATAGCCGCATTATTGACTATGGTATTGCTATACTGTTAACACCTTAAATCTAGTAATTTTATATTTCATTAACACTTTAATAATCTTATACATCTTATTACTCAAACCCCACAATAGATAGCACTTGCTAAACTGAAACAGATACTGCTAAAAATGTTCAGTGAAGGCTATCTTGACATTAGTAAATTCACGATGCCGCTATGTAAGCAAGGTATAATGTGATATTTTGAGGATGCTAGGCTGGTAATCAAGTGTGTTTAGGATTAGAACATGGATAAATTGAAGCAAAAGAGGTTTGTATATTCAACTTCCGAAGGAAATAGAGCTATATATGTCAATTTTCTTAATGATTCTGTGTGGCTTTCTGAAGAGCAACTAGCTTATTTGTTTAATATTGATTTAAGTTTGATAACAAAATATTTAGAAAAGCTTTATACTCATAAATGGCTAGAAAAAAATCTAATATCTAAAGATTTTTTAATTCCTAATTATAAAATGTTTTACGAAGCTAGAGAGCAAATTATATGTAAATATTATAATCTTGATGCAATCTTGATGCAATCTTGATGCAATCTTGGCAGTAGGCTATCCTCTAGATCCAAATACAGCCGTTCAGTTCAGATGCTGGGTTTATGAAGAATTATCTGGCAGATGGCGTCACAGGAATCTATACATTTACTTAAGTCAAATTCTCTTCACACTATGTCTTATTTTGCTAGGTATTTATATTAGCTCAAATATAGGCTTAAATAACGATTTTTCTTTAGGTATTTTTCTCCTAGCTATAGCGACTGGTATTCAATTATATTTTCTTATACTTGAAGTGATGAGATATTATTTTCGCAGCTTTTAATCTGTTAAGTCAGGAGTCTTATTTCATTTAGCACAGGCTAAGACGACTTATATTGATAGGGTGTAAAATTAGAATTAAGCCAGTTTGGAACAGTTTATAGTGTGTTGATATGTTGGTTTCTATACCTTTTTAATATTTAATTCTTATTAAAAGCTATTTAATTATTAGTTGTATTTTTAGATATGGGAAAGCTATGAGCCTAAAAAATGAGATTTTTACTATAAAAGGTTTGCAAACAAAAGATCTGAAAGAAGCTCAAATAGAGGAGCAGACGTTAATTGATATTATTGATGATTATAATAAACTAGTCAAAAATCTAGAGGTGCAAGCTAATTACTTTAGTAATATTCTTCATATGTGTGAAGATATTAACTCAGTGAAATGGAGAACTAAAGACCCAATTCATTTACTAATTAAAATCGTTAGAAAAAGAAAAGAAGCTATAGTAGACGGTAACGATAGTTCTAAATATATGAATATAGATGCGAATAATTATAAGTGTATAGTGAACGATTTAGTTGGTCTGAGAGCCATATATTTATTTAAAGCTCAGTGGTCGTTGATTGATGAGTATATTTTTGAAAATTTCAGAGTCTGTGAAGATGAAGCTGTAATACTATACTATGCAAATGATGATGATATCAGTCATTATCAAGATGATGAACGCCTCAAAAAACAAGAAGACGTATATACTAAAAACTTTAATAATAACGATTATTCGTATAATTTTGAATGTAAAAGTTCAAGATATAGGTCAACCCACTATGTTATAGAAGGACTTCCGCCTAATAGTTTTAAGTTTGAGCTACAGACTCGAACGATACTTGAAGAAGCTTGGGGAGAAATCGATCATTATATACGCTATCCTGAATATGAAAATAATCCTGAACTAATCAGAAGAATGTCAATTTTAAATGGGGTATTAAGTAGCTGTGAAGAACATTCAACTACTTTTCACGATTATTATAGAAAGATAGAGTTATCTAAAGCAGAGTCTCTTGTAGAAAGCCAAAGTGAGGAAACTGAGAATAGTATAGAAAGTGATTCAGAACACGAAGCTGAGAATGTAAGTTCAGATACTAAAGATATAGTCGAAAATGACTCTAAAAGTAGCTGGGATAAAGATGTCTCCGATATTGCTCTAAATAAACAAGCGAACAGACTATTAAAGATTTTGAACTCTACTCAAAGTCCAATAATCGCACTGAATAAGGATCGTGCAGGAATGCTCTCTATTGGTGAAAGGCTTAAAGATCTAAACTTAGGTCCTGTAGGAAGTCTTGGTTCGGTTGATAGTTCTATTCGCATTAATAAAGCACTCGAAAATATCAGAAAATCTACGCTGCCACATAATTTGACAGTAGGTAGTGCTTTAGACCCTAAAGTTAGTGATATTTTAAAAAATTATGAAAGACAAAATACTATTAGTAACTCTTTAGCTGAGGCTTTAAAGCCTTTTGAAAAACAACAAAGTAATTTAGAAAAAATTAGAAAGAGCATTGAACCATCCAGTAAGATTGATGAAGTCCAACAGTCAATAAATAATACAAAAGATGAGAATGAGGACGACTCATCTAGTTAAAAGAGAGTTTATTAAATCATGATAAACCTCACCTTTGAACCAAACCTTGAGCACCAAAGCCTTGCTATCAATGCCGTGGTTGATATCTTTTGTGGACAGCCCTCCACGTTCGATACAAATGCTGCGCTCGATACTTTGCCTTAGCCCAGCCAATAGGTACAACAAGCAGTAAGACCGTCGTTAATCAGCAAATGATTAGCCAGAAAATTGCCATCTAAGCCATAGCCAATCAATGTATTCTTGGTGATGCGTAACTATTGGGATGCTTGCTTGCTGCCTTTTATGTAGCAAGCATAGCTTATTTTTATAGCTACTTATATCCAACTATTTATTCAATATGTTATCCAACTCGTCAATAAAGCTATGAATCCGCGCCGCATTTTTACCCAAATCGCTCTGTCCAACTCGTGATTTACTACGAATATCAACCAAGCGTTCGCTATCGTTGTCAGTCACACGAATGACCATATCATCTTTAAAGCCGAACCAAGCAGTCGTCTCTGTCGCTTCAACGATGCCTTTATCTGCGTCAGTATTGATAAGTTCCCAACCTAAATTCTCAATGGCTTGTTTGGATGCCTCAACCAATTCAGACTTGGATTGAGAGTAGGTCAATGTCTGTAGATCAGGATAGGCCGTGCGTTGTTGTTCAGCCACTTCTGCACCTGCATACTCTACTGGATTTGGCGCATCTGCACGTAGTGGCGCAATCGCGACAAACTCAGGTGGATTCACTAAATCAGTTGAAATATCATGAATCGGTGGTACGTTTTTGGCAGTAGTCATCATGCCGAGTGGAAGGGCGATAGCAATCGTAGAAAATATAACGGCTATTGCTGCGCTAGCAAGGCTAACTGTCTTACGTTTAAATATAACTTGGATTACCAAGAGTACGAGCGCTGCGATACCAGCAACCAGTCCAAATTTAAATCCTGTAAAGGCAGTGCCTAACTCTACAACCCCAAATCTATAAAGCGGTGCTGGTAGTGCAACCAGCAAAAACGCGATTAAACTTATCATACTGACTAAAATTTTCATAAGAACGCTCCGTTATTTTTTAATAGCTGCTTAATCGCTGTGCTTAGCATTTTAGTTATTATTTAACAGCCAGACATGCTCTGTCACCGTCAACTCAGGTGTCGACCCTACAGAAGTAGGTTCGCTGGCGAGTTCGCTGATTTGATAATGCTGGCCATAATACTGTTGTATTTGTTTATCATTAATTGAGAAGGGTGGCCCGTTTCTTTTACTTTGATCATAATTGAGCGTTATTAATAGTTGCGGTGCATATCCTTTATCAGCAGTATCGCTAAGCTGTAGAACGTGCTCGCTATACTTCACACGCATATCGGCTGGCAAGGCAATCAATGCAGCTTTATCATATACGGCATCGATGGAACCAATATTTTCAGGCGTCAGTGCAAAAATATCAGCAACCCATAAAGTAATGGTTTGTCCCGACAACTGACCTCGATAATATTTGAGAGTGGGGCTAGTTGTATGCTCATGTACGGTGGGTACGATATTTTGTTCAGCAAAGAATGCTTGTACGGCTGTTTCTACTAATTCAACACCCACCACATCATAGCCTTGCGCTGCTAGCCAAACCATATCTATCGACTTGCCGCATAAAGGTACAAAGATACAGCCGCCAGTTGGCACGTTTAAATGGCTTAGGTATTTCATTAATAACGGGTTCACTACAGACTGATTAAAGCCAATGCGTTTCTCCTGCCAGCGTGTTTGCCAAAATTCTGGATTCATGATGTTAGCCTTTATTTTACGCTTGTTGCGATAGCGATTTAATGGATACTACTGACAACATTAAAAAGCCAAACGCTTGCAATATAGGCGTTTGGCTTTTATCAGATATGGCGCTAAGCATTTATTCTAAACACATAAATGCTGATGTAATTCACTATTTAGCTTACCATGTACTGACTGAATTCTTTACGTAGTTTCGCAAGCTTTGGCGGGATTGCAAAGTTGCAATAGCCTTGTCCTGGGTTTCTATTAAAGAAGTCTTGATGTGCTTCTTCAGCTTTATAAAAATCAACGGCAGGATGTACTTCAGTGACCACGCTGACACCCATATCACGCAATTTATTAATGGTACGGTCGACAGTTGGTTTTTGATTTTCATCAGTGTAAAACACGACGCTACGGTACTGGCTACCGACATCATTACCTTGACGATCCATCGTGGTGGGATCATGCGTCGCAAAGAAAGCATCTAAGATAACTTCTAACGGTACGATAGTGTCATCAAACTCGACTTTGATAACTTCAACGTGTCCTGTCGTTCCGCTACAAACATCTTCGTAATTGGCTGAGACGGCATCGCCGCCCATATAACCTGATACGACAGATTGCACGCCTTTTACTGATAAAAATATGGATTCGGTACACCAGAAGCAGCCACCGCCTAATATAATGGTTTGCATAATTTTTCCTATTATTATAGATATGAGTTAAGTGCTGTATTTGGTTGTGATGTTTTCATTTTTCAACGTTTCTTTTCAATGTCTCACTACCTTTAGCACTACTTAATCAGCTTAGCAGGCGAGCCAAACGCGATAAGTAACAAACAGTAATGTTATAATGGATTTTTGCTATAGGACATTCACTATAAACAAGTTACAGCGTTAACCTCGCTTGAAGTATTGCCTATACATCTGCACTTGGTTGCCTTGTACCTTTGTTGAATTGAATGACCTATACGTTGCTTTGTTCTCGCTTAATAATGACGAGCAAAATCGCCAAATATTTCCTAATGTAAGTTCTATTATCCAAAAACGAGTCGCACCATGAGCCAATCCAAGCCTACTATCAAACATGACACCCTATTTGACAAACCGTTTACTACACCGCTGGATAAAGCGTCGCGCTTTTCATTTGATGAGCAGGTAGTGGCTTGTTTCCCTGACATGATTCGCCGTAGTGTGCCTGGTTATGGTCAAGTGCTCGCGATGCTTCCTATCTTTGCCCGTCGTCATTGTAAGTATCGTCAACAAGGTGATAATGGACAACGTGTCAGCCGTATTTATGATTTGGGTTGCTCACTTGGCGGGGCTACGATGGCGCTGGCGGGCGAGTTTGAGCCGCAAGATTTGCAGATTAAGGCGATTGATATCTCACCGGCGATGACGACAGAGGCGACCACGCTGCTAAGTGAGAACTATCCTGAGCATGATATCGAAGTCATCACTGCTGACATTCGTGACGTGATGCTTGAGCCATGCGATATGGTGATTTTGAATTTAACGCTACAGTTTTTACCAGCTGCCGATAGAGTCGCGGTATTAGAGAAGATTTATGCGGCATTAAGTGAAGGCGGCATATTGGTACTGACTGAAAAAACCCACGCATTTGATGAGCAGTATGATGCATGGCTGGTTGAGCGTTATTACGACTTTAAACGTGCGAATGGCTATACCGAGATGGAAATCAGCGGCAAGCGCAATGCGTTAGAAAATGTCCTTATTACTGATACTTTAGACGAGCATCATGCACGATTGAGTGAAGTTGGTTTTAAGCGTCATCTGACATGGTTTCAGTTTTTGAACTTTGTGTCTATTGTGGCGTTTAAATAGGGTTGTTTGAATAAATAGTGGGAGCTTATCTCGCTTTTCGCTATTGTCTGAGTTTCACGTAATAATGTAAATAGACAGTTATTTTATCGGTGCGCTATGCGCGCCCTATTGCATCGTATATCTTTGCTAAGTTAGATTATAATTAATAAGGAGCGATAAAATGGATATGGACATTACGGCAAAAACATTCGATGGACAAGGTGGGCGTGATGAATTTCAACGTAAAAGTATCGCTGAAAAAGCTATTAAGCTCCTAAAGTCTGATATAGATATTTCACCAATGGTTATTGATGGTAGTTGGGGAACAGGTAAAACTGAGTTCTGTCATAAACTTATCAATTTAATGAAAGAAGGCAGTACGCACAATATAATTTATATCGATGCTTTTAAAGCTGATCACGTTGATGAGCCTTTGATGACTGTACTAGCAGAAATTATTAAAATCTTACCTGATGGCCCACGTAGAAAAGCTTTTATAAACAGAGTACTGCCAGCTGTACGGTACACCCTAAAAACAGTTGCTAAAGCTGGTGTTTCTCATCTTCTGAGACAAGATTTTGCTGATATTGCAAATGATTTTGATGAAGTAATTCAAAAAGCAGCTGATGATTCAATAGATAAAACAGCAGAGTTGATACTCAAAGATCATGTGGAGGCAGAAAAGAGTTTAAAAACATTACAAACTGCTCTAACTGCCATTGCATCTCAAGACCCTATTATTATATTTATCGATGAGCTTGATCGCTGTAGACCAAACTTCGCGGTCGATATGCTTGAGATAATCAAGCATACTTTTGATGTTGAAGGTGTTAGCTTCGTACTTGTTACTAATACTCAGCAGTTGAGAGCTTCTATAAACCATTGCTATGGTCAGGCAGTTGATGCACAACGCTACTTGGATAAATTTATAAAATTTAGGTTTGAATTATCTTCTCTTTCTAGTAGGGGTTATCAATCTCCTGTTTTAGCTGCTAAACAGCATTTTTTCAACCTAGCGTCAGAAAAAAAGTGTTTACCTGCTGATTATTTAAACGATAATTATTTTGAAGCAGCGATTGAGGATTTAGTTCGCTCTCGCAGTCTATCTCTTAGAGAAATAGAGACATTGATTTTACATATACAAATTGCACAGACTCTATCTGAATCAGCAATATTTGCTGAACGACAATATTTAGGTTATAAGCTGCTCCGATTAATTGGTATCTTATTAGTATGTTATAGACCAGAGCTATTAGATCAGGTTAATAAAGGGATTATTGATGCCAAGTTATTGGGTGAATTTCTAGGAGTTAAAAAGCTCCCTACTTTTGAGCCAGGTGTAGGTGCACCAAAACCCTTCAAAGTAATTATGTTTATTATAGCTAAGGGTTGTACTGAAAATGCTGAGTGGTATAAGCCATCGGAGGGAAAAAAAGAACTTTGGGACTCATATGAGAGTAGTTTTATGGGGAATTTTCCAGTTCCTCACAAAGCAATAAATGAAATTATAAAAACAGCAAATATAATGGCGTTCGAATAATATATAAGTTTAAACACTAGGATTGGGTAATAACGAAACGTAAACTGAGTTATTAAAGATAGATAACCTATGCCCCGCATATTTCACCACCTCTGAAGAATTCATATGTTGAGGTGCCTTTTCTTTTATTTTAACTCTTTTAATTTTATTCATTTAAATAATAATCAACACGGTAATCTGCTTTTATGCTCAACGAAACTATCATCAACGCCGAACGTGAACTGTATTTAACTTTGCTAGAGCTGGCACAGCAGCAGCCGATCGCTTATGAGTGGCTTAAGCAATTACCAACATGGCTAAATACTATCAAAGACAAAGCCAATTATGCGCACGCGCCTGCCTACCAAGCGTCAGTCGCTCGCTTGCCAACACTAACCGTCAATAATGTCGATCTAAACAGTGATACCTTGACGATTGATGCCAGTCTTAATGAGTCTGAGCGTAAACAAGCAATGGCACTGTTAAAGCAGCTGATGCCATGGCGCAAAGGGCCATTTCAGATCGGCGGTCAAATCGGCGGTCAAATCGGCAGTCAGATTGGCGATGATGAATCAGGTATTAAGATTGATACCGAGTGGCACAGTGATTGGAAGTGGCAGCGAGTTGCGCCGCATTTGGGTAGTTTAGAAGGTCGCCGCGTGTTAGATGTAGGCGGTGGCTCTGGTTATCACGGCTGGCGTATGGCAGGGGCAGGGGCGGATACGGTCATTATCATTGATCCGTCATGCTTGTTTTATCATCAGTTTATGGCAATTCGTCATTTCGTTGGCGCAGCAGATGCTCATACTTATACTCATGCTAAGGACAGGGGCCGCTACCGTACACATTATATCCCTGTACCGCTGGAAGCCTTGCCTGCACACAGCCAGTTGTTTGACACCGTATTTAGTATGGGCGTGCTTTATCATCGCCAGTCACCTTTTGAGCATTTACAGCAGCTCAGAGGTCAGTTGGTCAAAGGTGGTGAGCTAGTGCTTGAGACGTTAGTTGTTGAAGGCGATGCCAATACCGTACTAGTGCCACACGACCGTTATGCGCAGATGAATAACGTGTACTTTTTGCCATCAGTCGCAGCATTAATTGGTTGGTTAGAAAAAGCTAGATTCTCAGACGTACGCTGCGTCGATGTGGCCGTGACATCGACGGAAGAGCAGCGTAAAACGGAATGGATGACTTATCATTCGTTAGCAGACTTCTTGGATCCTAATGACTCGACTAAAACCATGGAAGGGTATCCTGCGCCGATGCGCGCGACATTAATTGCCAAAAGATAGTTTTTTAGGGTAGCAGGGCCAACGTCAGTCAATATAAATAGTTGCTATAAGAGACCCTAACACAAGGAAGAAGAATTGTGAAAATAGTAATGGCTTTGATGACGCTCAGTTTGTTTTCGCTACCCGCTGTGGCGTCAGATGCGTATGGTGATCCATTTGAAGGCTGGGGTTTTGTCAAAGATGATTGGCAAGTGGTTTGCGACAACACTTTGACCTGCCGAGCAGCGGGTTACGCTGAAGAAAGTGCTAATAGCGATCCAGTATCGATATTAATGGTTGTAGAGCCGAAGAAAGCTTTGCCAAAAGTATATGTAGACTTTATATATTCAGATGATGAGTTTTACCAGTCATCATCTGATGATAGTTTGAATACTGGTAATGAATCTAGCCATACCGAGTTATGGCTAAATGACAAAAGTTACGGCGCTATCAATAGTAGAAGTGATGATGATTCTAGGCATATGCTAGATGAAAATCAAACCAAGCAATTGCTTCGTCACGCTCGCCTGAATACAAAAATAGAAGTAAGAGTAGGTCGTGATCGCTGGACGATTAGTGACAAAGGTATGGGAGCGGTGTTGCTTAAACTTGATGAAGTACAAGGCAGAGTGGGTACGTCAATAGCATTGGTGAGTAAGAATCATGCTAGTAAGCAAACACCAAAATCTGCTAAGCCAACACCTGTGATAAAAAAAGCATTCGCTTATTCAGAAAAAGACAATAAACAGTTAAATGCTTTAAGGTTGGCTTATTTTCAGAAAAATATTAATACGTGGGTAGATATCAACTCTGAGCAGTTAATAGGTTCGGAGGATGTGATGGGAGATTGTGAGCTTATAAATCCTAAAAGTGACACTTCTATAAATTTTGCAAAATATGCTGGCGACAGCTCTGGTTGGGAGTTTATCCCTATTGATGCTACTCATACTTTAGCTGTCCATAGCTGTTGGATGGGTGCTTACAACGCAGCTAGTGGATATTGGCTTATAGATAATGCAAAACCTCGTAACCCTCAGCTAATTACCACCGCAGGCAATGATTATTCTGATGGTGAGATTTGGGCAGTACATAAAGATCGAGGATTGGGTGACTGCTGGAATCGTTTAGTTTGGGTTTGGGATGGTCAAACTTTTGCCAAATCAGAAGATTCTAGCTCAGGAATGTGCCGAGGTTTTGCTGGTGGCGCATGGGATTTACCAACCTATGTCAGCGAAGTTATAGAATAGGCAAGGTTATACAAAGTGACTAACGCCGATTAGATTAACCACTTTTTAAAGGCAACTTCCATGATAATCTTGATAATGAAGCCAACACAGCCTGCACCAAGCGCTACGAAAATCCAAAATGTACCGGCGCGTCCAGCTTGAGATTCTTTAGAGATATCCCACATAATAAAAAACAAGAAAGCAATAAAGATTGGCAATAAAAGGTACAATCCCCAACTAGTGACAGTACTGGCAGCAATAGCAAACATGGCATGATCCTATAAGAAAATAGTAACGCCTCTTTTATATCTGAGAAGAGTCGTACAAACCATTATTATAACGTGGAAGCAGTCAGGTATAAACGACTGCCCAGTATCGAGCAACAGTAACGCTACAATCAATAGGGCTGATATTTATTGAATAGCTACTTTTATACTGCTTTATCATGATTTATAGGCAGTAAGTACGTAAAGTACGTCTGTCACCTATCTCAACTATTAGAGTTGACTGTCTTAACCGTAAGATTTTAGTACTAATTTCGGTGCAAATGGTGCAATAAAGCGCAAAGATTGTTATATTTACAGGTTACTTATCTTTTTGTATTATTTTATCCCCTGCAATGTCGGTCGCTATTATAATAAGCAGTTATTGACTGCTTGCACTCGTCACATTTTCACATCGTTTTTGTTGTTTATTTAATTGAGTTCAAATCCCTATGTCACAAGCCCAAATTGATACACTTGCATCACTATTCAACGATGCTATTCAGACCTTGCAAGCCGACGGCACACTGCCTACTGACTGGCAAAACAATAGCCAAATCACCCGTACTAAAGACCTTAGTCATGGTGATTTTGCCAGTAATATCGCGCTGACTGCTGCCAAAGCTGCCAAGGCCAACCCACGCCAGCTTGCCGAAAAAATCGTCAACGCGCTACCTGAAAACCAAGACATACGCCAAGTAGAAATCGCAGGGCCAGGGTTTATCAATGTCTTTTTAAACGCTGAAGCCAAATTTGCGGTATTGGACGATATTTTTACCTTACAAGACCGTTTTGGTTTAAGCGATCAGTTTGAAGGGCAAAAAATCCAAGTTGAGTTTGTCTCTGCTAATCCAACGTCTAGCTTGCATGTCGGTCATGGCCGCGGCGCTGCATTTGGCATGAGCGTATCAAACTTACTAGAAGCGATTGGTTATGACGTCACGCGTGAATATTATGTCAATGACGCTGGCCGTCAAATGGATATTCTAGCGACCAGTACGTATTTGCGTTATTTAGAAGCCAATGGCGAGCAAGTTACCTTTCCTGTCAATGCTTACCAAGGCGACTATGTCAGTGATATTGCCCAAACGGTCAAGTCACAACATGCTGATAGCTACGTGCATAGTTTTGCAAATATTGCCAAAGAAGTGCCTGCCGATGCTAAGTTTGAGATAAATGCAGACGGCGAAAAAGTTCTATTGTCAGGCGACAAAGAAGCGCATATCGATGGGCTAATTGCCAATAGTAAAGCATTGCTTGGTGATGGCTATGAGCTGTTTTTAAATGCAGCATTGAGCAGTATTTTGGCGGATATCAAAGACGACTTAAATGATTTTGGCGTGAGCTATGAGTGCTGGTTTAGCGAGCGCTCTATCGATAGCGAGATTGAGCCTGTTCTACAAATACTCGATGACAAAGGTTACTTGTACGAAAAAGACGGCAACATTTGGTTTAAATCGACTGACTTCGGTGATGAAAAAGACCGTGTGGTACGCCGTGCCAATGGTCAGTCAACGTATTTTGCCTCTGACATTGCTTATCATAAGAATAAATTTGATCGTGGTTTTGACAAAGTCATTAACGTGTGGGGCGCAGATCATCATGGTTATGTCCCACGTGTAAAAGCCGCGTTAACTGCACTGGGTATCGATGCCGAACGTTTAGACGTGGTGCTTGTACAATTTGTGGCACTATGGCGCGGTTCTGAAAAAGTACAAATGTCATCGCGTTCTGGTCAGTTTGTGACTCTGCGTGAGCTGCGTGCCGAAGTTGGCAATGACGCTGCGAGATTCTATTATGTAGCACGTAAGCCTGAAGTGCATATTGATTTTGATTTAGAACTTGCCAAATCACAAAGCAAAGACAATTTGGTGCACTATATTCAATATGCGCATGCACGTGTGTGCCGAGTATTAGAGAATTTGCAAAATAGTGGGCTTACAGTAGATGATGCGGTTGGTTTGGCGCATCAAGAATTGCTTAATGCGTCCCATGAAGATGAGTTGATTAAGCTATTGGCAGGCTATCCAGCAACCCTCATGCGTGCCGCGACTGGCTATGAGCCACATATATTGACCAATTATTTAAAAGATTTGGCCGCATTGTTCCACGGCTGGTATGACAGCAATCGTATCTTGCCGATGAGTTTGACCTCTGGTGGCACGCCAAGTGCTGACGAGCTGGACTTAATGCAAGCCCGTCTGCGTTTGTCTAAAGCCGTGCGACAGGTCTTGTCTAATGGGCTTGGTTTGTTAGGATTGTCTGCACCGTCTAGCATGTAGTCGCTTGCTCATAAGTAGTCAGCTTCTAACATGCAGTAACTTTATAATATGTAGTATTATGAGTATAGACGATTGATAACAATAATGTGATTATGATAGATAGATTCAGTAGGGAGAACCAGATCCATGCTAGCCAAAAAACCTAAAGGTGCGACTGAAAAGCGCAAAACAAGTAGCGTATCAGGCTTGTTATGGATGTTTGTCGGAGCAGTACTGACACTGATGATCGGTGTGTTTATATACCTCTCACCATTATTTAATTTCAGTCCTGCTGATAGCAGTGCCGACAATGACCCTGATCGTCAGGTACAGCCGCGAGTCGAGACTGATACCGATAATGGCGATTATGAGTTTTATGATATTTTACCCAATCAAGAGATGGCGACCATCCCTGATGAAGATTTTGGTGAAATAAACAATGATCGTATCGGTGGTATCGAAGCCTTTGAGCCTGATATCGTGGTCACTCAGCCGAATGGTGCTTCAGCGACCAGCAGTGAAGACACTGGCAATGTTGGCATTACTGAAAACACCGTGATCGAACCTAGCCGTGGCAATGCTGCTAGTGATGATATCGTGATCGTTGAAGAAGATGCGACCTATGATGGCTCAGCACCGACCAATAGCACCAGTAGTGCAACCAATCGAGCAAGTGGTGCAGGTACTGCCAGTGTTCAAGCTGCCAAGCCTGCTGCGACTTACATTTTGCAGATAAATAGCTTTGGTGATGCAGATGAAGCGGATCGTCGCCGTGCACAGGTACTGATGGCTGGTGTCGATGCTAGAGTCGCCAAGAATACAACGGGCAATGGTGAGCCCATCTATCAAGTGATCTCACGGCCGATGAGTAATCGTCAAGCAGTAACGACTGCTCAGCAGCGCTTACAGAATAATGGTATTGACTCCATCATCGTTGAGCAGCGCCGTTAGATTTAGTTGCTGTAGAAATCTTAATGGTTTATTTATAAAAAAGCGTCGTAATGACGCTTTTTTTGTCTCTTATTTTTAGTAACGCTATTTTACTTTGTGGTTTTATTATATCTTATCATTACTTCCTCAACGAGTATGGCTATGACTGTATCGGACTCAACACCTGCATCTACTGGCGTCATTAAATCCTTTTTTCAGAAGTATTTTATCGATGCTTTTACTGGTATGGCTTTAGGTCTCTTTGTCACATTGATAGCGGGCCTTATCATTTCACAAATTGGTGGCTGGCTAGATCTGCCTGCGTTGGTTGCAGTTGGTAAGCTAGCATCGATATTGATGGGGGCTGGTATCGGCGTGGGCATTGCCTATTATCTTAAAGCGCCAACGCTAGTCATGCTAAGTTGCTTGGTCGCAGGTATGCTGGGCGCACATTCTGAAGCTTTGATGGCAGGTACACTTTTTACCCCGCAAGTAGGCGGGCCTGCGACTTTTGTGGCATTGCCTGGTAATCCGATAGGGGCATATTTAACCTCGGTATTTGCTTATCGTGCTGGTACTTGGGTCGCTGGCAAGACTAAGCTGGATATTTTGTTAATTCCTTTATTGGTCTGTGCCGTCGCATTAGCCGTTTGTGCGCTACTGAATCCACCTATCGTTGCTGCGGTCGCTGCTATTGGTCAAGGTATCCAAGCAGCTACTGAGTTACAGCCTCTATTAATGGGTATTGTCATCGCAGTCGTGGTCGGTATCTTGCTGACAATGCCCACTTCAAGCGCGGCTATTTGTATTGCTATTGGGCTGGGCGGTGTGGCTGGCGGTGCGGCAGTAGTCGGCTGTGCAGCACATATGATTGGCTTTGCGGTTGCCAGTTTCAAAGACAACGGTGTAAGTGGTGTGATATCTCAGGGGTTGGGCACTAGTATGTTGCAAATCCCTAATGTCCTAAAAAAGCCACTGATTCTACTGCCCGCCGTTATCGCCAGTGCTATCGTTGGACCTATCGCAACCGTCGGGTTCGGGCTTGCCTGTACTGCTACAGGGGCAGGTATGGGTACTGCTGGTTTAGTCGGTGTGTTTGGGGTCATTGAAGCGTCACAAGAAATTATGAGCACAGGTCAGCTATGGACAGCAATTATTTTATTGATGTTTGTATTACCTGCTGTCATTGCTGGCATGGTTGCTTACATGATGCGCCGTATGGGTTGGTTGTTAGATGGTGATATGAAGTTGCCTTAATATTAATATAGTCCAACCCATATCAATCCGCTACATCGTCATCCTCGCTAAGCATGCTAATGTATCATTTGCAGTCGGCTGCCTTGTACTCGTTTTAGACTTCTTTGACGATAGCGATGGGTTAAAAGACTTATAAAAAAAGCGTCTAGTAAACTTTGCTAGACGCTTTTTTGTTGTAATCACTTATTAATCATAATTAGTGATGTTAACGGCACGATAAATTAAGAGATTTCAGGCGTTTTACCTTCATTGATGACGTCTGCATCAACCATAACTGTCTTTGCGTTTTCCATAGAAGGCAGCTCATACATGGTTTCAAGCAATGCATTCTCTACGATAGAACGTAGACCACGGGCACCCGTTTTACGTTCCATGGCTTTTTTGGCGATGGCATCAAGTGCTTCTTGCGTAAAGTTAATCTCAGCACCTTCCATATCGAACAAATATTTATACTGTTTTACCAGTGCGTTCTTAGGTTCAGTCAGGATTTGTACCAATGCTTCTTCATCAAGCTCTTGTAGTGCAGCAAGTACAGGCAGACGACCAATCAGCTCAGGGATCAGACCAAACTTGATCAAATCTTCTGGCTCAACTTGCTGTAGCAAATCTGAGCTGCGACGGCTATCGTCTTTTGAGCTGACATCCGCGTTGAAGCCGATACCGCCTTTTTCAGTACGTTGCTGAATGACAGCATCAAGACCAGCAAACGCACCACCAACGATGATAAGGATGTTGCTGGTGTCGACTTGAATCAGCTCTTGTTGTGGATGCTTGCGACCACCATGCGGCGGAATAGCAGCCACAGTGCCTTCGATAAGCTTTAGCAATGCTTGCTGAACGCCTTCGCCTGACACATCACGGGTAATCGATGGGTTATCACCCTTTTTACTGATTTTGTCAATCTCATCGATATAGATGATGCCTTGCTCAGCTTTGGCCACATCATAGTCAGATGCTTGGAGTAGCTTCTGCACGATGTTTTCAACGTCTTCACCGACATAACCTGCTTCAGTCAAGGTCGTGGCATCAGCCATGGCAAACGGCACATCAAGCAGACGCGCTAAGGTTTGTGCCAGTAATGTCTTACCTGAGCCTGTTGGGCCTATGAGCAAGATGTTACTTTTAGCCAGTTCAACCATGGCATCATCAGCACCAATCTTAGATTTTTTACTGTCATTGGCCAGTGTTTGGCTAACTTTTAAACGCTTATAATGGTTATAAACGGCAACTGCCAATGCTTTCTTAGCAGCGTCTTGACCGATGACATATTCATCAAGCTTGGCACGCAGCTCTTTTGGCGTTGGTAGCTTTTTATTGACCCAAGAGGTATCGATTTCGCTGTCATCATCGCCGTCTTCGGCACTGTCAGCGATTAGATCGGTACATAGCTCAATGCATTCATTACAGATATTGGCATCATCAGCGGCAATCAGCTGCTGCACATCGCTTTTGGCTTTGCCACAAAACGAGCACTGCGGGGTATTGTCTTCTGCCATAAAAGGCGCTCCTAAAATTTTAAAACTTACAAATATTTTGATTGTTTGCATCAATGCCAAAACGCATCGCGCTCAGACAATTGATGCTTATCAAGGCTGTTATATGCTAATTATAAAGAAGTAGGGCGGCGCTCTAATACTTCGTCAACCAAACCATATTCTTTTGCTTCGTCTGCATCCAACCAATAATCACGCTCAACGTCTTTTTCGATTTTTTCTACTGGCTGACCAGTACGCTCAGCCAATATTTTGTTCAAACGTGCACGAGTTTTTAAGATTTCACGAGCATTAATTTCGATATCTGTTGCTTGACCTTGCGCGCCACCTGAAGGCTGATGAATCATGACGCGAGCATTCGCAAGTGAATAACGCTTGCCTTTTTGGCCAGCTGCCAACAAGAATGAACCCATGCTGTAAGCACCGCCCATACAGATGGTTGATACTTCAGGCTTGATGAAATTCATCGTGTCAAAAATCGCCAAACCAGCACTCACTGAACCGCCTGGTGAGTTGATATATAGATGGATATCTTTATCAGGGTTTTCAGCCTCTAAGAATAGTAACTGTGCGACGATGAGATTGGCCATATTGTCTTCGACTTGACCAGTCAAAAAGATAACGCGCTCACGTAATAGACGTGAAAAAATATCAAACGAGCGTTCACCGCGTGATGACTGTTCAACCACCATCGGTACTAATGCAGCTTGAGGTGCACTTTGGGTATATTGCATGTCGTTGTGCGCACTCATCAGCATATCAAAATGCGGGTTGGCAGTGATGCGTTCATAATCTGTCATAAAGATGTCCTGTTTATAAGTACATAAAATAAAGGGATTGGGATTAGCGAACGGTTAAGATTTTATGGGTGCTTATCATGATAAATACTACCGCTTGTTGTTAACACTGACTAGATGCAATGGTACGATCTAGATGTCGCTAAAAATAATTGAGCTAATGGTAACTTTTTTATCGTGGCAATAGTAACTTTTTAATGTGAAAAATAATAAATGACTCCCTATTAATAAGGTGTGTGTATACATTTATCAAGGGGCTTGCCTAGAAACCCTCCATAAAGATAGCAGACAGGCTACCTCTGTATGGATTACAGGTGTCTCATTATTTATGAATATGGTGCTACATTAAAAAGAAATATGATGATAAAAAATGGTGCATTTATGATAGTAAATTGTACAATTTTGGTGCAAATTAGAGCCTGCCAAAAAAATAAAAATGATTGATATCTATTTGAGACATCGTGAAAATGAGGTGGACAATATAACCAAAAATTTCAGTGTTCAAAAACCAAGCAATATCATTCATTTGCATAGTATTGACTGCTTGCTCTGATAGCCAGTGTCAGTAAGTTGGCATAATGATTGTATATATGGAGTGACGTCGTTGCTGGATGTAGCCAGCTGCATAAGCTTTTGGCATTTTGACTGTTGGCATCGTTGCTTTCTCTTTTATAGTGGAATGACTATACCACCGGGTTTTGTCTGATCGGCTTAATGCTCGACCTCTTAGCATCACAATCGTGTGTTATATTTGATGTTCAACACGCCCTAATTAGTAGATGAGTATATGAAATGAGCTGGGCCTCTTCTTTAGCTTTAGATTTTGACACCGTAAAACGCACGAATACTATCAAAGGTATAGCCACAGCTGAGTCAAAAACTCGGCTTTATCATCGTAAGCATACAGGCGCCTTGATGGTACAGCGTGCTCTGTATCCTGAGCCGCGTGTGCAGCAGGGTATTTGTCATATATTGATGCTATATCCTCCAGCGGGTATCGCAGGTGGTGATACGCTGACCATAAACCTGCGTTTAGATAACGATAGTCATGCTGTCATTACGACACCAGGGGCGGGTAAATGGTATGGCAAAGACAGTGTCAGCCAAAAGAGCAAAACCTTAGTTGACCAATCAGCTAACACCGCAGTAGAAGTGAATACTGCTATAGATAACAACGATATAGCTCAAAGTGACATGGCTAAATACGCTAGCCAAAAGGTATACGCCACATTAGACACAAATGCTCGCCTAGAATGGTTGCCGCAAGAGAGTATTATTTATAACGAAGCCAATATGCATGCGACGAGTCGTTTTGATTTAACGGACTCATCTAGCTTACTGACGTGGGAGATTAGCGTTTTTGGGCGGCAGGCATATGATGAGCAGTTTTTGCAAGGGCATTATCATACAGGGCTGAATATCTACCGAGAAGGTAAAGTCATCGTTGCTGAACGTGTGGCCCAGTCTGCCCAAAGTCGCTGGTTCACATCGCGTTTAGGGCTAGCAGGACAGCATATCTATGGGTCGTTTTGGGCTGTGCCGAACTTAAATGACGTATACAAAAATCCAATGGCCCTGACATCAAAAATAGAAAAATCAACCGCGACTGCGCAAGCGACGACCAAGCAAGCATTAACCCGTTATTTGGACAGTACGATAATGACTTTGCGGCAAGCAATCGCCGAAGCGGGGCTACCTGTCTATTGCACCCACAATTATCAAGCGATTAATATCCGCTATATTGGCACAGATGTGCGTGGCTGTTTTGAGGCGTTCTATCAGCTTAGAGAAGTGTTACGTGAGCACTGGTGGCAACTTGAGCCATGTCGTCCACGGATTTGGGATACGTGATTTTTGAGTAGATACTACTTAATTTGTTATGACATTAATCTGCTAAAAAAAGACACAATCGCTATTTTGGCTAAGGTACTAAACGTTTGAAGTACACTAATCTGTGACACAGAACATTATAAATACAATAAGGAAGCTCCATGCATTTGACCCCGACAGAGAAAGACAAGCTCATGCTATTCACGGCTGGCATGGTGGCTGAACGCCGTAAAAACCGAGGTGTTAAGCTTAACTATCCCGAAGCCATTGCTTATATCAGCATGCTACTGATGGAGGGTGCTAGAGATGGCAAAAGAGTGGCTGAATTAATGAGTGAAGGCGCTACCTATCTGTCTGTTGATGATGTGATGGATGGTGTGGCAGAGATGGTGGATGAAGTACAAATCGAGGCGACCTTTCCTGACGGCACCAAACTGGTCACGGTACATCATCCTATCGTGTAAGGCTGTATACCAATGTTATAGCACTGAAATGCTCACTATAAAATAAGGCGACTCTTATGCAAGCAGGCGAATACCATATCCAAGATGGCGATATCATCTTAAACCAAGGACGGCAGGTACAGACCATCAGTGTCGCTAATACGGGCGATCGCCCCATCCAAATAGGCTCACATTATCACTTCTATGAGGTCAATGATGCCTTGAGTTTCGAGAGAGAGCAGACGCGTGGCTATCGCCTGAATATTATCCCTGGTACAGCAGTACGCTTTGAGCCGGGGCAGTCACGTGAAGTGGAGTTGGTAGCATACGCTGGCAAGCAGGAAGTTTATGGCTTTGCTGGGCGTGTGATGGGCGCCGCGAGCTCAGACACAGCATCAGATAACAGAGATACTGAAAACCCGCCAGTTACCTCGCAGAAAAAAGTGAGTCGGCATATTTATGCTGAGCATTTTGGTCCGACAACAGGTGACAAGGTTCGCCTAGCCGACACCGAATTATGGTTACAGGTTGAGGCTGATTTAACGAGCCAATTGAGTACCGATAACGATCAAGTAGCGGTACTAGAGGGTGGTGCACGTGCTAGCAAACCTATTGAGATAAAAGGCGAAGAAGTTAAATTTGGTGGCGGTAAAGTCATCCGTGATGGTATGGGGCAAGGGCAGTTATTGGGTGCTGACGTTGCCGATACGGTCATTACCAATGCGTTGGTCATGGATTATACGGGCATCTACAAAGCAGATATCGGCATTAAGGATGGTCGAATTAGCGGCATTGGCAAAGCGGGCAACCCTGATATCCAGCCTGCCATCGATATTGCGATTGGCGGTGCTACCGAAATCATTTCTGGTGAAGGCAAAATCCTGACAGCAGGCGGTGTCGATAGCCATATTCATTTTATTGCACCACAGCAGTGTGAGACAGCGCTTATGTCAGGCGTGACCACAATGCTTGGTGGTGGTACAGGGCCTGCACAGGGTACGCTCGCGACTACCTGTACACCAGGGGCTTATCATATTGCTTCAATGCTAAAATCTACCGATAGTATTCCTATGAATATCGGATTACTGGGCAAAGGAAATGTGAGTGTACCAGAACCTATTGCAGAACAAATCGAAGCAGGTGCCGTAGGGCTAAAGCTACATGAAGATTGGGGTACTACTCCGCAAGCCATTGATAACTGTTTGAGTGTCGCTGAAGAGTATGATGTGCAAGTGGCGATCCATACCGATACTTTAAATGAAAGTGGTTATCTCGAGAGTACACTAGCAGCGTTCAAGAATCGCTGTATTCATACTTTCCATACCGAAGGCGCGGGCGGTGGCCATGCTCCTGATATTCTTAAGGCTATTGGCGAATCACATGTTTTGCCGTCATCTACTAATCCAACGCGCCCTTATACCGTCAATACTATTGATGAGCATCTCGATATGCTGATGGTCTGTCATCATTTGAGCCCTGCTATCGCTGAAGATGTGGCCTTTGCAGAAAGCCGTATTCGTCAAGAGACGATTGCCGCAGAAGATATCTTGCATGATTTAGGCGCGATTTCGATGATGAGTAGTGACTCGCAAGCCATGGGTCGAGTAGGTGAAGTGGTTATTCGTACTTGGCAAACGGCGCATAAAATGAAAGTCCAACGTGGGCATCTCGCTCCAGATGCGACAGCAGATATAGAGCATCAAGACCAGCGTATCACTTTGACAGACTATGACCAAAGCGTGGACAACGATAATTTTCGTATCAAACGCTATATCGCAAAATACACCATCAACCCTGCGATTACTCATGGTATTAGCGAGATGGTTGGCTCAATTGAAGTGGGGAAATGGGCAGATATGGTGTTATGGTCGCCCAAGTTTTTTGGGGTAAAGCCTGAATGTATCATCAAAGGCGGACTTATCGCTGCTGTGCCGATGGGCGATATTAATGCCTCTATTCCCACCCCGCAGCCCGTACATTATCGTCCTATGTTTGCCACATATCCAAAATCCATTGCTCAAACCAGTATCACCTTTATGTCGCAAGCAGCTATCGAAAAACAAGTGGATAAGCAGCTAGGATTGACCAAAGTCATTCAGCCAGTACATGGCATTCGTCATATCCGTAAAAGCGACATGCGCTTCAATAGTTACTGCCCTGATATGGATATTAACCCTGAGACTTATGAAGTACGTGCTGATGGCGAGATGCTAACTTGCGAGCCTGCTGACATATTGCCCATGGCGCAGCGTTACTTTTTATTCTAAGCACTTTTTATTCTAAACACCTTGTTATTCTAAACACCTTGTTATTCTAAGTGTTTTATCATTCTAAATATTGTGAGTTTTACTCCTCAACCGTTTGAGCAACAACAGCCAGAGTATAATAATGATGAAGATATTTAATACCCGTTTAAATGCCCCAAATGACGCTCAAAAAACACAATTAGCAGAACAGCATCAAACCGATGACTATCTACTGCTAGATTTTGATACTCGCCAGCATTCTCGATTTAAGGCCACCACTGTGTCAGGTGAGAGCGTTGGTGTTGACTTGCCTCGAACAGGTACTCTCAAAGGTAATGACGTGCTAATCAATGAGGCAGGCGAGCTAATACAAGTCATCGCTAAACCTCAGGTCGTCACCAAAGTTACCGCTGATGATGTTTTTACGTTGATGAAAGGCGCATATCATTTAGGCAATCGGCACGTGCCACTGATGTTTGACCAAAGTTTTGACCACGGTGATACAGGCTACGCGTTATATTTTGAAAACGACCATGTGCTTGCGCAAATGTTAGAGCGTCTTGGATTGCGGGTTGAAGATGCTTCGGTACCGTTTGAACCTGAAACAGGGGCATATCAGTCAGGGCAAGGACATTCACATGGCCACTCTCACTCACATGCGCATGCGCATTCAAGTAGTGATTCACATAGCCATTCGCACAGCGACATACATGGCAATACGCATGGCGCATCAGATAGCCATGAACACAGTCATGAAAATAACCACAGCCATCATGATGAGACTGTAGGGCAGCCAAAGTGATGGTAGATATCAGTGCGCAGTCTGCACAGCCGGACCAACTTGGTCAGCTGCTGATGCTGGCATCGAGCAACTTACCCATTGGTAGCTATACGTATTCGCAAGGTGTTGAGTCAGCGATTGAGTCAGGCGTGATCTCTGATGAAGCCAGTACGCTAGTATTTATGCAGGACTATCTAGCGCTTGCTGTTATCGGCTATGAGTTGCCAGTATTAGGGCTAATAATGCTCGCACTTGGTCAAGGTAATGACACGCTGGCTGCAAATCTGGCACACGATTATCATGCTGGCTTAGAGAGTAAAGAGTTTGTGCTTGAATCTCAGCAACTGGCTCAAGCAATGGTATCTTGGCTCAATGAGGTACTGAGCCTCGGTATACCTGCTGAGATACCTGAAGACGGCTACTTGCCACTTTTTGCTCATATTGCACAGCACTGGCAGCTACCATTGGCACAATCAATGACCACGTATGGCTTCGCCCAACTAGAAAACATGGTATTGGCTGCGGTCAAAACGGTACCGCTAGGACAGATGGCGGGGCAGCGTATCCTGTGGCAGTTGCAGAGTGATCTGGGTGCTCAGGTTGATGCTCTAAGTGATGATGTACAGCATGCTTTTGATATAGTGATGACATCATCAGATTCGCTTGAAGAGCAGAACTGTCAACAACTGTGCCAAGACCTCTATGAGACGCTTAATATATCTAATAACTTGCCCAATTTGGCTATCCTCTCAAGTATGCATGAGGAGCAATACAGCCGATTGTTTCGCTCATAACTGCACCCTTATTTCTATTTATACTTATTAATATACAAACTGTTTTAGGAATTCAATATGTCTCTAACCCCGCTCAAGCCAAAAAACTCTCAATCTATATCAGACTTACAGACTGATAATGACCGCCAAAATCAGCCATCTGGATTGTCATGCCTACGCCTTGGCATTGGTGGACCTGTTGGTAGTGGTAAGACCGCGTTGACGTTGCGTTTGTGCCAAAACATGCGTGACACGGTCAATATGGCAGTAGTGACCAATGATATCTATACCAAAGAAGATTCAGAATTTTTAACCCGTAATGATGCCATGCCTGCTGAGCGTATTCGCGGTGTAGAAACAGGTGGCTGTCCGCATACGGCTATCCGCGAAGATGCCTCTATTAATCTGACTGCTATTGCCGAACTACAAGCAACTTTTAAAGATTTAGAGATGATTATCATCGAGTCAGGTGGTGATAATCTGGCAGCGACGTTTAGCCCAGAACTGTCTGATTTGACCCTATACGTTATTGATGTCTCAGCAGGAGACAAGATACCTCGTAAAGGTGGGCCGGGAATTACCAAGTCTGATTTATTGATTATTAATAAGACTGATCTTGCGCCTATGGTAGGTGCCTCACTAGAAGTCATGGCAAGAGATGCTAAAAAAATGCGCGGTGACAAGCCATTTATTTTTAGTAATATGAAAACAGGTGATGGGCTAAATGAGATTATCGCCTTTATCAAAGAGCAGGGCATGCTTGCTTAGTCAATAGAATCTCACTAACTATGAACAACAAGCTACGAACAACTAAATTATTAATATTAAGGAGCACTCCCATGACAGCCTCTACCAAGACAAAAACTATAACAAAGACGCATTTTTCACAGGCTCTATTCGCTCGTAACATAGTAACTGGCTCAGCTGTGATGATGACCTCATTGATGCTTCCGTCATTGGCGCAGGCGCATTCAGGTCATATCCATTCAACGACTGCGCACACGTCATCGCTGTTAGGCACGTTGCAAGCAGGGCTGATGCATCCGCTGACTGGCTTTGATCATTTGTTTTTAGCAGTCGGTATGGGTATGTTGTTTTACGGACTGCAAAAGCAGCGCTTGGGCATGATGTCATTGGCAGGAGGATTATCGTTGGGTGTGGTATTAGCGACTGTCGGTGCTTTGGTAGGTGGGGCTGCATTTGGTTCGGCCGCTGGCATGGTTGAAATGGCAATACTCTTATCAGTGGTGGTATTGGCATTTGTGTTAATGGGTCAATGGCGCGGAAAAGCTGCATCATTGAATAGGTCAGTAGCGAGTACGACAACTAAAAGTGATGTACCATTGCTGAGTATGACTTTTGGCGGCTTGGCAGTATTTCACGGTATGGCACATGCGATGGAATTGCCAGCACAGATCGGCGTATCAGGTCAGTTAGGTTTTTATGCTGGTATGATTGTGTCTATGTTAGGACTCTATGCGGTTGGTATGGTGATTAATCAGCAGTTGCAACAGCGTCTCGGCGGTCACTTTTGGTTCCAACGTGGGTTGGTTATGCTAGGTTTAGGGGTAGTGTTCATTCCTGTTTTAACCTAGGGCTTTATTACTATTTTGACCTAAACTGCTATTTATGTTTACCCATAAAAATACGGCCCCAATCGATGATCGGGGCCGTATTTTTATGAGCTAAGAACATGAGCACTATCTGAAAGTAGGTATCCTAAAGACAGATAGCGCTCAGTCTAGACTACATGGCTTGCTGCTGTTGTTGCTGAGCAGCTAGCAAGTCTTGGTAGCTAACTTCTTTGTCAGTTACTTTACCTTGCTCGATTAGATAATCAACCACTTGGTCTTCTAGTACAACAGACTCAATGTTAGCGCGCTGTTGCTTATCAGTGGTGTAGTACTCGATCACTTCTGCTGGATCTTCGTAGTTTTCAGCCGCTTCTTTGATGAACGTCTCAACACGTGCTTGATCTACTTCTAAGCCTTTGGTGTCGATAACACGGGCAACGATGATGCCAAGACGGGCAGCACGTAGCGCTTGCTCTTCAAATAGCTCATTTGGTAGCATGTCTTTATCGAAGCTATCAGCATTGGCACCGAACTGCTGAGAAAAACGTTGCATCATCATGTTGCGTTGACGCTCGATTTCTTGCTCTAGCATCGCGTTTGGTACGTCAAACTCGTTCTTTTCTAGCAATGCGTCAAAAGTCGCTTGCTTAACTTGGCTACGCGCAGCGTTTTTGATTTCGCGTTCCATGTTTTTGCGTACGTCGTCTTTTAGTTTTTCAACGCCGCCTTCTTTTACGCCGAATAGCTCAAGGAACGCATCGTCAATTTCAGGTAGCTTAGATTTTTCAACCAATTTTACGTTGATTTTGAACTGAGCTTCTTTGCCTGCTAAGTTTTCAGCTTGGTAATCTTCTGGGAAAGTTACTTCGATAACTTTTTCGTCGCCAGCTTTCATGCCTTTGATACCCGCTTCAAAGCCAGGAATCATTTGGTTGCTACCGATAACCAATTTGAAGTCTTCAGCAGAGCCGCCTTCGAATTTTTCGCCGTCGATAGAACCTTCAAAGTCAAAAGTCACTTGGTTGTCTTTCGCAGCCATGCCTTTTTTCTCAACGAATTCTTCACGTTGCTTTTGTAGGTTTTCGATCATGGTGTCAACGTCAGCTTCATCAACCTTAGCAGTATGACGCTCAACTTCGATCTCATCGATACCTTGTACGTCTACTTCTGGGAAGATTTCAACAGTCGCTTGATAAACCAAGAAATCGTCTTCAAGTTTTACGTCGTCGATGTTAGGCATGCCAACAGCGCGGATGTCTTCAGATTTGATTGCTTCAAAAACAGTATCACGGATCACATCGTTGATAACTTCTTGTTGAATGCCAGCACCGTACTGAGAGCGGATGTGTGACATAGGGACGTTACCTTTACGGAAACCGTCAATCTTGGCAGTTTTCGCAACTTGGCGAATACGGCCTTCGACTTTGTTTTGAATTTTTTCGACAGGTACTTTAACTGTCAATTGGGTTTCTTTGTTAGATAGCTTGTTGGTTGTGACTTGTAAATCTGTAGCCATGTTAATTACACCTTTAGGATTAGATAGTACTTAAAATTAAGCAGTACTTAGGATTAAATGGTAATAGACAAACCGAGCCTCAAAATACGGGCGTGTACAACGGATTGCCGTTGGAATAAATAGGGGACAATGATAGCCCGCAACGTCCATATCAGTGTCAGTAGCAATCGCTGCCAGCACAAAATATAAAACTGCTGAGGTTGTAAATGCTATCAAATATCAATAATAAACCGTTAATGCACCGCATAATAACGCTTTTTGGTGAATTATACAGACATATAACGGTTTTCGACAAAATTTTTAAAAGTAGAACAGTATAATCTATCTGATTATTAAAGTAAAAATTATCTGTTTGGTGTCATGTTTCCTTATGTTGCTTGCCTTTATAGGAGCACTTATAAAGGCAGTTGCGCCAATAGCTGCTGAAGGGCCTGTCCACGATGACTGATGCTGTTTTTATCAGCAGCGCTCAAGCTGGCCGCACTGGCTTGCAAGTCAGGTAACCAAAATAATGGGTCATAACCAAAGCCACCATCACCATGCGCTGTCTCTGAAATCTCGCCATGCCACAATCCTTGGGCGATGATTGGTAATGGATCATCAGCATGGCGCACCATCGCCAGTACGCAAACGAATAACCCTTTAATAGGCTCGTGAGCGTGCTCAGTACGAATAGGCTGCAAGTCAGCGATAAGCTTGGCGTTATTTTTACTATCATTGCCGTGCTCACCTGCGTAGCGCGCTGAGTAGATGCCCGGTGCGTTACCGAGTGCAGGCACACACAGTCCTGAGTCGTCAGCGATAGCAGGCAATCCGCTGATGCGACTGGCATGACGGGCTTTAATAATGGCGTTTTCCACAAAGCTTAGCCCGTCTTCGATGGCATCTTCAATATTCAGCTCACCTTGCGGGATGATCGTCACATCCAAATTCGCCTCAGCAAATAACCGTTTGAACTCAGCCAGCTTGCCTTTGTTATTACTGGCGAGCACCCATTGGTTATCAGCTGTCGATTGGGTAGGGATTGATAAAGTATCTGAGGTACTCATAGGGCCATTCCGTTATATGAAAAATGCTAAAAAGTGATGATTGGGTCAGTCTATTATTAGAGTCTAATATTATTACAGATACTGTACTGGTTGACCTTGATAGTCATAATCGTAGTGATAGTACATTGTTTTATCAGACATGCGAGCATCATGGAATAAATAACCAATCGCTATGCAGATTGTACGGTCTATAACATTTGGTAACTGATACTTTTGGTCATTGTTGCTATAATACTCGCCAAGCTACAGCGAGTTATATCCTGTAACTTTTGAATATTTAATTAATAAATGCTTATGAAGTCAAACACTTGGCTTTTAAGCAAAGAATAATAGCAAGCAGTAACCGCTAGGTTCATTTTGGATTCATAATAATACGTGATATTGTATTGAGCAGTACCGTGTATCAAGCAATAATATTCGTTTCAAACAATAAACTCAGCCAATTTAGTCCGCTATTTTATAGTGTTTTTTGCGGTGTAAAAATAGCGTAAAATTCAGTTTCTATAATCAGTTTTATAAACTAACGGCTAAACAGCAAGGATAAAATAACTATGTCAAACATTACATTGCCAGAACTACCATACGCAAAAGACGCACTAGAGCCACATATCAGCGCCGAGACGCTAGAGTATCATCACGATAAGCATCACAATGCATACGTGACTAAGCTTAACGAATTGCTACCAGGTTCTGGTCTAGAAGACAAAACATTGCCAGAAATCATCCTAGCAACTGCTAAAGATGACAGCAAGCAAGGTATGTTCAATCAAGCAGCTCAAGTATGGAACCACACGTTCTACTGGAACTGCATGACGCCAACAAACGGTGGCGGCGAACCTACTGGCGATCTAAAAGCTAAAATCGAAGAAGATTTCGGTAGCTATGACAAGTTCCGTGAAGAGTTCAAAAACGCAGCATTGACTCAATTCGGTTCAGGTTGGGCATGGCTAGTCGCTGACAAAATCGGTGGCAAACTGTCAATCGCTAAAACACCTAACGCTGGTACGCCACTAGCGAACGGTCAAATCGCTGTATTGACTTGTGATGTATGGGAACATGCTTACTATGTTGATTACCGCAACCGTCGTCCTGACTATGTAGACACGTTCCTAGACAAACTAGTGAACTGGGACTACGCAAATGCAAAATATAAAGGTCAAGACGCTGGCGTTGAAGCATAAGCTTTAACTGCTAAGTATTTGATTGATAAAAAAGGACACCGCGAGGTGTCCTTTTTTTGTTTGTTCTGTTTTAGGTATTAATATACATATCGTCAATACGATAATGCTGTTAAGCGATACCGCCGTTAGCCCCGATATTTTGCCCTGTGACCCAAGCGGCTTCTTCACTCACCAAAAATGCCACTACACGAGCGATATCGACTGGCTCACCGATACGATTAAACGGTGACATGCTGGCGAGCTTTTCTACCGTGTCATCCGCTTTGCCTTCATGGAACAGCTCGGTATCAGTAGGACCGGGAGAGACTGCATTGACCGTGATTCCTCGCGCGCCAACTTCTTTAGAGAAGATTCTAGTCAGCTGATCGACTGCGCCTTTGGTCGCGCAGTAGGTGCCATAAGTGGGCAGCATCATGCGAGTGGTCGTGCTTGAGAGATTGACGATACGGCCACCGTCATTAAGTTTAGTCGCTGCCTCACGCAATGTATTAAACGTGCCTTTTACATTGATAGAGAAGATACGGTCAAAGTCTTCATCGGTGGTTTCTGCGATAGGTTTGCAGATAATCACGCCTGCGCTGTTAACCAAAATATCTGGCTTGCCAAAAGCGCTGATAGTGGCATCAAACATTGCTTCGACTTGCTTGGCATTACTGACATCTGCTTGCACGGCGATGGCTTCACCGCCTGCTGATTTAATCTGGTTGACGATATCATTGGCTGCTGCATCATCATTTACGTAATTGATAACGGTTTTAGCGCCTGCTGCTGCGAGTAGTATGGCTATCTGTGCGCCGATGCCTTTTGATGAACCGGTTACAATCGCGACTTTATTTTTTAGTGTTGTCATCGATATTTTCTCCAATATTATAAATAGATATCAGTACGCCTATATGGGGCTTTGACTGACAATTTTTAATTAACGATACAGACATTACCAGTGTGCAAAGACAATGAGTAGGGCGGTTCTGTATGCTTGTTTTTAGATAAATGTATAGCTGGGTTTCTGTAGGTTTGAGAGCGTGGTTTGGGGCTGATAAGGATCTTAGTGAGAAAAAAGGACACGGTGAGGTGTCCTTTTTTGGTTTGATTAATTGTCTATACGGTTATAGTTTCGACATCTAAAGATAAACGTGTATTATTTTTAATATCATCGACAAATAGTTCCCAAGTCCCTTTTTCTACCCTAACTGAGCAATAATGAGACGCTGCACGTATGAATCCAAGTGCAACTATATTTAAGTCTTTAATTAATTGCTCAATAGATTCTATGTGATCATCACCGTAGGACAGAAAGATAGAATCTCTATAATGGGCTTTACCTCGATATCTAAAAGCTTGAATTAAGAAATTCACTTGCCCTTTATCTAAAGTTTTATCTCTAAGCTCTCTAGCAATTTTCTTTCGAAAGTCATCAACTTTGAGTGCTTTAAACTCTTTCGTATTTTGAATACGTTCTTCCGCTTCGTCTTTTTTATATTTATGAGTGCCCTTCAAGTAAGAGATAATACCTCCATGAGCAATATCTAGTCCTCCAGATCTTTGATTTAGATCAAACTGGTTATCTCCTCGATAAACTGCAATTTCAGCTTCAGCCTTACTGGTAACTAAACTACTTAAATAAAGATCAAAAGGATAGGGGATAAGTTTCTTTTCTGCTATATCTGCTTGCCATACTCTTGCGGTCGCAGTGTGGTTTTCTTGTTTCGAGCCTGAAGATGCAGCAATCATAGCGCTACTAGCAAAATAAACTGCGTAATACCATGATACGATTGCAGAACTACAGATATCGTATTTATCAACAGCTTCAATATTCATAGTGTTTAGAGCTGCTAAGTTGTTGTAAGCCATATGCATGTTTTCGAAAACCCAGTTATCAGCTTCTGTATTAACAGACCTTCTTTGTACCTTCTGATACAGAATTTTAAGATTTGCTTTATCACAAACTCCGCTATCAACAACTTCAGCTAGAGCTCGCATCCAATTAACAGTTCCTTGAAAGGCGAATCTTGGTTTAGGCTGCTTACCAGTCTCAAATAGTCTATCTAAAAGCCAGTTTGACATTTCTATTCCTTGAAATATAATTTTCGAATTTAGTAGTCAATTATAACAAAACCTAAAACTTAAAATTGCCCAACACTTCCCACAGCTTCACAATCTTATAATAAGCACGCGCTTTAATAGTGGTTTGAAAGAAAGTATATAACGTATCAAAGTGCTGATGCTAATTCGCAATTGCTTGCACCTTACACGCTATAGACAGCTTTTATTCTTAGTCAGCACTAATCTTCATCAACCAAAACCCAGCCACCATCTTTATCCATAGATGACGCATCGATCACTCTCACAAACCCTTGTTTCACCAATTCAATGCGTGACACCTCAGGTTCACCATCCGTTTTGACAATAGGTGCGTCTATAGGCGTAACAGATTGCCATGGCGACTCTTGTCCTGTTTTATTTGCCAAGACAAAACTAAAGAACGCTGTGTCGCCTGCCATCATACGCAGGTCGTCAACGACCAATTGGATGTCTTGCTTATTCGGTTCAACAGCGTCATTAAATATGGTTTGCGTTCGGTAGCCTGTCCAATCACCAGAGAACCAATCCAGCCTATGTGCATAGGGCTGGCTCGCGGTTGGTAAGTTTGCGCGTAGCGTCTGCGAGTCGTCATACTGCGTCAGATAGCGATACTCAGGTAAGCGACTGTCCAAAACGCTACCGCGCATTTCAATCAGTCTATTTTGATCGTCTTCAGCGACCGTACGCCACATCAGGATAGTAGGCAGGACAGGCATGGTTTTGATACGGGTTATATTGTCTATTTTGGCAGCTGCTAACGTTTGCTCAGCTTTGTCTTGCGCGTAATATTTTAGCCCTAATGAAAGCATCAAATACCCACTACTGATAACCAACATCCAAATGGCAAGCCGTTGACAGTGGGCTAATACGCCAGTTTTAAAGATACCAAGCTGGCTTCCTTTTATCAGCCCTATCATCATGGCGATGAGCAGTGGCAACGTATATAGCGGATCGATGATGAACATTGACGCAATACTAAAAGGCGTCAGCGATAAAGACTCTTGTAGCGGCCACAGTAATTGCGTGCCATAGACCGTAAAGCTGTCTAAAAGTGGATGGGTCGTCAGCGCTAGCGTCATGGCCGCTGCCAAGCGCGCAGTAGAGTAAGGCAGTGGCATGTTGCGCCATTGATGATAGCGACTGATTGCCCACGCGCCCACGATACCCACTGCCGTCAGGACAATTAGCGAATGACTAAAACCACGGTGATACGTCATATTACTGATGGGATCAGGATAATGTATTAGTACATCTAAATCGGGCAAAGTACCCAGCATAGCTCCGTACAGGTAAGCTTTGCGTCCTTGGTATTTACCCAGTACCGCACCTTGTACACTAGCGCCTAAAACGATCTGACTAAGTGAATCCATGGTTATCTACTTGTATGATTTTTTATTTGATTGCTTATTTGCTTTCTTGTTTGAGTGTGAGTAATGATTGACTATCACACAAGGCAGCTTCTGGTTTAAAGAACCTCAAAGTGGTGAGCGAATAACGCTTTACGCAGCATCGCAATATTATAATAAGCATGCGCTTTGGTGGTGTTTTGAAAGAAGATATATAACGTATCGAAATGCTGACGCTGATTGGCTATCGCTTGCGCCCAGTCCTGCATCTCAGCCTCGCTATAGCGATAATCATGACGATCAGCTGCGCTCATCGCATCCCACCAATTTAGATTATTGCCATGCATGCGCAGATAGCCAGTGCGTTCGGTGAATATCAATCGTGACGGTGGCAGTCCGCTGACATTAGGATAATCAACGCTGCACCAAATGAGACCTTGCTGCCGAAAGCTATCGACCACTTGTGGCGTGTGCCAAGCGTTATGACGAAACTCAATGGTGAGTGGATAGTCTTGAAACCAACTGACCAGATTGGCCAAATAGAGGCGATGCTCGCGAGTACGGTCAAAGCCGTGCGGGAATTGTAATAATAATGGCGCTAAAGCATTTGCTTCGATAAGCGGAGATAAGGCATTTAAAAATGCTTGTGCGTGTTCGGCAGTACCTTTGCGTGCATGAGTGAAGTCTTGATGCAGTTTGACGGCAAACTTTAACTGACTGTCGGCTTGGACATATGCTTTATTGACCATCCCAGCAAAGGCTTTTTGTCCAATGGGTGCGTAGAACGTGCTGTTAATCTCCACCGCACCATATTGCTTGGCATACTCACGTAAAAAGTCGGTCTTTTTGGTGCCAGTGGGATACAGCGTACCGAGCAAATCAGTATCGCTATAGCCACCAGTGCCAAGATAAATACGCGGGGTAGGGTTACTGTCCATGTTGACCACTCACTGCCGTTTTGGGTAATAAGGTTTGCTACGATATCTTTTATCGTTTGTAATTCGATAAGCTACTTTTTACGCGACCAGAGCCACTCAATCAATGCTAATAATGCATCGTTGTCTGTATCTGTTTTTTCGTTTTCACTACTCAATTCACCACTACTTAGTTCACGCATAATGGCTGTGCGCCCATCATTAAATAGCGATTGCGCATAGTCAGTTGCCTTCTCAACGCCCATGAATTTTACATAAGTGGATTTGTCCAGTTTTTCATCGCTACCGGCAGGCTTGCCAAGCGTATCCGTGCTAGTCGTCACATCTAATATATCGTCCTGAACTTGAAACGCCAGACCAATATGCTGAGCGCACTCTTGTAGTGCCATACGCTGAGGAGCGGTCGCGCCAGCACAGACACCACCCATGAGCATGGCCGCTTCAATCAATGCACCCGTTTTGTCACGGTGAATGGCTTCCAAATCAGTTTGTGAGATGCTGTCACTGGCCTCGGCATTGAGATCTAGCATTTGACCGGAAACCATGCGTCTGGCACGTGGCGCAAATATAGCGAGCAGCTGGTTGGCAATGTCTGAATCATAAGGCGCAAAAGTAGGCAGCTCCGCGGTCAATACTTCAAAGGCGAGCGTTTGTAGCACATCCCCTGCTAGCAGCGCTGTCGCCTCATCAAAGACGATATGAGCCGTCGGCTGACCACGGCGCAGGTCATCATCGTCCATACACGGCAAGTCATCATGCACCAACGAATAGGTATGTAGCAGCTCTACTGCCAACGCTGCACGGCGCGCCATATCATAGTCAGCGTTGCTTTCTAACAGTGCGTCCAAACCGTCATTTTGTTCAGAGCTTTTTTGCTGGATATCTGTCTGTTTAAGACTGTTGTTATTATTCGCTGTGATACTAGAGAAGGCACTGGCGACCAACAGTGGACGTACCAATTTGCCTTGTCCAGTCATCACATAACGGCAAGCATCGACTAGTGGGCTGGGGAGCTTGGCATAAGCAAACAGCACGTCGATATCTTGTGCCAATTGCTCGCGCACTGTGCTATGAAATTGTTCATTATTATCAAACGATATAAAGCCGAAAGGAGTAGGGTGTAGCGTAGAAGGAACAGTCATAATCCAACCATTTATAGGGATGCAGTTTATAGGAGTGCAGTAAAAATTATCAGAGATAAGGTAAAAACGACATTAGTGTAGCATGATAGCGCGCATGGCTTGTGTGTGACAAAGTATCAATTAACTGTTTTTCGCGACTGTTTTTTGCGAACGCAATATTCCAACAATCTCTCGTTACCTATCATTGATTTCACTGACGGATTGAATGTGTTCTGATAAAGGCGTATGTTTGATGGTTGCTACTATGATTTATGCGTTGCAAGACAATATTTACGCAAAGCCTGACAGCGACACGCCTGGTTTGAGTATACAATCATTCACTAAAGCACTTTGCGCATAAGGTAAATGCTTACAGGTGATTTAAGAGTGACTTGTGAGTATGGCATTAGCTTGTGACAGTAAGGGGCATAATCCCCTACACTAATTGGCGTAGAGATAGCCTGATGATGAAAGCATAAGTTTTGTGCCTGCATCTAAGCGGACAACTCATATAAAATCAAATCTCAGTCAGTATTTATAACATCAACACTTGCAACAGCAGTATCTTGAAAGAAATGATATAAATGAAGCGCTGTACTCATTGGTATTAAAGAAATAACAACGCGCACATAGCAATGAATGCATAACGATAAGCGCTAGATAATAAAGACATCTTCACTGGTTCATCTGCCATGCTGTTTGTCATGATGAGCGTACAGATTAATCATTGCTATTACTTACTTTACTAACAATAACCGGCTATTTTTTACAGTCTAAAAAGTAGCTTTATAAGTTATAAATTTTATAAGTCATAAATTTTACTACATCGTTTTTATTACAATAGAAAGGAGTTCCACATGGTATACCAAGGAAATCGCATCACGGTGACAATGCTAGAGGATGGCATCGCCAATATGCAGTACAACGCCGAAAATGAGAGCGTGAACAAATTTGATGCTGAGACCAACAAGCAGTTTGGTGAAGCAGTTAGTGCGCTAGAAAAAGCGGATGACGTAAAAGGTCTTATCGTTACTTCAGCCAAAGGCGTGTTTATCGCTGGTGCTGACATCACAGAATTCGTGGGTTCTTTTAAGAAGTCAGAAAGCGAGATCAAAGAGTGGGTCGTTCATGTCAATGACGCTTTCAATCGTTTTGAAGACCTGCCATTCCCTAAAGTTGCAGCCATTAATGGTGCTGCAATGGGCGGCGGTTGTGAGATGACTTTGGTGTGTGAATACCGTGTCATGAGCGACAAAGCGATCATCGGTCTACCAGAAACCCAATTGGGCATCTTCCCAGGTTTTGGTGGTACGGTTCGTAGTACGCGTATCATTGGTATCGATAATGCACTTGAGCTTATCGCGACTGGCGCACCTAAAAAAGCACTAGCAGCACTAAAGCTAGGCTTGGTTGATGCGACGGTTCCAGCTGATGACTTGCAAGATGCGGCAATTGACTTGGTCAAAAAATGTATCTCAGGTGAGCTTGATTGGAAAGCAAAACGTGAAGAAAAACTGGTTCCAGTTAAGCTAAATCAGCTTGAGCAAGCCATGGCATTCAACAGTGCCAAAGGTATGATCTTTGCCAAAGCAAATCCTAAGCAGTACCCAGCACCAGCGCTAGCAATCGCAGCGATTGAGAAGCACGTTAATTTACCACGTGACAAAGCAATCGAAGTAGAAGCGGCTGGTTTTGCTAAAGCGGCTAAAACCCCACAAGCAGAGAGCTTGGTAGGTCTGTTCTTAAACGATCAATTGGTTAAAAAGTTAGCAAAACAACACAGCAAAAAAGCACATGAAATCAATGAAGCCGCTGTACTAGGCGCTGGTATCATGGGTGGCGGCATTGCCTATCAAGCAGCCAGCAAAGGCTTGCCAATCATCATGAAAGATATCAAGTCTGAGCAATTAGATCTTGGTATGGGCGAAGCCAGCAAGTTACTTGGTAAAATGGTCGATCGCGGCAAAATGACTCCAGCAAAAATGGGCGAAACCTTAAGCCGTATCCGTCCAACGCTTAACTATGGTGATTTTGCTGAAACTGATATCGTTATCGAAGCGGTAGTCGAAAATCCAAACGTGAAGCGTGCGGTGCTAAAAGAAGTAGAGGGCTTGGTAAAAGACGACTGTATCCTAGCGTCAAACACTTCAACCATCTCTATTACTTTCTTGGCTGAAGCGCTTGAGCGTCCAGAAAACTTCGTCGGTATGCATTTCTTCAACCCAGTACACCGTATGCCATTGGTAGAAGTTATCCGCGGTGAGAAGTCATCTGAAGAAGCGGTTGCGACCACTGTTGCTCTTGCAACTAAAATGGGCAAAGTGCCAGTTGTAGTCAATGACTGCCCAGGTTTCCTCGTAAACCGTGTTCTGTTCCCATACTTTGGTGCATTTGACTTGCTACTTAAGCAAGGTGCTGACTTTGCTCATGTCGATAAAGTCATGGAAAAATTCGGCTGGCCAATGGGTCCTGCATATCTAATCGACGTCGTCGGTCTAGACACGGGTGTTCATGGCGCAGAAGTCATGGCAGAAGGTTTTCCTGATCGCATGAAGCCTGATTATAAAGGTGCTATTGAGCTTTTATATGAAAACAAACGCCTAGGTCAGAAAAACGGTGTTGGTTTCTATAAGTATGAAATGGACAAACGCGGCAAGCCAAAGAAAGTCGCTGACGAAGCCACTTATGAGCTACTAAAAACCACCACAGATAGCGAAAAGCAAGAATTCGACGATCAAGCAATCATTGATCGCACCATGATTGCATTCTGTAATGAAACAGTGCGTTGCTTAGAAGACAACATCGTGAGCACGCCAAGCGAGGCCGACATGGCGATGATTATGGGCGTAGGTTTCCCACCATTCCGCGGTGGTCCTTGCCGTTATGTTGACCAAATGGGTCTAGATAACTACTTGGCACTATGTGAAAAATACGCATACCTTGGCAAAGCCTATGAAGCCCCGCAAAAAATCCGCGACATGGCAGCAGCGGGCGAGACCTTTTACGCAACAGCGTAATAGGCAGTCACTACTAGGATGAAGTGCCGTACGTTTGCTATTTTTGCATGAAAGCAATTGAGACATGAATCGTCTCCAATAGTGAACGTACGATTATAGTTGGTTCAATTTAATGCTAGTACAAGAAAATCGAGCGCAAATGTACCTATTGTACTTTAAGCGAGATTGACGAGTTAATAGTAGTAAATTGAGCTGACTACACTGACAATAAAAATTGAAAAGGAAGATAGTATGACAATTTTAAGTCCAAAAGACGTGGTCATCGTAGATGGCGTACGCTCAGCGATGGGTAAAACTAAAAACGGTATGTTCCGCCACGTTCGCGCTGATAGCATGTCTGCTGAATTGGTACGTGCATTGGTCGAGCGTAACGACTTTGACCCACGTGACGTTGAAGATATCATCTGGGGTTGTGTCAACCAAACGCTAGAGCAAGGTCTAAACATCGGTCGTAACATCGGTCTGCTAGCAGGTATTCCAAAGACAGCGGGTGGCCAAACAGTCAACCGTCTATGTGGTTCTTCTATGCAGGCGCTTCATACTGCTGCTGCTCAAATCATGACCAATCAAGGTGATGTTTTCATCATCGGTGGTGTTGAGCATATGGGTCACGTCGGCATGATGCATGGCGTTGATCTGAACCCTGCAGCATCAAAGCACTACGCAAAAGCCTCAAACATGATGGGCTTGACTGCTGAAATGCTAGGCCGTATGAATAACATCACACGTGAAGAGCAAGATGCTTTCGGTCTTGAGTCACATCGCCGTGCATGGGCTGCGACTACCGAAGGTCGTTTTGATAATGAAATCATCGGCATCGAAGGTCATGATGCTGCGGGTCGTTTGCAACTGTGTACGGTTGATGAAGTAATTCGTCCAGACGCAACGATGGAACAAATGCAAAAGCTACGTCCAGCGTTTGATCCAAAAGGCGGCACGGTTACTGCTGCTACGTCATCTGCATTGTCTGACGGTGCGTCTGCTATGCTAGTGATGAGCGCCCAAAAAGCCAAAGAGCTAGGTCTAAAGCCTCGCGCTCGTATCCGTAGTATGGCAGTGGCTGGTTGTGATGCTGCTATCATGGGTTATGGTCCTGTACCTGCGACTCAAAAAGCACTTAAACGTGCTGGCATGAGCGTCGATGATATGCAAACCATCGAGTTAAACGAAGCATTCGCAGCGCAAGGCTTGTCAGTACTTAAAGCCTTAAACTTGTCGGACAAGCAAGACATCGTCAACATCAATGGTGGCGCGATTGCATTAGGTCATCCACTAGGATGTTCAGGCGCTCGCATCACGGTTACCTTGCTAAACGCAATGGAGCAGTCAGATACTGAAATCGGTCTAGCGACGATGTGTATCGGTCTTGGCCAAGGTATTGCGACTATCATTGAGCGTGTGTAATTATTGATTTATTGAGTTGATTCCAATAAAAACTCTGCACTCGTGCAGAGTTTTTTATTGAGATCAAAATCGATTAATTAGTTTTTAATTATATTATTATAATTTCTAGAGTGAATATGAAAAATTTATTGGGAATGGGATTATTATCTTTGGGTATACTTGTAGTAGCTGGATGTGCTACCACAAGCAGTAACTGTCAGCCAACGGACAGTATTTATATGAAAAATTATCAGCAAGCATTGGATAACGGTAATAGTGAAAGTACTGCGTCGCGAATGGCGAAATACAGCTGCCAAGCGCATAACTTAGGGAAATGGGCTGAAGGTAGCAAAGACTCTGGAAACACGCCAAAAGAGTAAGTTCTACTTGATGCCAACTGCACCAAATTAGAAACACAAAAGCAAAATAGCGATAAACTTTCACATTTATGGTCTTAATCGCTATAAAAAAACCTTAGCTCTAAAAGCTAAGGTTTTTTTATAGCGATTATTTAAGTTTATCTTCATTGACGCACTGAACAAAGTATGACTAAATAAGAGTTGGTTCAACAATGATAATATTCATGATAAAACTAAAACGGATTTGAATTATAAACGTCAGTTGTACAAGGAGTGTGCTATGTCTACTATGATTACCGATCGTACTTATCGAATCGCTCGCGAAAATACGCAAGCTATGATTATTGACGTGCAAGAGCGTCTTACCCCGCACATCTATGATCACGAGAATATCGTCAAAAAAACAGTGACGCTTATCAAAGGTCTGCAAGCGCTGAATGTCCCTATCATGCTCAATGAGCAATATAAAAAAGGTCTAGGTGATACATTGCCGGAGATACGTGAAATATTAGAAGGCACTAATGCCAAAAGCTTTGAGAAAGTCACATTTAGCGCTTGCGACAACAATGACTCATGGCACTATCTAGCACAGCAGAATCGCAGCATTGTTCTATTATTTGGGGTAGAGGCGCATGTCTGTGTGCTGCAAACCGCACTCGATTTACTCGATAACGGTATGCAACCCGTCATTATTGGGGATGCGGTTGGGTCACGCTTTCCTTATGATAAAAAGCAAGCCATTCGCCGTATTCGCCGTGCAGGTGGTGTGATTACCACAGTCGAAACCATTCTGTTTGAACTGTGCCGTAGCAGCGAAGACCCTGCCTTTAAGACGATTAGCAATTTGATCAAATAACCAATGTCATGACGTATAGTTAAGCCGTTAGTATCATTCATATACTGATATGTTTGAATAGTTTTTATAAAAATAGCGCTTGATAGAATCAGCGCTATTTCTATTTCTAATATAAGCAATATAAAGCGCAATCAATCCATAGACAAGTTAGAGAACAGTATGTCAGTAGTTAATCCAGCAGTATCAACCAAACCTATTTTATCAATCGATTCAACACGCGCTGTAGACATCGATATAAATGACGTTACCCATTTTTTATTAGAGTTGGATGCGCTTAAACGAGTCAATCGTCGCAGCTATGTGACGGGTACTACGCGCTTAGAAAACTCTGCTGAGCATTCTTGGCATTTGGCCATGGCATGTTGGTCAATCGCTGAGCAGTTTGAGTTAGATGTCAATCATGAGAAGTTATTAAAGCTTGCACTGGTACATGATTTGGGTGAGATTGATGCTGGCGATACTTTCTTATATGCCAGTACTCGTAGCACTGCACACGTAGAAGAGCGTGAGGGTATTGCTCGGTTACAAGCTGAACGTGGTAATGGTATTACGAATTTAAGTGAAGTTTGGGAAGAGCAAGAGACAGGCGATAGTAAAGAGACGCAGCTGCTAAAAGTGATTGATCGTTTACTGCCTTTTTTACTCAATCTAAATACCGAAGGAAAAACATGGATTGAGCTAGGTGTCACTCGCTCACAAGTAAGCGGTGCACATGCATTTATCAAAGACAGCTTTCCTAGCATTCATGACTGGTTATCAGAAAATATTAAATATGCAACTCAGCAAGGGTGGTTGATTGATTTGTAAAGGGACAGCCTGATTGTTTAAACATTTTGCAACTTAGCTATCATTTGCACGTGCTACAGTACTGGTGATTGGTTCAACCAAAAAGAGATTGTTAAATGAGATTATCTGTAATTTATAGAACATTATGTACATCACTGGTCTTGGTCAGTGTATTAGGCTTGGCACAAATGGCTCAAGCCGCGACCTCCATCAGTAGTGGTAGTAAATTGGCGCACGATGCCAAAAAGCAAATTGGGGTTACCACCAGCTATGATCCCGCTTATCGTAAATTAGAGTTTCCGCGTGGTGATGTGCCGATAGAAAGTGGTGTCTGCACTGATGTCATCATCAGAGCGTATCGTCTGCAAAACATTGATCTACAGCAATTGGTCAATCATGACATGAAGTCCAACTGGTCAAGCTATCCAAAGAATTGGGGACTGAAATCGACGGACAAAAATATTGACCATCGTCGTGTGCCCAATCTGGAAGCATTCTTTGAGCGTCAAGGCCAGACATTATCAATTACGGATAAAGACAGCTTTCAAGCGGGAGATATCGTGTCATGGCGTCTGCCAAAAAGTAACTTGCCGCACATAGGCATTGTCTCGGACAAAGTAGCCGCTGATGGCACACCGTTGATTATTCATAATATCGGCAGCGGTACGCAAGAGGAAAACATCCTATTTGCTTATCCTATCCATAAGCACTTTCGATATTAAGGTGCTTTGAATATCTTTCAATACTGAAGCGCTTTCGTTATGAGTCGTTACTTTTAATAATTAGTAAAAAGTAATGAATAAAAAGCCCCGTTAAGCGTTATGATTTACGCTTAACGGGGCTTTTGTTTTTTGCAGCTCTTGTTTTGGGAGTCGGTAGTACATTTATTTGGTATCGGTATTGCCCAATAATTGTCCCATTTGTACAACACTATTGGCTTTCATACTGTCTTGCCAAGCAGCTTTTGCGGCTTTTGGTAGCACTACAATGGCGGTTGAGCCTAAGTAAAAACGGCCAAGTTCATCACCTTTCTCAAAGCTCATGTCATGGTCGGCTTCTTGGATATCATCCGTACGAGAAATCTTACCTGTCGCTACCGTCTCGATACCAGCGACAATCATCGCCCCGACCATCACCACGGCTGCTTTGCCATACTTAGTATCAAACATACAAACCAAACGCTCATTACGTGCAAATAAGTCAGGCACGTTGTCGGCAGTCGTATTATTGACCGAAAACAGCGTACCCGGTACGTAACGCGTCTTGGTTAAAGTACCATCGAACGGCATATGGACACGGTGATAATTACTAGGTGCTAGATAAACGGTTGTAAAGCTACCATCAGCAAAATACTGGCCATCTTCGCTATCAGCAAGTAGCTGCCCAACATCGTAGTAGCGACCTTTGGCTTGGAGCAATTTATGGTCTTCGATCTGACCCAACTGAGAGATAACACCATCCGCAGGGCTGACGATGCCGTCAGCAGTAGTATCGATAGGGCGAGCATCGTCTTTTAGTTCACGAGTAAAAAAATCATTGAAACTTTCATAGGCATTAAAGCTCTGGCGCTCATACTCGTCCAAACTGACATGATAAGCTTTAGCAAAGCTACGGATAAATGCGCGTTTGACGTAAGGGTGGCGACTTGCGGCTAGACGGCCTGCAATTTTACTTAGCTGCTGCTGCGGGACAAGCTGTTGCAAGGTGGTGAATAAATTCATAATGAGGTTACCAAAGTAAAGTTCAATGTAATAATTAATGGGCAAGTGAATGGCTGCATTTTATCATGGACAGCATGTTATTGTATGAGCATAATCTGTAAGGAGTCAGTAAATGAAAGCACTTATACAACGAGTGAAGGGTGCGAGTGTCACCATTGATGAACAGTGTGTCGGTACTATTGAGCAAGGTGTGTTGGCATATATTGGTCTGGGTCACGATGATACGCTACAAAGCGCGCAGAGAATGATCGATAAAATCCTGACCTATCGCATCTTTGAAAATGATGATGATCCTGCCAAATATGGTAAATTAGATAAAAACGTCCAGCAAGTCGCCGGTGGATTGCTATTGGTATCACAGTTCACTTTGATGGCAAAAACTGATAAAGGCCGTCGCCCTGACTTTGGGGGTGCAATGGCACCCGATATGGCACAGGCGTTGTTCGCACAATTGGTCGCTTATGCCAAAACCCAGCATGCCAATGTGGCTACTGGTCAGTTTGGCACTGATATGCAGGTATCGAGCATCAATGATGGGCCGCTGAATTTCTTATTAGAGGTAAAGTAAACAATCGGATTCAATATTAAGGATAAGGCATTTCAAACAAATGTCATTAAGCTGTCATAATTAATCCGTTTAATAGATAAAATATAACGAGCACCTATCGCCTTGTTTATAAGTTGAGTTTCGTCATCTAACGCTGAGAATACCGTATGTATAATGAGCAAATTTTAATTGTTGAAGATGAACCTGCGATTCGTGAAATGATCGTAATGACACTAGAAATGGCTGGATTTGATAGCTTGCAGGCAGCCGATGTATCAGAGGCGCATCAGCAAGTCGTCGACCATAGGCCTGCGCTTATTTTATTAGATTGGATGCTGCCCGGAGATAAAAGCGGTGTTGATTTTTGCCGTATGCTCAAAAATGATGAGATATTGTCCGAAATCCCCGTCATTATGCTGACGGCCAAAGGTGAAGAGGATAGTAAGGTTCACGGCCTTGATGCCGGTGCTGATGACTATATGACCAAGCCCTTTTCGACACGTGAATTGATATCAAGAATCAAAGCAGTGTTGCGCCGTAGTAGTGCGCTCAGTAGTGATAAGCCTATCGAAATAGGTAATCTAAGCCTAGATACAAAGAGCCAGCGCGTGACAGCCACAGGCAAAGTCATCGAAGTTGGCCCCACTGAGTATCGATTATTGGCATTCTTTATGAGTCACCCAGAGCGTGCTTATACGCGGACACAGCTGCTAGATCAAGTATGGGGTGGCAACGTCTATATTGAAGATAGAACCATTGATGTACATATCAAACGTCTGCGTACATTACTGCGCCCACATGACTGTGATAAGTTGATACAGACGGTTCGTGGTACAGGCTATCGGTTTTCTAGCTTTATTGAACCCAGTTAATTGACCCTAAAAGTGCCTTGGCAATCGTGGCCCAATATAGCGAATAGTGGTAAGGATAATAAGTGAGCAATACTATGCCAATAGAAAATAACCAGCAGGGCACGTTAGAGTCAACCTCTCAGAAGCATGCAACGGATCAACTTAAAAAAATCAGCAGCGCCGTACAAGCATTAAGAGATGCGGTGATTTTAATCAATGATGATGATGGTTTGGAGTGGTGGAATCAAGCGGCAGAGGATTTGCTGCTATTGCAAGTAACAGATAAAGGTCAGAGTATTTTTGACTTCATCAGCGCCCCTGAATTCCGTCAATATTATCAGTCCACAACGATACCTAACGATGGTGTTCATATAGAATCATGGCGAGATGCTAAGCGCTATTTAAAGTGTGAAATTACACCGTTTGGTGATGAAAAGCTGCTCATTATTTATGACGTGACACGATTACATAATTTAGAAGAAATGCGCCGCGATTTTGTCGGGAATGTCTCGCATGAATTGCGTACGCCACTGACCGTAATGATGGGGTATTTAGAAAACTTCTCACATCAGCCAGATATGCCGCCGCATTGGCGTCGTGGTTTTGAGTTGATGACTCAGCAAACAGCTCGCATGAACAGAATTGTAAATGACTTGCTCCTGTTATCTCGCATTGAAATCGAGGAGGCTCATGAGCTGACTTATATTGATATGACCAAGCTGTTGACTCATGTCTACGATGACGCGCAAGCCTACAACCAGTCATATGGCCATACCATTCATTTGCAGATAGATACTTATGACGGGCTACAAGGTTCAGAGATGTACCTAAATAGCGCATTGTCTAACTTGGTGATTAATGCCATTAAATATACTCCAAAAGGTGGCGATATATCCATCAGCTGGACCAAGACGTCAGAAGGCTGCAAGTTCGCTGTTGAGGATAATGGCATTGGCATTGCATCGCAGCATATTGAGCGTTTAACGGAGCGTTTTTATCGTATTGATAAAGGCCGTAGTCGTGCCACAGGTGGTACAGGTTTGGGCTTAGCGATTGTAAAACATGTCTTGTACCAACATGAGGCAAAATTACAAATTGACTCGGTAGAAGGGGTCGGGTCCACATTTAGTATGGTATTCCCAGCAGCTTATGTTCGATCCGCTCCTACGAGTTAAGACCGAAAATATTACTGATTTATAGACGGATAATATGCCCTAATTCTTTTGCAAAAATGGATACGGGTTCACAGCGCTACCATTGATGTATATCCCATAATGGACATGAGGCGGTGTGCCTTTTGCATTGCCACTATCACCAACATAACCAATGATATCACCAGCATTCACCCAGTCGTTGGGAGCAATATCGGCATAATCTTCTAAATGCGCATAGTAGTGTCCTGCGCCGCCAGGTCCAACGATGACCACCACGCGACCACCCAAATTATTTTCACCTACTTTGCGGACGATACCTTGCGTTGTCGACTGTATCGGCGTGCCTCGCGCTGCAAAGATATCAATACCTTCATGCGAGCGGCCTTGACTACGCGCAGCACCCCAAGTATCCGTTAGATTCTGCTCTGGTAACGGCGAGGGTAGACTGTCTTCTGTAGGCAGTGCTTGCTGCAATAGACTCAACTGTTGCCACTTTGACACAACGAATGACTGTGTTTGTTGACTGATACTTGGCAGTAGTTTGTCTAATATAAACAATAGCATCACCAACACAGCAGCTCTAATGAGCACGCTTAGTACACGGCGTAAAAATGTGGGTTTGGCTCGCTGATGTTCATCGGCAGGTAGCATAGGGCTCTCTTAAATTTTCTATATTATTGAATACTATATTGTAGAAGTTCTATCCTTTACTTTCTGTATGAGCTTGTTATATTTGGTTTTTATCCCAATAACTATAAATGTAGCAAGCATGTTTCTATTCACTATAACGCTTCTGTTAGGCTATTTCAGCCACTATTGATGACCCATATTCTATGACCGATTTTGACACTGCACTGATTATCGACACCGAAACAGATCAAGGTCGTGATCCAAGACCTATTCAAGTTGCGACTATTAATGTGGCGACAGGGTTTGAGTGGATGAAATACTTTAATAGTGGTCGTGCCATATCACCAATTGTCATCAAAGTGCATGGCATTACCGATGAGGATGTGGTTGGTCTTGAGTGTTTTGAATTAGACCAATTTGAATTGCCTGAATATCTGATTGGTCATAATGTACGCTTTGATTGGAGAGTGATTGGCAGCCCCTCTGCCAAGCTTATATGTACGGTGCGGCTGGCGAGGGTAGCCTTTCCAGAATGGAGTGCTTACGGTCAGTCCAAGTGTATCGATCAGCTATTGGGGAAGTCTGAAGCAAGTAGAATGACGGTGGCTGCTCATGATGCACTAGGCGATGCACGCATGTGTTATTTGCTATATAAGGCTTGCTGCGAACGTCTAGAGATTGCTCCGACAGATTTTGCAGCGGCGCATGCTATTTCTAATAAAGCGACCCCTGTGAGTAAGATGCCGTTTGGCAAGCATAAGGGCAAGCCAATTAAAGAGGTACCTATCAGCTATGTCAAATGGATGATAGGCAATATTCATAACATGCAGCCGTCGCTGTATTCTGCGTTGACGAAACGTGTTAAGGCAGAAGAGAACGAAAGCTCAGAAAAGTAAATACTCCTCTTAAAGTAAATATCCCTCTTAATGCTGCTTACTAAGCCAATCAACTGCCATCTGCCAAAGCTCTGGTGCTTTGGCATTGGTTTTGCTACTAAAATAACGCATGTGACCGATATGATTTAGCCCGAAATCTTTGGGTTCTAAAAAGCGCTTTTCTACTGGCATTTTTGTAAATACGCGAATCATATCATCCATGTTTTTGCTATTGGCGATATCGTCATCGCTAAAGCCCAACCAAAGCGCTGGCATGCTCAGTTCATCATAAAAATGCGTGTGTATGCTCTTGCCAAAAGCGGTCTTCATTGCACCAATCACGCCACTGTCGAGCTACACCGCGCGGTAATGGCTCACCCATGCCGATTTTATCCGATGGTGTATAGCCCAATGTTAAGTTAGCGAGCGGAATAAACGCATCCATAAATCCCATCGCCTTGAGCTTATAAGGCATGCCCATGTTTTTGATACGGCCTGAAGAGCAAGCAACATTGAAGACTGAGGTAATCGCCTGATAGTTGGGCATTAAGCCAATCAACTGACCGCCTGCGCTATGACCGATAAGGTGATAAGACGCATTAGGAAATTCATCTTGCAGCGCATCAAGGACGGCTGGCATGTCATGGCGACCCCAGCTAATCAAAGATGCATCACATTTAGATAACTCAGAAGAAAGCGATTCACCGATACCTTCATTGTCAAAGGTCAGCACCCCAAAACCACTCTCTGCGAGATACCTCGCAAAATGATGATAAAAATGGCGCTTGATACCTGTGGCTGGTGCCATCATGATTGCTTTTTTCGTCGTATCTCTAGGACGATAGACAGTGGCTGCCAATGCCTTATTACGGTCTGTCATGATGCTCAGAGAGTAAACATCTATTTGAGAGTCAGTATCTATTTGATTATTGATAGGGCTGTTTTCCATGGTTTGGCCTTAGGATGTTTTATCATTTTTATCATTTTTATCATTTTTATCATTTTTATCATTTTTATCATTTTTATCATTGCGTTTGATGAGTAAAGAATCGCTAACCGTCTTGGGCATGTAGTCATTGCGTAGTGATAAATCGTTGCTGATATCTGATAGGGTTGCTTATGTTAAAATAAATCTTAGTGAGGAAGGCACTCGAAGATGACTTCCAAGTTCTATTTTTTTTATTTTAAATGCTATTATCTATCAATGTTTTCATAAAAATCTATTTTTGAATTGAGGGCATGCCCCAGTATACATACACTTTTTAATAACTAAATTTTTAATCAATAGACATTCAATAAAAACAATCGATGTAACATTAAGGAAGCTATATGCAAATGAAGATTAATAACGATACGTATGAAGTTATCACTAGCCAAGACATCACTAACATTGAGCAAGCAGTGAATAAATCAGCATTGACAATGCCGTTAGTGGCAGTGTATTGCGGATCACGTCTCGGTAATAAAGAAATTTATGAGCAAGCAGCACGCGAGCTAGGTCGTGCGTTAGCAGATAACGGTATGGGTTTGGTCTACGGTGGCGCTAGTATTGGGTTGATGGGTGCCGTTGCAGATGAAGTGATCAAGGGCGGTGCACAAGCGATTGGGGTGATTCCAACCTTTATGCTCAAACATGAGATTGCTCATGAACAGCTAACTTGTCTACACTTGACCGATACCATGCATACTCGAAAAACAGTGATGGCAGAGTATGCGGATGCATTCATTACCTTACCTGGTGGTCTTGGTACATTAGAAGAGATCATGGAGATTGCTACTTGGCGTCAGCTATATCAGCATGAAAAGCCGATGATCATCCTCAATATCAATGGTTTCTATGATCGTATGATTGAGCACTTAAAATATACTACTGACCAAGGTTTTATGAAGCAAGAAGATCTTGAGCGTTTGGTGGTGTGCAATACCATTGATGAAGCCATTGACCTATTAAAAACCGTAGTAACCATCGATAGTGCTGTCGATACAGAAAAAATGGCTGGTAATTAAGTTCGAGCCTATGCGGTATTTGGCTTGTAATCGACTCAATTTATAAATAGCACAAAGCAATCGAGTGTAGATGCATAAAAAAAGAGAGAGTGGCTAATAATAAGCCACTCTCTCCTTTTTTTTACTCAATTTTCAAATAGCCAATGATAAAGCTTAAGTTAAGCCTGATACCGTATGTCATTTATATGTATATGAGATTGACTATACCGTATCTAAGTCCTTCTTAGGAATACTATGGTTCACGCCAGCCATCGCTATGGGAAAGCCGCGTTCTTCAGCCAAACCACGAGCGACTCTATCAATAGTTATGCTATCGTTATGTACTAAATAAGACCATTCGTGAGCATCGCGATTTCGATTTGCAGACGTATCAGGATTAACCAAGCCAAGTTTGGTCAACTCGTCAACGATTTGATCAGCAGCGATCAGAGTCGAGGATGCTTTGACGTTTTCAGCACGCGCATAACGGATATTGGAATACAGGCTCACATCAGCGACTCGCAAGGTGTCATCTTGCCCAGGTATTTGCTGACCACCATATAACGCATTGCCAACTGTACGCGCGCTATGGAATGTCGGTACAAACTCAGCCACATAATCAATCGATTGTTGACTGCGCGCTTGTAGCGGTGCCTTGTCCCAGCCGTCTTCGATATAGTGTACATATTGCGGGGGCAATTTGGGTTGGGCACTGTCTTTGCTAGAAGCGACCAATCCATCATCAAACAAAGTAATGAATTTACTCATGCCATGTATTTGAAAGTAGCCGCCTGGATAAGGGGTTAGCTGCGCCATGCCTTCTGGTGTGCCTCGATTGCCATAGACGATAATCTCTGGTATCTGTCCGCCAGCATTGTCCCAATGCGTAATATAAGAGGATTTAAACTCGACCATGCGAGTCACTTTGACACCGACCATATCGTCGATCACGCCAGTACGAAAGCCACAAGCATTGATCAAGTAATCTACTTCGATAGACTCAGTTTGAGGCTTTGATTCGAGGGCTGATTCGTAACCAGCAGCTTGTTGATAGTCGATACGCCATTTGGTGACATGGTGATCCGCATTTGAGCAGTTTTCGCAGTCGACAGGCATGACTTGTTGTACTTGAGTATCGGTAAAGACATGCGCATGGTCATAATCTTCTAATGCCAATTGTGCAGAGGCCGCTAAGCGAAATATATTCCAGCCGTATTCTTGTACGACGATCAATGGAAATTTGACTTTGTTCAGATCCAGATATTTGGCGACTGGTATCATCCATTCGTCAACGGTCGTTGGTACAGCAACTTGCTCACGCTCGGATAGCTCAATCAATTGCTCATGGCTATAGAGCTGATAGTAGTCTTCTGGCTCACCCAGTACTTTGTTATTGTCGTCTTGAGCGATAAGCTCCCGATAGGCATCGGTCAATATATCGAGGCGTGGGAGCAAGTCTTCGGGCAAGCCACCATCTCGTGTCGGCACGGCAAATACGGTTGGACGTACGTCGATGGTGTAAGGATAAAGACGCAAAATATCGATGCATTGCTTTAGTAGTGCGACACAATCCTCGTCAGGTATCTCGCGATATAGATTGCCCCCTGCATGTAGATGACACATCGGTGGGCCATCAATCAGTGATTTGTTTTTTTCAAATAAATACGTCTCAAGCCCTAATGCTGCAAGGCGAATAGCAATAGTTGCTCCGGCCGTACCCCCACCTAAAATACCGACGCGTTTGGTAGGATGCGTTTGATTTTTGATAACAGATTGAGTCATTGTCGTTGTTATATCCTTAATAGCATTCACAGCAAATAGTGCTCGATGTATTCATTAAATATCTTGTGTCTAAATAACTTATAACTGTTGATATGCGTGCAAAGTTGCCAACTTCAATATGTATATTGGGCCGCAATGGTAATATTTTCTATTGTTTAGTAACTCTTAAACTCTATAGCGTTATTTTACGAAAAACTACAACTGATATGACGGCAAATAAGTAAGTGAATACATGAGTTTTGTCAACGAGTAGGTAGGACTGTCTATCTAGTGCAATGGATTTGTTGGCTTGTTCCGTAGGATATAAGCAGTTTTGTAAAGACCACTCTGTATAAAAGCAACTGTCTATATGCCCATGCTATATTGAATAGCTTGAAGTCAGGATTGGGTCATTTTTGCTTTTACTTAAATCACATGTAATCAAAGAACCTGTACTCAAGTCGTATGATTGTAAGCAAACTCTAAATAAAATTAACCATGACAATAACAAGGACGTTATCATGAAACGTGTGCTCATATTATCGGCGTTGACAGGTGTTTTGACGCTTACTGGTTGTTCAACGTTAAACAATGTATTGGGCAAGGATGGTTCTGGCATGCATGAAGTGCAGGCGACTAATAACAATACGGCACCCGTTACGAGCAAAAACGGTATGTTGGTTGATGCGAACAATCATATGACCTTATATACTTTTGATAAAGATGCTATGGGGAAATCAGAATGTGGCGCTGCGTGTTTGCTAGTATGGCCAGCATTTTTAGCACCTGATAATGCGAAAGCCTCAGGTCAGTTTGCTGCATTCCAGCGCGAAGATGGTAAGTATCAATGGGCCATGAATGGCAAACCTTTGTACTTCTATGCCAATGATACTCAGGTAGGTGATAAAGATGGCGATAATAAGTTAGGTGTGTGGCATATCGTTACAATGAAATAAAATAGCTAACCTTGAGTCGAAAAAAAGCAGCCATCATCGTGGCTGCTTTTTTGTTTGCTGATATTTGCTGAGAGTAGGTAAGTCTGCTTATCAAACACTAACTAGAGATTCAGTTCCTTCAGCTTCCAATACCATTTCTTTGGTTGGCTCTTTTCTATACAAAGGGAAAAAATCTGAGCTTAAATCGTTTTCAGTAAACCAATTATTCGCAATCAACGCGGCATATTTGGATGAATTGACAACGAGTCTATAGGTTTTAAACAACAGCTCTTGTGAGCTAAATCCTTTTTTATATTCATATAACGAATCTAGGTTGGAGCCTAGGCCGCCACCAAGATGGAGTAAGTTATAATTATTTTCTCTACCCCAATTACGAGCAACATGAGTAATAAGTTTAGACGGCTGTAGATGTGTATAGGCGTTGAGTGTACCACCGAGATGGAACTGCATAATGCCTGATTCTCTACAGATTGTGTATATCGATGAACCAATGGCTTTGCCGTCTTGATAAGCCGTTATTAGTAGTATTCTGTCTTGAAGGTTTTCAAATAAATTGAAAAAATAGTTGTCATCAAAAAAGTAATACTGGCTAGCATTAACATGTTCCATCGTTTCTTTATAAATGTTCGAAAACACCATGGCGCTTTCTTTGGTTAGGGACTCAATTTTTGTGACAACCTCCATTTTCATGGCTTTTTTGATGCCTCGACGATGACGGTTTTGAGTCTCGCTCCAGTGTTCTTCTTCTGATTTTGTTAAGTCAGACATTAATGTCAGGCCGTGAGTAAGCGCTTTTCCAACGGTAGGCAGCCATTCTTTATTGATGATTGGATGCAGTCGCATAAATAATGACACACAACCCTTTTCAAAGAGAAAAGCTCTTATGCCTTCTAGTACGAGATCGAGCTGGGCATCGGTTAGCGTCTTGTCCATCACAGGACCGCCGTAGCCATATGTAGAGGTGGCATCCCAATGCTCTGAGTCTATCTCTCGTATGATAATAGGTAAAAACACTTTTTTATCTTTGTAGTGAGCGACTATACCTTGAGGCATGCCTTTATCGACGACGGCTGATGCCGCAATCCAGCCAGATAAATGGTATACGTCAAAATGATAGTCTGATATTTGCTTATCCCATTCTTTATCTATATCTATAAAATCAACTTTTATTGTATCCATTTTTCTGCTTCCTCAGTGTTATGTACTATATTCATAAATTCACATATATGAATATAACAATAAATTTCGAGGTTAACAAGCCTATCAAAAGCTTTTATGCGTTTTATTGAATATATAGTTCAATAATAAAGCCGTTATTTTTATATCAATAAAAAAAGCAGCCATCGAGTGGCTGCTTTTAGCTATTTTAGTAATAGTCTTGGTGCTTATTTTAGTATGCAGATTTAAGTCTAAATCTCATTTTTTGATAGTTTGTGAGTGATAGATTTTTATTGAGGATGCTTTAAATTCAATAAACCATACAAGAGTAGTGTACCCATTGTCACGACTGCTGCTGATAGATATAGACCAGGATCATAACTTCCGTAAATTTTAACAATATAACCGGTACAGACGGGTGCAATGATTTGAGCTGCACCATACGATAACGTCATTGTTCCCATGAATTTAGCAGGATCACTGGGGAAGAATTTACCAGCCATCGTCAATACTAAACTCACACAAGCAATGAAAGTACCGCCAAATAACACTGCACTGATTATGACCGTCGGTAAGCTGTTATTGAGGGCAGGCAATATGATGCCGATTATTTGCACAAGATAAGCGGCGATTAGTGTCCTAAGATAACCAAACCTCCGAGCAATACGATCCCATACAAGTGCAGCTGGGGTAGCAGCTAAACCAATCAATAAAAAGACAAAACCTCCTTGTCCTTGTAAGCCTTTTGTACTCTCTACGATATCGACGATAAAGGTAGAGCTGACTGCATAACCATAACCTGCACAGAAATAAGCCAGCATCATTAATGATTTGAAAGTCTTGCTTGGTGGATTGTCCTTAATCACTTCTTGATTTTTACTATCGGTGGAAGGGTGTGGCATCCATAACCATGCAGGCACAGCAAAGACAATCGCCAACACAGAGAGTGCTAACCATTGCTGTTGCCAATCTGCTGATATTGACTGCATTGCCTCAAACAATAACGAGGTAATCACAATGCTCAAACCTGCACCTGCGAAATGAACCCCGAGCTCAGTACGGTGGTTATTTTTTACCAGCCATTTCAATATCAATCCCGAAGCAATAATAAATCCGCCTGAAGCACAGACGCCAGCTAGGAACCTTAATATCGCCCAAGTGGTTATATCTGTGGTCAGAACCATAGCTGCAGAGGTGACCACACTTAAAACAAGGTAAACACGATGTAAGTGATATTTATAATTCAGATTATGCATGCTCGCCGCAATCAAAACGCCAAACATATAACCCATAAAGTTCGTGCTGGCTAACCACCCACCACCTAACTCTGTCAAGCCAGCGCCTTCTTGCATGACTGGTAGCAATAGACTATACGAAAATCGAGCAACCCCTACGGTCACTATCAAGCTGCAAATTCCAGCCATGTATACACGGACTTTCGTGAGCTCTATAGACATTTTTATTACTTCATATCGGAAAGTTATTAACAAAGAATACGTGACTCTGTTAATCTTAAAAATTGAATTATCTAGAACAAAGTATTCTCATTATAAGAACTGTTTAATAAGTGAATAAGGATTTTCACATGGAGATTTTGACGTTAAAGACGTTTAAAGCGGTTGTTGATGAAAACGGTATTAAAGGGGCTGCTGAAAAACTGCATACCGTTCAGTCAAATATTACCAACCGTATCAAAAAACTCGAAAGGGAGTTGGATACCAAATTATTCAATATCATTGGTCGAAAGCTGCAATTAACCCCGAGTGGGCGACAGCTGTGCGATTATGCTGATCAAATTTTACAACTAGAGTATCAAGCCACATCGGCTATGCTGCGAAATAAAGACAGTTATGAATTAATAATCGGTATGCCTGAGACATTTGCTGCTGTCCATATGCCATTGGCACTGAAGCAACTGAAGTTAAACCACTCTGAAATCCGTGCCAAAATCTATACAGATACCAGTGATAGGTTGGTCTTGGCGGTTTTAAATAATAAAGTAGACTGTGCGGCAATTGGCAATGCACCCAAACATCAAGATCTGGTGGTGATTCCTGTTGTCAGAGAAGAGCTGATGATGGTGACGCCATTAGATAGTGAGCATGACCCTGTCTTATTCGTACGCGATGAAGGTTGTGGTTACAGGACACAGGCCATTATTTGGCAACAAGAAGCAGGCAGAGGGTGTGATGAGCTAATGCTGATGAGCAGCGCTGACGGTGTATTGGGGTGTGTCGCTGCGGGATTAGGCTACACCATCATTGGTAAAAATATGGTAGTCGGTAGTCGATATGAAAAATCATTGGTCATGACGCCACTCAATCATGGGTCAAAGCAAGTTCAGCTATCGATTGTTTATCGTAAAGACAGCCCTTTGGCATCAGGCGTATTGACGCTAGCCAAATTGCTAACGGAATAATATGGCATGCTATGGTCTATTCACTATATAACTATGATGCAACTACTACGATATTCATCTCACTCACTACTCTAGGGTATCGACTGCTACCGCTTTTACTACCATTGACACACTATCCTTTGGTGTTCTAGAACTAATTGGTCTTTATCAAGATTGTATTGGCATATCATTACAGTCTTAGCGCCCGACTAACTTGCATCGGACGTCGAAAACCGTTAAAATCGCGGTTTGATTTTCCCGCTGGGGAAAGGCTAAGTGAGCAGAGGAATGGTGTTGGGTGCTGGAATAAGCCAGTGATGCAGCTGCCATACTTATAAATGTCCTTAGTGCCTCAGTTACGTATGCCATTGTTGATTTGGCACATCATTTAAGATGTTGCTCAAAAGCACTATACATACATCGGACATAGAGAGTTTATTATGCGTAAAGATATCCATCCTAATTACCAAGAAGTTTTATTCCACGACACTAACGCTGACGTTTTCTTTTTGACTCGTTCAACTGCTAAAACCAAAGCTACTCGTGAATACGAAGGTACAGAATATCCATACTACCCACTTGATATCTCAAGTGCGTCGCATCCATTCTATACTGGCGAACAACGCAAAACTTCTACTGAAGGCCGTGTTGCTAGCTTCAACAAACGCTTTGGTGCGTTTGGTGGCCGTAAGAAAGCTGCTGATACTGACGCTGCAGAATAATTTACACTTATTGTGTAAATATATTTCGCAAAGCAATAAAAAACCGCTGAATATTCAGCGGTTTTTTTTGTTTGAATTTTAGGATAGTGTTTTTGAAAGGTGAAATTAAGGCAAGCCTTAAGCAGTCGGGGCGTCTAATATCTGTACTATCAACTCTGATAATTGCTGCGCCCAATAGCCATACATTAGGCTACTAGGGTGAAAGCCATCACTGGCAAACATCACGGCGATATCGACAGGTTTGCCATCAAAGTGCTCTTCTATCATCTTTGCAAAGTCAGTTTCCATATAAGTGACACTGTCATGCTCGGCACAGACTTGCTGCAGTATCCTATCCAAAGTGGATGCTTTGGCACCAATAAAATTATTGAGCGGGGTAGGTATTGCAGGCATTTGTGCCATTGGTGGTAGACTTGAAAAAATCAATTCTCGCACACCAAATTTACGCTGAGCAATAGCAATGATGTCTTCAATTTGCTGCTGCCATTTACGCGCAGAGACATTAGCAGTGGTGTCATTAACTCCGACACTCAGCACCATGACATCAACCGCTTGGCTAGGAGTGGGTAGGATATAAAGCCGACGCAAGATATCAAAGCTAGTGTGACCCGTAGTTGCTTGCAATGACCATGTCAGCTCATCAAACTGAGTATGAATAGCAGACTGCTGCTGCAGAGCAGGGATCAGCTTGCCTACTAAGGCTTCTTGCTGCGTTTGACTACCAACACCAGCGGCGGCTGAGTCACCAACCACCATGATGTTTAGCATTTTTCGGACGCCATCTTTTTGTGTATTAGCAGACAGGGTATTAGTAGAGTGGCTTAATTGGACATGACCATATCTCTCACCATGTGGCTCAGGCAAGCGAACCGTGTCACGCTTGATTCTGCGACCTTGATAAAGATAAACAGGGGCAAGGAGGACATCTCTTGCCACTGTCGCCATTTTATTACTATTTATCATATTGCTACCATCCAGCACGCTCTCGGATAGTCGTTAGATTGTCTTCAATTAATAACTGGCCATCGACATAAACATCACGCAACAGGTTTTCTGCATCGGCAGCTAAGTCATCGGCTTTGATGGTTTTAAGCTGTCCGTTGCTGTCTTTGACCAAAGCCAATCGACCTTTTTTTGAGCGTTTCGAACGGCTAGTAATAGGATCTTTATAGATGTCTTTCCATGTGCCATCGATAGAAATAGAACTGGCTTTCATCGCCCAGCTCATGGTGTCGCGGTTGACTTGTTGTAGTAAGCCACCGCCCATACCAAAGGTGACATTTTCAGCGCTGAAGCCTGCTTTTAGTATGACATCAATAATTTTGGTTAAGCTTTGCGGACTGATACCATCACCTTGGATGACTCGTACGTAGTCAGGCAGTACTTTATAGCCTTTACTATTGACAGTCGTCCCAAACTTCACTGCCAAGCGCTCTAATGCCTCGCGGACAACTTTGGTAGGCTCGCCACTGTCTGGTCTAATGACCAGTGTGCCGCCCATGTTTTTTACGTCGTCTTTTAGGCTACCACCCCAAATATTATCAATAGCATTCCATAAGTCATAACTGTCTGAGACCACTGAAAAGCTTTTGCCTTCGCCACCAAACTGTTCAATCATATTGGCAAAGGCTGCTGTCTCACCGTCACGGCCCCATGCAGTCATTGTACTGTGTTCAGCTGCAGGGATAGAAAACGCTGGCATGTCTTTATCCATTTGATACCAGCGACTGGCAGCTACTAGTGCCGTCATTGAGTCAGTGCCCGCAAAGTTCACCAAATGTGCCAAGCTGCCGAGTGCCACAGATTCCTGACTAGATGCACCGCGTGAGCCAAAATCATGCAGTCTAAAAGTAAGTGATTCGGTGTTGTCTGCTGATTTTTCTAGCGCTTTACGAATGATGTCTTTGCAGTAATGCGAGACACTGGCGACCGTCGACGGATACCAAATAGCACGTAATAGTGCAGTTTCGATATAGCTTGGCAGCCAGTAAAATTCAGGGTCGGTATTGATGACTTGGCAGACCACATTGGACACTGGTACGATGCTGCCTTCGGGTACGGCTTGGATACGTAATGGTAGATAACCATTGTGTTTGTCCACCAAATGCTCCCAACCAGCACGATTGAAAGTCAAGCCGTGCGCTTGAACGACCATTTCGGCTTCGTCGATATCTTGATGGGTAATAGGGGTGCTTAGGTATTCTTTAATAAAGGCTTGCAAGCCAAAAAATACCACATCATAGTCGCCTTTACGCGCCTCAATGTAGCTTGACAGATACTCACTACCGCTTGGATATTGCACCCAATGTGAGGTTTTATAGCTGTCGCTGTTAAGAATTAAATTATTTAGATTACTGGTATACATCACAGAACTCCTCTGCTTTGAAATGCCGCAGCTGCTTTTATGAAAGAACAGTTGCAGCGGTGAACCCTTGCCGTCTATCGACTTGGGCGGTGAAAGCTGTTGTACAAAAACGTGTGCAAAAATGATAAATCAGGTTTAAAAATAAAAAACTAAGAAAATAAATTATATAGACTGTAGTTGATTATAAGGTTGTAAATCATGTACTAGTCGGTCAACGTTATGTAAATTTACAATCCAACCATTTTGGTAATAATCGCATAGTGGTCTTCGAACATCATGGTGGCATCAAGCTCTGCCAGCGGTAACCAAAAAGCTTTAGCTGCGTCATCGCCACCTTTTACTTTTGGTAGACCTTTTGGATCATTTTTAAGCTGAAAATAAAATGCTTGGGTAATCGTACGACCACGTGCCGAGCGATATGGGTCATCAAAAGTATGCTGACTGTGACAAGAGCCACGCAATACTGGCTCAGGAACTTTGAGACGCGTTTCTTCACGCAGCTCACGAATACAAGCATCAAATAAGGTCTCTTTCGGATTTAAGAACCCACCAGGTAATGCCCACAATCCACGCCCTGGCATACTACGACGCTCTACCAACAGGATATGTCCAGACTGTACAATCAAAGCATCAGCCGTCATAAATGTAGGCGGATAGGGGGCGGATTCCCACTGTCTTTTATACTTATCGATGAAATCTGCTTCTTCATGCAGTTGATGATAGTCATCAGTTTTTTTGAAATCATTCAACACTTTACGGGTTGATTCGGGCGTGCGTTCAGGTGTCGGCGTGGCACCCATTAAGTAGCTATCGCGAATAGGTGTGGCTGATAGATTGTGATAATTGGGCACCGAGACTGAGTCCCAGTTGGGGAATAGCGATAAGTAATACGATGAGCTGTCTTTTGAGTGACCAATCAACCCAATGTCGCTCTGCAAGTCACCAGTGACAGACTTGACGCCTGCTTGCACATACTGTAGCCAGCGGGTGTCGTTGTAGAGTGCATCGTCTAGACCCACGCAGTGAATACGTGCTGCTTCCTCTGCTGAATAGGCGTCTTTAATCATGGCAGCACGCTCAGCGACGCTAAACGGATTGCGTAAGCTACGAGGCAGGTTGGCTGAGCCGATGAGCATAATCACATCATCCGAGCGCTTTAATGCTTCGTCGATGACGGCTTTATGTCCACGATGGAACGGCTGAAAACGCCCAATGAAAACCAAATAACGATAGTATTTACTGCTTTTCTGATCAGGGGTTTGTATGTCTGAACTTTGCTCTGATAATTCACTCATAGACGCCAATTTCCTACGACTTATATTTCATTGGTAAAAAATTAATAATGCCAATACTGACACAGCCGATGACTTGCTGACAAGTGGAAAGATGTTTGGGATAGTATAACGGTCAATGATGATGTGCATCATGATGTAACGAGGCCAGATAAATACACCCATAATTTTAAGGAGAATGCTTTGCAATCCAAGCAGTCACCGTTGACCAGATTTCTTTGGCAGTGTTACGGCTAATCATAATGCGTCTGTGAGTATAGTCGTCTAAATCACCATGGCTGAGCGCGTATTCACAAAAGACATTGTCAGGATTTTTAAAGTTACTAGCTTAAGTGCCATATCACAAAATTTTTGGCTACATCTCTATACGGACAGCAGCCACGGTTTTAGGGTTTAACATGTTTTCAAGATTTACCCAAACGGCGTGATAGCCAAATCCACCAGCGACCATCTCTTGCTTAGCGTGTTCAATATACCACTCTTGCTCAATGATTCTATACATAGCGATAATCAGTCCCGTACGGTCAGCACCATGATAGCAGTGTACCAGTACGCTCTTATTTTGTGCCTGTAAATCTTTTATCGTATTTAAGGCTTTAGCGATTTCTTTTGGAGTAACATACCACGATTTAAGCGGTTGATTATATAAGTTCAAGGACGTCTCATTAACAATATCAGCTAGTAATTTTTCATCATCATTTCGATCAAAAAAGCGTAAATTAAGGATAGCGTCAATACGATTGGCTTTAAGTAAAGGGATATCAGCTGCACGTAACTGCTCACTTCGAAACAGTAGCTTATCAACTTGATATAAATTGGTCGCCTTATTAATCAAGACTGCATTTTGCGGTAAGGATGGGGGAGTCGTAAGTTGAGTAGTCGCAGTTGACTGGCAGCCGATCATTAGACTGGCTAGACTCATAGAGCCTGCGACTAATATTGACTTGTAACGCTGTTGCCAGCGATGGTTATGGTCTATGACACCCTTGTTCGACCTAGTGCTCAAAAGCTGGTTCATAAGCATAATTCTCATACCATTAGTTTTGATCGGTTATCATTCTACCGCTACAGACTATTTGATAGCCATTATCAGCCATAATAGTTTCAACCCTTGCAGTTGTTGTACATAATAAAGCGCTCATTATAGTAAGTGGCTAAGTGGCTAAGTGGCATAGCAACTATTGAGCATGACGCTCAATCCAATCGGTCACCGTTGGCCAAATCTCTTTGGCAGCGTTACGGCTGATCATAATGCGGCTGTGAGTGTAGTCGTCTAAATCACCGTGACTGAGCGCATACTCGCGAAAGACATTGGTGGGATTTTTAAAACTATCAAAGAGCATCTGACAGCCATGAGTAGGGGAGATAAAGTTGTCCCCTCTGGCACTGATGGCGTATACAGGTATGGTGATGTTTGGCATCTGATGTCGATAGTCTAAAAGCTCGTCAGCGACGCCATTTGTATCAGTGCTAGCTTTATTAAACGTGCTTTGATTAAATGTACTTTGCTTGATAAAGCTGCTTTTAAAGTTCCTTTGTAGATTCCAGTCGTACCACTGGTTCATCGTGTAATAACTTTCATTGCAGGGGCCCATCTTTAATTTTCTGGCAGGGATGAAGCCAAGCAGTCGCGTGAGTATTTTGGCTGCAATAATTTTCGCATGGTTAATTGGCTTTGATGCTGCACCATAGGCTTGGCAAGCAAACATGCTGATGCTGTTTATTTTGTCGATATAGCGTGGGTTTTGAATTAAAAACATAATCAAACCAATACCGCCGCCACTATGAGTAATACAATGCAAATTATCGAGTTTTAATTCATCAAAAAAATAGCGAAAAGTCGCTTCGTAATCATAGGTTGCCACTGTTTCGAAATTAAATTGTTCTTTTGGCATTGAGCTGTCACCATGACCGCGCCACTCCATGATGTAGCAGTGGTGTCCAAGGCCAGCCAGATACTCAGCGATTTTTAAGCAAGTTTGTTTGTCCGAAAAGGTCCCGTGCGTCAAAAATATATTTTGAGGTTTTATAATAGGCAAGCTATTTTCTAACGTGTTGGCTATCGTACTGTCTTCTATAGTATCAATTACTTTCCAAACGGCAATTTTCTCATCATCCTTGGTAGTTATTAAGTGCAACGTCCGTGTCATCATAAAAATCATCCTATCCGAAAAATATGTGATATTTATACAAGGCCATCAAAGCTACCATGCTCATAAAGCCAGTGCACAAAGTTATTCAAACTATCAATACTACGTCAAATATAAATGACTTGCTCAAACGAGATGTGAACGGTATCGCATAGCGAAAATGCTGAGTATGCTTGATAAATGGTATAGCTGTCTTTATATAGAGAATAACTTGGCAGCCAACACAACTAAGCAACACAACTATTAGGCATGTTTGTTTTTCATTGTTTAAATATTGAGTTACTTTGCCAGTAGGTAGCATCATTAAAAAAATCAATGACAACCATTTACAGCGCCCACCGTTCAATTCACAGTAGCGTGGTCGGAATTAATGCTTGATTCAGGTATAATGAGTGCTATAGACGAATTAAACTTTATACTCATGGCGGGCAGCGTCATACAATAATAAATCTCAAATATTGCTAGCCTGCATGTTTTATACAAGCCGTAAAAATTTTAAACATTCAAATTCACGACACAGTAGCCATAATAGATATAGCGTTTGTGTCATAACGCATAGGAAACATTATGAGTGAGCATGACCAAGTTGATAGCCCAGTAGCGCCATCAGCAGACTATGAATCAGCGCTAGATACTGATCAGACTGAAGCAAAAAGTAATATTACTATTACTGAGTCAGCCCAAGGGTACTTAGCGGATTTGTTATCTAAGCAAGATACAGACGGTATCGGCGTACGTATTTTCGTCGAGCATCCAGGTACGCCACGTGCAGAGTGCTGTATGGCCTATAACCAACCGGGCGAAGAAGATAGCGCTGATTTGCGTTTTACGTATGACAGTTTTTCTGCATTTATCGAAGCGGCTTCAGTTCCTTATCTAGAAGATGCCGTTATCGATTATAATAAAGACCGTTTCGGTGGTCAGCTGACTTTCCGCGCGCCAAACTCTAAAGTACCTAAAGTGGGTGCTGATGCCAGTGTAGAAGAGCGCATCAACTACGTATTACAGTCGGAGATTAATCCCGGTCTGGCCGCCCATGGTGGTGACGTGCAGTTGCTTGAGCTGATTGATGAGGAAGGTGTTGGCCTTACAGCGGTATTGAAATTCGGTGGTGGTTGCCAAGGGTGCTCAGCAGTCGACATGACCTTGCGTCAAGGCGTTGAAGTACAGCTCAAGCAGCAAATACCAGAGTTGACCCAAGTCATTGATGAGACGGATCATACCCGTACTGAAAACGCTTATTACAAATAAAAGTCTAGCTGGAAGTTACAGACTTAAGTAATAGCGAAAAGTTATTTTAATTAAAAAGCCAAGTTTTGATGAACTTGGCTTTTTTTATTGCTATGATTTGGTAGAGTGTTTTTTAACTGAATTTTCAGTGGTAGATTGTTGATTAATAATTTGTTGATTAGTCATTTATTGATTAATAACTTTTATCGAAATAAAGGAATATATAATGAGTGATGGACAAGCAGACCAGCAAACAGCCCAAAAACCAGAGACCCCTCAACGTCTTGAAACCTTAGCGATTCATGCCGGTTATAGTGTTGAACCCACCACTAAAGCCGTCGCAGTACCTATCTATCATACTAGCTCGTATGCCTTTGATAATACCCAGCATGGCGCAGACCTGTTTGATTTAAAGGTCGCAGGTAATATTTATACTCGTATCATGAACCCGACCAATGCGGTGTTAGAAGAGCGCGTCGCAGCGCTTGAAGGTGGCATCGGTGCGCTTGCAGTGGCATCTGGTATGGCTGCCATCACTTATGCGATTCAGACCATCTGTGAAGCGGGTGACAATATCGTTGCTGTATCGACCTTGTATGGTGGTACTTACAATTTATTTGCCCATGCATTGCCGCGTCAAGGTATCGAAGTGCGCTTCTTTGACCACAAAAATCCTGAAGCGATTCGTGATTTAATCGATGATAAGACTAAGATGGTTTTTGCAGAGAGTATCGGTAATCCATTGGGCAACATCGTGGATATTCAGGCATTAAGTGATATTGCTCACGAATATGGCGTGCCAGTTGTAATTGATAGTACGGTTGCGACACCTGCGCTATGTCGTCCTTTTGAGTTTGGTGCGGATATTGTCATTCATTCGTTGACTAAATATATGAGTGGTACAGGCACTTCGATTGGTGGTGCGATTGTCGATAGTGGTAAATTCGCATGGGGTGATTATCCTGAGCGTTTTCCATTATTAAACACGCCAGATCACAGCTATCACGGTGTGAACTTTGTCAAAGACGTGGGTGCAGCAGCCTTTATCGCTCGTGCTCGTGTGGCACCACTGCGTAATACTGGCGCAGCGCTTAGTCCGCTAAATGCTTTTGGTATTTTGCAAGGTATGGAGACATTGAGTCTACGTATGGAGCGCCATGTACAGAATGCTCAAGCCGTTGCGGAATATCTACGTGACCATGATAAAGTTGCTTGGGTGAAGTATGCGGGTTTACCGGATCATCCTGAGCATGAGCTTGCTAAGAAGTACATGAAAGGCACGCCATCTGCTATTTTGACCTTTGGGGTTAAAGGTGGTTTAGAAGCTGGTGCACGCTTTATCGACGCGCTGCAACTGATTACGCGTTTGGTCAATATCGGTGATGCCAAATCACTAGCCTGCCATCCAGCGACGACCACCCATCGCCAGTTGAATGAGCAAGAGCTCGCCAATGCAGGTGTGAGTACTGATATGGTACGACTATCGATTGGTATCGAACACATTGAAGATATTAAATCAGATTTAGAGCAGGCACTAGCTTCAGCTTAATACTAGAAGACTCTCATTGAACTGAGTAACTTGCTTATTGAGTGACAAAAAGAGCCCATAGAAAATTTGCTATGGGCTTTTCTGATTAGCATCAAAAACGTCTATTTATATCACGCTGATAATACACGCTGAGCGATATCTTGATAGTCTTGTGAAGCAAGGCGCGGCCCAAACTGTTGAATGATTTGTGCTGACACTTCGCTGGCAAGACGTCCGCATTCTGGCAAGCTGTACTGCTGCGATAATGCATATAAGAAAGCACCCGCGTAATTATCACCTGCACCATTGGTATCAATAACATTGGCAACTACTGGGGTAGCAACTTCATAAACCTCAATGTCTGAATCGTCATCAGATTTATGGGCGATAATAGCACCATTGGCACCATCGGTTACGACTGCAGTTTGACAGTATTCAAGCAAGGCACGTGCAGCGGCTTTAACTTGTTTTTTATCCGTAAACAACTTAGCTTCTTCACTGTTGCAAAATATAACGGCAACTTTATTACCAAGCATATTAAGCAAGCCATCTTTGGCAAATTGTACCACCGCAGGATCAGCAAAGCTCACTGCAATTTTTGCATTATGAATACCGGCTTGTTGGCGTAACTGAGTCATCGCTGGTTGGATGCTCTCAGACATCGCTAGATAACCCTCTAGATATAGCCAATCTGCTTGCGTCAACGCATCAAAATCAACATTGTCGGCGACAATCTCACTTGAGGTGCCAAGATAAGTCTGCATGGTACGCTCACCATCTTCTGTAACCGCGACCACGCATGAGCCGGTCACACCGCCTGCGTGGATAGACTTGTCTGAGGTGGCCACGCCTGCTTCGTGCAAGTCTCTGAGGTAAAATGCGCCCTGATCGTCATCACCGACACGGCACGCATAAAAAGGCTTGCCACCTAGACTGGCAAATGCATACATCGCATTGGCAGCTGAGCCACCGCCTGCTTGTTTTGATGGGTCAATGTTAGCAAGTTTGAAATATGCGAGTAATTGTTGTTGCTCCTCGATACCAGCTAGCGTCATATGACCTTTAGTCAGTTCTGTCTCATCTAATGCTGCATCAGACAGCACATATTCGTGATCAACCAACGCATTCCCTATCGCCATTACATCGTACATTGCTTACTTCTCCTCAATTAAGTGATAAACGCACATTTTTATATTTAAAAGCTATTCAGCCTGTAGTTCAAGTAGGCGTTGATATAGCGCATTCTTTTTGACGCCTGTGATATCAGCGCCCAATGCTGCAGCTTTTTTGACCGATAAGTCTTCTAGCAATCTTTGCAATAATTTATCATGGATACTGATGTCATCTGAATCCTGAGCCACATTCACGCCAGCGACGACAACGACTATTTCACCGCGCTGTTGATTGTCATCTGCTTTGACAAACTCAACCAAATCGCCAAGTGTACTCTTACGTACCGTCTCAAAGGTTTTGGTCAATTCGCGGCAAAACGCGACTTCGCGATCTGCACCAAATATCGTTGCCATATCTTCTAAGCTGGCGATAATACGGTGCGGTGCTTCGTAAAATATCAGGGTTTCGGTACGAGCGATTAATGCGCTCAGTTGTTTTTGGCGACCATGAGTTTTGGCTGGCAAAAATCCAATAAAGCTAAAGCGATCTGACGGCAATCCTGCAACTGAAAGCGCGCCAATAGCAGCAGAGGCACCAACGATAGGTGACACGGCGACGCCAGCGGCATGTGCTGCTTGTACCAATTGATAACCAGGATCACTAACTAGTGGCGTCCCAGCATCACTAATCAAAGCGACCGAATGACCTTGCTCAATCATCTCAATAATCTTCGGTGTTTGAATCGCGCTATTGTGCTCATGGTATGCCCACAGCTTATTGTGGCCTTTTTGTTTTGAAGTGGTTTCCGTATCGTCTGCAGCACTGTTTTCATTATGATGAGGCGTTGATGCTTTTGCATCGTCAGTTTTGCTGCCTTTGGTATCAATACCAAAATGTGACAATAGCTTGCCTGAGGTACGGGTGTCTTCACAGGCAATGATGGCGACTTGCTTTAGGACATCAATTGCATGCGGTGTCATGTCGCTAAGATTACCAATCGGCGTGGCAACGATATATAGACAAGCTGGCATCGCGGTAGGAGTAGACATGAAAACCTCGGGTCATTAAAAAGAATATGGCACGGTTGCCCATACCGTCATCATCTAATGTATGTTTCAGCCAAATAGTAAGCGATTACATACTTGTCGATGACAGAGCTAGGGCGTGCGAAAGTGGCTAGTTTAGCATGATGTGCTATGATAATTCTGAAATGTTAACCAGACCAATCGACATCATGGCGAACCATAAACCTTTAACCCTTACTTCACCAAAACAACGCCAAGGCAGCCTGTTTGAGCAGCAAGCACGTGAATTTTTGCAGGCGCAAGGATTAAGGTTAGTTGCACAAAATTGGCAGCAGCCAAAAGTGGGTGAACTAGATTTGATCATGATAGAAACAGGGCAGGCGTGGTCAACACTGGTATTTATCGAAGTTCGTCAGCGCAAGCAGTCAGGGTTTGGCGATGCCGCGCTGAGTGTGACGGCTAGCAAACAACGCAAAGTTATCAAAGCTGCGCGCTATTTTTTGCAGCAGCATCCTGAATATAGCGACTATGAATGTCGGTTTGATGTGATTGCTTATAATACGGCTAGCAGTGTGAGCAAAAAAAACCAAAATATAGATACTCAACCAGAATGGTTTCAGGGTGCCTTCGTAGCAGAGGCATGGTGACACTATATAGAAGCGGTACGGCTAAACAGTGAATAGAACCAATAAAACAGCACATAGAATTTAGTATCCAGCTATCGTTACCAAAAACCTAACCGCCTTCAGCAAAAATTCAGTAAAGTAGCTATGTTATAAGTAGCTGTATTACAAGTTGTTATAAGCAGCTATGTTAGAGCGTGTCATCAATTAGCGCATTAATACATTTAGTGGTCTTAAAATGGCTAAATTTTGCTAAACATCGTTAGAAATTTTGCCAATATGTACATATTCACGGCAATTTCTTCCTTGTTTATCTACAATTTTTCTCATTTTAAGCCTCACAATCTAATTGATGACACGCCCTAAAAGCCGCTAGATCGAAATTGTTCAATCCATTAAATTTATATAATCGTCACAATCATGTCCTAAGAGGTAAATCATGACACGGATGCATCTGCGCACTGCTATTTTCGGCTCATCACACCGTACAGCGATTGGTATGATACTACTATCCAGTATCGCTGTTACTGGCTGTACGACCAACTATCTGACCAATAGCACAGAAGGCACGTATGGTGTGCCGATGACAGAGCGCACTATTCCGCAGCGTCTGCTTGATCGCAGTATCGAACACACTGCCAAAATCAATGTCTATGGTCTACAAGAAAACCTACAACAAACCAGCCGTATGGGCATTGATAGCTTCAACAGTGAAGTGTTGCTGACAGGTGAAGTGCCAACTGAAGCCATTAAAACAGAAATAGAAAAAGTCGTTAGCTCTATGCCTGATGTGCGCCGCGTTTATAACGAATTGAACGTTAGTGCCTCAAAAGGTTATAGCTCTACCGTGCAGGATGGTTATATCACCTCAAAATTGCTAGCAAAAGTGGCCGCTAGTAACGGTGTTAGTTCTTCACAGGTTAAGGCAGTGAGCGATAACGGCGTGGTCTATATTATGGGACGTATGACACCCACTCAACAGAGTAATCTCATTGATATTGCCAACACGACGGTCGGTGTGACAGAGCTGGTGCTACTGACGACAGTCGTGGATGATCGAGGTGTGAAGATAAACCAAAACGACATTATGACTGATAATAACTTGGGCAATGCTGATTCAGTACCAGTCGTTGAAGGTGCTGCTGCTAATAATAATTTTAGTCCTAGCAACTCTGTAGGAAACAATACAGCCACTACCGCAACGCCAGTTATAGTGACAGAAGAGGGCACAACAGGTGAGCAGCCATCCTCTAGTCCATATATTGAGCTATACAAGAATCAATAGTAAAGCCAAAGTTGATAAAGTAGTTATGTTGATAAAGCAGTCATTATTTATAAACCCGATAGATAAGTGATGGCTGTTAAGTGATTGGATTTTAATGACAAGAAGACTAAACAGCACTAACAGGAAAAACACGATAAATCCTTAGCGAGCCAGTAATATATAGACAATCAGCAGTAGAACAGCCCGCCAAATAATAAATGGTACTTTTAATGAATAATAGTAATTTTAGTGAATGATATTTTATAAAGTGGCTGTGGTAATGCTCATCATTGTTTATAAATATAATAGGAATACTGGTAAATGAAGGATTTAGAGAAACGCGCACAGCAGAGCGAAAACAACCATAGCAATACCTCTAACGAACAGGCCTCTAATAGCAAAGTGTCTTATCAAAAGCCAAGCACGCTACCATTTACAGGCGTAGGGCTGACCGCAGTGCTAGCAATAGGTGGTATCGCGCTAGCGTCACATAGTGCGCAAGCTGTGTCACCGCTGGCTATCGTCAACGGCATTACATCGAGTGGCGGTGTTGGCGTTAGTAAAGACATCCTCTACGGTGATGAGCCTTCACAAGATTTAGATATCTATTACCCGAAGCCTTTGGCAAAAGCCATGAAAGCCCAAACTGCGATCACTGATACTTATCCGATGGTCGTGTTCGTCTATGGCGGATCATGGGAAAATGGTACCAAAGAAGAATATGCTTTCGTGGGTAAGAGTCTGGCGCGAGCAGGCTATGTGACCGCAGTGATTAACTACCGGAAGGCACCCGAACATCCATATCCTGATTATGTAAAAGACACGGCAAAAGCGATTGCATGGAGCTATAACAATGCCAAAAGCTTGCATGCAGATCCTCAGCGCATGGCTGTCATGGGCCAATCAGCTGGCGCGTTCAATGCAGTTGCCGCAGTTTCTAACGAAGATTTCTTAGCACCTTATGGTATCAAACCAAGTGATATCAAAGCAGTTGTTGGCATCGCAGGCCCTTATAGCTATGATTTTAGGAAGTTTGATAGTGCTACTGCTTTTCCTGCCGATGCTACTCCTGACCAAGTTATGCCTGATAGACAGTTAAAGGGCGAGCAGCCGCCTTATCTATTATTGACCGCTGAAAATGATAAGATTGTCTATGACACAAATACGGTCAATATGACAAAAGCGCTAAAAGACTATGGTGCTAGGGTAGAAGTCAGTGAAATAGAAGGTGCCAGCCATGCCACCAGTATCGGCGCGATGGCACCACCATTACGTTGGTTAAACGATGTGCGCTCGCAAGTGCTGACCTATTTAGATAAAGAGCTGAAGTAGTTTTAAGTACTGATTACTTAAACACTTACTGCTTTTATTGTTCAGCAGGTATTGTATATATAGCTCAGGTTTTCTTATACACAGACAGTGCTGTAAGATGTTCAAACTCTTGTTATAATACCTGCATTCAAAATAAAACCCTTTTTTACCGCTATTAACAGGATATTCTATGAGCATGAACGCTGACGATTTGATTGCCTTTTTACAAACACACTTCCCAGATGCTTTTATTCAAGCTGCCAATCAAGGTAATAAGTTTGATGTACGTGTGGTTGATGCCAGTTTTGAGGGCAAGCGTGCCGTTCAACGTCAACAAGCGATTTATGCCTTGGTCAATGATAAGATTGCGAGTGGCGACATTCATGCGCTCAATATTCAAGCATTAACGCCTGCTGAATGGGATATCCAGTCAAAAGGCTAAACCGTTATATATATGATTGAACATTTTAAACTAACCATTTAGGTGGTTGGTTATAAGTTTAATTTTCACCATTTTTTACACTCATCGCTAGGTTGTCACCTCTATGGATCAATTTTTAATCACTGGTAGTAGTCGTATCGCAGGGGAAGTTACTATCTCAGGCGCCAAAAATGCCGCGTTGCCGTTACTTGCGGCTATGATATTAGCCGAGACTCCAACGACATTACACAATGTGCCATCGCTACAAGATGTGCGCACATTGATTGAATTGATCGGCGGCATGGGTATCAAAATCCAAAAACAGGGCGATACTGTTACTTGCGATACCAAAGATATCGATAATTTTTATGCACCGTATGATTTGGTCAAAACCATGCGTGCCTCGATATTAGTACTTGGGCCATTGCTGGCGCGTTTTGGCGAAGCAGAAGTGTCATTGCCAGGCGGTTGTGCCATTGGTTCACGCCCTGTTGATCAGCATCTAAAAGCTTTTGAAGCGATGGGTGCTACGATTAGCGTAGAGAATGGTTATGTCATAGCGCAGGCACCAAAAGGTGGCAGGCTAATAGGTTGTAACTTCTCATTTGATATGATTACCGTGGGCGGTACTGAAAACGTGATCATGGCAGCAGCGCTTGCTAAAGGCACGACCGTTTTAGGTAACTGTGCATTAGAGCCAGAAGTGGTTGATTTGGCCAATATGCTAGTCGCGATGGGCGCTAAAATAAGCGGTATCGGTACATCGGTCATGACCATTGAAGGTGTTGAACGCTTGCATGGCTGTGAGTATTCAGTTGTACCAGATCGTATCGAGACAGGTTCTTACCTTGCTGGCGCGTTGATGACTCGCGGTGATGTATTGACCAAAAATACATCTGCACTATTATTAACGCCAGTGTTAGAAAAATTTGAAGCCATGGGCGCCGTGATTACCACTGGTGATCATTGGATTCGTGCACAGATGAAAGGCCGTCCATTGGCTGTTGATATTCGCACCCAACCACATCCAGGTTTTCCGACTGATATGCAGGCGCAATTGATGGCGATTAGCTGTCTTGCGGATGGCACGAGTACTTTTATCGAAAATATCTTTGAAAATCGCTATATGCATGTCCCTGAGCTTAATCGCTTAGGCGCCTCTATTCAGGTTGATGGTCATACTGCTGTGGTAAAAGGTGTTGAGAAATTTACTGCTGCACCAGTCATGGCGACTGATTTGCGTGCTTCTATGTCATTGGTCATGGCGGCGGCGACTGCTGAAGGTGAAAGCTTAATCGACCGTATTTACCATATCGATCGTGGCTACGAAGACGTCGAAAACAAGCTACGCGCGCTAGGTGTGAATATCGAACGTATTAATACCAACGATTAATATTAACTGGCTTATCCAGCACCAATTTGTCCACCACGGATGTAATTGGTGTTATCACGAAAAGCTTAGTAATATACAACTAAAAGCCCCTTTCAGTGGGGCTGCCAACTGTACATGGATACGATGTCATTATGACTGAAGCAACCAAAGCCTTACCAACCAGCGGTGTATTAAACGAAGTGAATGATGAGTTTTCAGGCTTAACATTGGCGTTATCAAAAGGCCGTATTCTAGAAGAAACCATGCCACTGCTACGCGCAGCTGGTGTTGAGTTATTAGAAGACCCTGAAGCCTCGCGCAAACTTATTTTCCCAACCTCAAATCCCAATGTACGTGTATTGATTTTGCGTGCCAGCGATGTGCCGACCTATGTAGAACACGGTGCAGCTGATTTTGGTGTGGCAGGTAAAGACGTTTTGCTTGAGCATGGTGCCAATCATGTTTATGAGTTGTTGGATTTGCAAATTGCTCAATGTAAGCTGATGACTGCTGGCGTAAAAGATGCGCCACTGCCTAATCGTCGCCTACGTATCGCGACCAAATACGTCAATGTGGCACGCGCTTACTTTGCTAGCCAAGGTCAGCAAGTAGATGTCATTAAGCTGTACGGCTCGATGGAGCTTGCCCCGTTGGTCGGTCTCGGTGATTTGATCGTTGATGTGGTCGATACTGGCAATACTTTACGTGCGAATGGGCTTGAAGCTCGTGATCACATTTGTGATGTTTCATCTCGTCTTATCGTCAATCAAGTCAGCTATAAGCGTAAATTTGCACTACTTGAGCCGATTTTAGATAGCTTTAAAAACAGTATTGCTAGTGCATCGTAAGCCACTGGCAATCATTGGTAATATAAAGCATGGTTATGCAAATTTTTAAACCAGTTTAGTGCTCTATGATAGATATAGCGTGCTAAACTGGTTTTTTCATATTTGCTTGTCAGAGAATAAAAGCCCAGTATAATCTGATATATAAGCCACCAAATTATTGTTAATATTCAATACACGCTACCATTACATTATTCATTTCAGCCATAGGATTAGGTCATGCGCCAACTAAGTACCCAAGATGCCGATTTTGACAGTCAATTGACAGAGTTGCTTGCTTTTGAAACCGTTAATGATGCCGACTTATTGAAGACCGTTGATGACATCATCGCGCAAGTACGCCATGATGGTGATAGTGTGGTGCTAGCCTTGACTCAACAATTTGATCAGCATCCAGCGACCACGATGCAAGAGCTAGAGCTATCCAAAGAGTCGCTTGCTGAGGCATTTGCCAACCTTGATGAGACCGTCAAGACGGCATTGACGACAGCGGCCACACGCGTACAGACATTTCACGAGCGCCAAGTACAAGAGACGTGGCAATATGAAGATGAGCTAGGCAATCGTCTCGGTCAAAAAGTCACACCACTTGATCGTGTGGGCATCTATGTCCCTGGTGGTTTGGCCTCTTATCCGTCATCGGTATTGATGAATGCCATTCCTGCTAAAGTAGCAGGCGTTGCCGAAGTCATTATGGTCGTGCCAGCGCCCAAAGGTGTACTAAACCCATTAGTATTGGCAGCCGCGCATTTGGCACAGGTTGATCGTGTTTTTACTATTGGTGGTGCACAAGCTGTGGCCGCATTGGCTTATGGAACCGCGACAATTCCAGCAGTGGATAAAATTACAGGGCCGGGCAACAAGTATGTGGCAGCCGCCAAACGTGCAGTATTCGGTCAAGTCGGCATCGATATGATTGCAGGCCCTTCTGAAGTGTTGGTATATGCAGAGGGTGAAGCGCAAGATCGTGCAGATTGGTTGGCGATGGATTTATTGTCACAAGCTGAGCATGACCGTATTGCCCAAGCTATTTTTGTGACGACTAGTGAAGAGCAGCTAGCTGAAGTTGCTTCTGAGATTGAAAAAGCATTGGCAGACTTGCCGAAAGCTGATATCGCTCGTGATTCATTGCAAAACCGTGGTGCGCTTATTCTAGTTAAAGACCGTCAAGAGGGCATTGCAGTGATCAATCGTGTGGCACCTGAGCATTTGGAGTTGTCAGTAGATAATCCTGATGAACTGCTCAATGATATTCGTCACGCTGGCGCTATATTTATGGGTCGTCATACGCCTGAAGCGATTGGTGACTACTGTGCAGGTCCTAACCATGTGTTACCAACTTCAGGCACGGCGCGTTTTTCTTCACCACTAGGTGTCTATGACTTCCAAAAGAAATCTTCTATTATCTATTGTAGTGAAGCGGGCAGCAAACCATTGGCCGAAACGGCAGATATTTTAGCGCAGCGTGAGGACTTAGATGCCCATGCGCGCTCTGCTCGTTATCGTTATCAGTAATATTTTTTGAATACTGTAAAATTTAATTTTGTCATGGATTTTGACATCTTTTTTAATAATTTTTGTGGCTAATAGTAGGATAACTTATGAGTGAATTAAAGATAGACACGAGACTTTGGTCATCTAAAGCACGTAATTTGTCACCTTATACACCAGGTGAGCAGCCGCAACACGACAATTTATGCAAACTAAACACCAATGAAAACCCATTTCCACCGTCTCCAAAAGTAGCGGAAGCCATCGCTAAAGTGTTGGAACGTCAAGCAGATGATTTGCGCTTGTATCCAGCACCTGAGTCTGATGAATTGCGTAGTGCATTGGCAGGATTATATAACCTCGATGTCAATCAAGTATTCGTCGGTAATGGCTCAGATGAAGTATTGGCATTGGTGTTTGCCAGCTTTTTCCTAAAAGAGCGTTCTGTTTTAGCACCTGATATCAGTTATAGTTTCTATCCGGTATACGCGCATACCTTTGGTATCGAGCTGGTACAAATTGCCTTAGATGCTGATTTTAGTATCAGTCCAGATGCGTATCGTCAGCCCTGTAGCGGTATCATTATCGCCAATCCTAATGCCCCAACTGGATTGCTACTATCACTTGCGGATATCAGCAAATTGGCGAGTGAGCATTCTAATTCAGTGATCGTGATTGATGAAGCTTATATTGACTTTGCCCAGATAGAAGAGGATAGCTCAGATACTACTGTCTCAGCCATAAGCTTAATCAATGACTATGACAATATTCTTGTGACGCAGACCTTTTCAAAGTCTCGCTCGCTCGCTGGATTACGTGTTGGTATGGCCTTTGGTAATGCCTCATTGATTGAAGCATTGACCCGTATGAAGAACAGCTTTAATAGCTATCCATTAGACAAGTTAGCGCAAGTGGGTGCAACTGCCAGTGTCTTAGATGTTGAATACTTTGAGCAAACGCGTCAGCAGGTTATTGACCTGCGTGAGTCACTAACAGCAGATCTAGTAGCATTGGATTATAAAGTTCTGCCGTCACACGCCAACTTTGTATTTGTGCGTCCAAAAGAGGGTAATGCGAGTGCTGTGGCCAGTGCGTTACGTGAGCAAGGCATCATCGTTCGTCATTTTGACAAACCGCGTATCAATGAGTACTTGCGTATTACCGTTGGTACAGTAGAGCAGAATGAGCGTTTGATCAATGCATTAACTACGCTGCACGCGATGAGCGCATAGATGAAAAATCTGAATGTGATTCGTAATTTACCATTGATTTGTACTATTGATCACGTTTTCAATGAGCTGGAATGTGAGAAACTCATTGAAAAAAGTGAAGTTCAGCAGTATGAACAGGCACAAATTACGTTAGGCAACGACCAGTTTCGGACAGATACGAGTGTTCGGAATAATGACCGTATCATATTTGACGATACTGATTTAGCAAAAGAGCTCTTTGACCAAGTGGCGTGTTATTTGCCAAAAACATGGGATGAGGGTTTATGGGAGTTGTCGGGGCTAAATGAACGTTTCCGTTATTATCGTTATGGCGAAGGCCAAACGTTCAAACCACACTTTGATGGTGCTTATGAGCAAGGTAAGTTTCATAAAAGCTTCTTAACGCTATTGTTTTATTTGAATGACGACTTCGAAGGTGGCGAGACAAAATTTTATCAATGGCAAGGTGGTTGGTATAATAATGATACGCCAACTTATATTGTTACACCGAAAAAAGGCCAAGCATTATTGTTTGCACATCTACAGCTTCATGAAGGTGCACCAGTGATATCAGGTGTTAAATATGTGTTACGAACGGATGTCATGTATCGAGCAATATGTCTTTAATAAATGATTTAACAACATTACATGCTGATACTGAAGTTGCTGCGAATTAACGAATCATCCCTGTTGTATTGATACTGACTAATAAAAGTAAAGCCTGCCAACATTGTGTTGAGCAGGCTTTATTTTTTTTACTTCTTAAAACACTGCTTAATCTTATTTGCTTAGATTCTCTTGGGCAAGTACTGATAGCAAGTTACCCACTTTATCCAAACATTCTTGGTATTCAGCATCACAGCTAGAGGCGATAGTAATACCACCACCAGCCCATAAGCTGACATGTTTTTCTCTGTTTAAATTATCATTTGCTGGAGCATTGGAATTGGCTTGCAGCGTACGAATCAATACATTCCATTGACCACTGCCATCAAAATTCATAAAGCCCATGGTGCCACAATACGCGCCACGCGGTGTTGTCTCTAATTCAGCGATAATCTCAACGGCACGTTTTTTTGGTGTGCCAGTAATAGATCCAGCGGGCAAACTGCCAAACAATACTGCCAACGGGTGGGTATTTTCTTTGAGCTCAGCAGTGATAGTGCTGACCATATGATGTACATTGCTAAAGCTTTCTATTGCAAATAGCTGTGGTACTTTTACGCTACCAATTTTGGCATATTTGCCCAAATCGTTACGCAATAAATCGACAATCATGACGTTTTCAGCACGATCCTTTTCGCTATCGCTGAGTTGATTTTTATAACTGTTATCTTGTTCAATCGTTGCACCACGCGGCATCGTACCTTTAATGGGCTTGGTGATAATGTGATGTTTACCAGTGCTAGTATCTTTTTTGAAGGTAAAAAACAGCTCAGGTGAGCAGCTTAATAATTCAAACGGATTCGTGGGTATATCAGGAGTGATTGTACTGTCATGCATGCTATTAACTGACAGATATCCTGCAAAGGGCGCCTGCGTATTACGATATAGCATAGGCAAATAATCAATCAGATTGGATATTGATTGGGTATTGCTTGTTTTATGAGAGAGCCGACCGCGCCATTCTTGCGTTAGATTTATTTGATAGCAATCACCTTGTTGTAGGTAATCTTGGGTGCGATCAAATGCTTGTTGATAATCATGCTTGTGCCATCGTGCTTGCAATATTAAAGGAGCAGGTGTTGATGACTCAAGGTGTTTTCGAATCAGACATGTGTCAGACAGTTTTTGATCTAGTCTGTCTAGATATGAGATAAGCGCTACGACAGCTTTATCGCTCCACACATCATCAATAGTTTTATCTGAGCTGTTAGCCGTTGTATTCACGGTTAACTGCCAACCAGTTTTGCTATTTTCTTTAGGTGACAGATAAATATCGTAATGACCCAATACCGCACAAGGCTGTGCTGCCAGTTCAATATTGGCAGCTGGACTTAGCTCATGAGCCGCAATGTCATAGCTGATAAACCCTATTAGACCATGATGATAATTGGGATTTTCAGTGATATCAGTTGTCGATGTTCCGTCATCAGTTTCAGTCTCATAAGCTTGGCTATAAGTCGTTAAGCTATTTTGCCATTCCGCATAGCTCATATAGGCTGTCGTAATGACATTACTATTATCAACATTGTTAGTTGTTTCAATATCACGGCAATGTCGAATAACTTTATAATTAGCTGATTGCTCATCAGGTGACTGATTCTCAGCAATATTAAAATAGACAGACCAGCTCATTCTAGGAAGTAAGCCAATGACAGGCCGTCCATTATTATTCAGCCAAACCAGTTGCCAATTTGCTTTAGCATCTTGTGCTAGCAGATAACGCTGTAAATGCGGCATTAATTCTGCGGCAGGTAGCTCACCAAAACGCCAGCTAGGATTAGTAGCTGGCGATAGGGCAGAATCTGTCTGCTCAGTAGTCTTATGATTTTTTTCGTGCATCGGTTACGCGTCGAACTTTTTGATGATTAGCGTTGCGTTCGTACCACCAAAGCCAAAGCTGTTACTCATAAGTGTCTCAAGCTTCGTTTCACGCATTTGGGCGACGATATCAAAGCCTTCAGCAGCAGGGTCTAATTCTTCGATATTGATACTTGGTGCGATAAAGCCTTCTTGAAGCATTAGTAAGCAATATATTAATTCTTGAGCACCTACCGCACCTAAGCTATGACCAGTCATAGACTTGGTTGAGCTAAGAGCAGGTACTTTACTAACATCATTACCGAACACTTTAGCAATTGCTTTAAGCTCAGTGATGTCACCTAAAGGCGTACTGGTACCGTGAGTGTTAATATAATCAACGCTCTCTAATCCAGCCTCGGCTAATGCTTGCTGCATACAACGTACGGCGCCTTCACCGCTTGGCGCAACCATTTCAGCACCATCAGAACTAGCACCATAACCGACGATTTCCGCTAGGATATTAGCACCGCGCGCTTGTGCATGCTCTAGACTCTCTACGACGACCATTGCGCCACCCGCTGCAATCACAAAGCCATCACGGTCTTTATCATACGCGCGCGAGGATTGTTTAGGCGTGTCATTATATTGAGTACTCATCGCACCCATTGCATCAAACATGCATGATTGAGTCCAATGCTCAGCTTCACTACCACCTGCTAGGACGACATCGGCTTTGCCTAGTTGAATAAGCTCAGCAGCATGACCGATACAATGCGTTGAAGTCGCACAAGCAGAGGAGATAGAGTAGGAGATACCGTGGATTTTCAGACCTGTTGCGAGCGCTGCTGATACTGAGCTGCCCATAGTCTTAGGTACCGCCATTGCGCCGACACCGCGTAGACCTTTCTCACGCATGGCGTCGACAGCAGCGACTACATTTTCTGTTGAAGCGCCACCAGAGCTGGCAACCACACCGACACGTGGGTTTTGGCTAATGACATCAAGCGACAATCCAGATTGTTTAATGGCATCTAATGCACTAACATAAGCATAGAGACTGGCATCACTAAAAAACCTTTTAAGCTTGCGGTCGATAGCAGACGTGTCCAGTACTGATTTATCAATACTACCACTGACCTGTGACTTAAACTCATGCTCAGCATAAGAATCATTGAACGTAATACCAGACTGTCCTTGCTTAAGAGCAGCAGTAACAGTGGCTAAATCATGTCCGATACAAGAGACAATCCCTGCTCCAGTGATAACAACGCGGCGCATATTCTATTCCTTATAAATGACGATTTTTTGATAATTACTGTTAATAAATTATTTCTAATAATCGTTTTTAATATCTACTTCTATTATTTGATCTCAAACGTACCACTCTCTCATAACCACAATGTGTCAAAACAGTGTGTTAAAGAATATGTTAAAGAAAGCGTATTTTTGAATATCAAATGCTTCTGTTGCAGCTATAATTACTGTCATAATTAAACGATGTATTATTTATATGTATCGTCTAGATATACTGTTTAAAGGGTATTTTATAAATCCGAGTACAACTGTACTGTGAATTATGGCATATGATAACGTATCAAGCGTCCAAAATCTTTGTACAAGTGCAAAATAACGACAAAATAGCGTTTAAGGTTAAAGGTTATACAAAAACTAAATACATAAAAGGTAGTATGAAGAGGGCAGTCGTCGATACATCGACCACAAAGATATAAGGCTGTGCTTGAATATAACTGAACAAATAAACTTTAACATAGCGTCAACTATCGATTAAGTTATACTTTTAGATACAAAGTTTGTTATGGCGATAACATTGTTCGCACTGACACTGAATATAGTCATTCGCTAATATAGCATATCAATTATAAGTAAAAATCTATCATTATAAAATCAATCACCACATTAAGGACATGACGATGGCAAAGCGTAGCATTCTTTCTAAAAGCATTAAAACAGTTGGCTCTCTGACCCGTAATAATCTAGAGCGCATGGGTGCAATCATTGACGGTGTCAATGCCAAGACAAGTAAGCCGCGTCAATATAAAGCGGTTAACTTGGGCGATGAAGATTATCAGGAAGACTTGTTTCGTCAGCAAACATTAAAAGCGACTCAGCAATTGCTAGGGCCACGTTTTGCTACTTATGGCAAATATGCCAAAAAAGTAGTGCCAAACAGTTTTTTTCAGACAACCGTTGATGGAGCTTTTGCACAAATAGCAAAGCTTGCGTCTAACTGGAGTCAGATTGATTTGCCTAGTGAGCATCGTTTTGCCAATATCGCTAGTTTAGATGATGAAGAGCGTTACGCATTAGCTACTGATATCGCCAATCAAAACCGCGCACTTGCGACCATAGGTGGTTTGACAGGATTGGCGGGTCTGCCAGGATTGCTAGCTGATACATTGTGGTTGTTACTAGTATCATTACGTACCGTTTATCAATTAGCTGCTGTCTATAACAAACCACTGACAGGCAGCCAAGGTATCAAGATGGCTTATGAATTGCTATCAAATGCAGATCTAAGCAAGATGCAAGAAAAACAAGCATTGCTTGCTGGTATCGGTATTGGTAAAGGCTTGCTCGATAATGCACAAAATAGTGGTTTACATAACGAGCTCAAAAATCTAGGCCTAAAAAACAAAAACGTTAATTTTTATGCAGAACAAGTTGATAATATCGCCAGTCAGGTTGGCATTGATTTGGATCAAATCAACTTATCATGGGTACGCCGTTTCTTACCAGCCACAGCGGTCGTCATTGGCATGCACTATAACAGCCAGTTAATTGATGAAGTAATCGGGGTGGCTCAAGCGACTTTCGCACCAGAAGCGAAACTGGCAAATCGTGCAATTACGGATGATAGCAGTAGCGAAGCAAAAGTAGATAAGTCTGCTAGTAGCGATGATCAAGAAAGTACTGATAACCATACCAAAGATAGCACTACTGAAGATAAGGATGGTACAGATGAGAAGGATGAGTCATCTGATAGCCCGTCAAGCGCCGCAAAAGATAAGTCTGCTGATAAGCAGAGTAAATAAAGACAATTCAAACATCTCTATTTTTTAGTTTTCTACATAAGGCTGCGCTTATAAGTCATTATAGGCCAATCGCTAACTATTAATATTGGTGGTATTATCTTTTGACTCTTGAAAATTTAGATAATATCGCCATTTACTTACCATAGATGTCTATTTATCACTAAACATCTTATTCAGACCACATGTGATATTGTTTTTATGCCACGTTTAGTGACTTATTTTCTAGTTGGCTTCTAATTAAAGGCAGCTAAGTGGGTACAGTAACAGGCTGAATGCATATCTATCAAATGTTGTAAAGTACAATCACTCATAAGTGGTTGAAATAGCAGCAACAACTCTTTATAATACACTGTCCTAAAAATGGGTGCTCCGAAAATCTGTCATTAACGTCAGATGGATGGTGCATTACCCCATTTTTTTGTTTTATACCAAACGGGAGAAGGATGCCTCATGGCAACAACTAACCAATTGATTCGTAAAGGTCGCAAAACCATCAAGGAAAAGTCAAAAGTTCCTGCGTTGGAAGCGTGCCCACAGCGTCGCGGCGTATGCACTCGTGTATATACTACGACTCCTAAAAAACCTAACTCAGCCATGCGTAAAGTATGTCGTGTACGTTTGACTTCAGGCTATGAAGTATCAAGCTACATCGGCGGCGAAGGTCATAACCTACAAGAGCACAGTGTTGTTCTTATCCGTGGTGGTCGTGTAAAAGATCTACCAGGTGTACGTTATCACACTGTTCGTGGTGCATTGGATTGCGCAGGCGTTAAAGACCGTAAGCAAGGTCGTTCTAAATATGGTGCTAAGAAGCCTAAAGTTTAATAACTAATCGTTATTAGATAAGCTTTTTATACCAAACATTAACTGTGCATGGGTCTGGTGTTGACAGTATTATTAAATTAGTGATTCACTGTTAAAACATACCGCCGTGCAGTAAGGCTGACTGACAACTCGATATAACGCCACCTGATTAATAACTGGTGCGAGATTGTGAATGTCAGACACTCCTGAAGACAAGGAAATTTATTATGCCAAGACGTCGCGTCGTTGCTACCCGTGAGATCCTACCGGATCCTAAGTTTGGTAGCCAAACTGTTGCAAAATTCATCAACCATGTAATGAGTCATGGTAAAAAATCTACTGCTGAGCGTATCGTTTACGGTGCACTTGAAACAGTAAGCGAAAAACGTAAAATCGAAGATCCAGTATCTTTCTTCGAAGACGTTTTAGAAAATGTACGCCCAATGGTAGAAGTAAAAGCTCGCCGTGTTGGTGGTGCAACCTACCAAGTACCAATGGAAGTACGCCCCTCCCGTCGTACTGCATTGGCTATGCGTTGGATAGCTGAAGCTGCTGCTAAGCGTTCTGAGAAATCAATGGCACTGCGTTTAGCAGGCGAATTGAATGATGCTGCTGATGGCAAAGGCGCTGCTATGAAAAAGCGTGACGAAGTTCACCGCATGGCAGATGCTAACAAAGCATTCTCTCATTACCGCTTCTAAGCTACTGTTTACTAGTAGCTTTAGACTGGTTGGCTAAAGTTAACCAGTCTTACACTGTTATTTATTCTATTGATTGCCGCCATCATTTATTTAGTTGCTAATAGTCAAAAGCTATTTACAACTAAGATGGCGGACATCTATCAAGATGCTTCTCTAAAAAGACACTATTTAACTATTAACTAGGTTTAACGAGAGAGTATCCCAAATTTGATACCACACTATTCTTAGTATTTGCTCTTTTTTTGTCCGTATTAGGCTTAATAATCAGTAAGTAATATTACGAAGCTGTCCGCTTTGTCATAGAGTATGAGGTAGAGACACAATACATTATTATATACACGACTTTTCCTAGGAAAACACTATGGCTCGTAAAACTCCCCTAAAACGCTATCGCAATATTGGTATCTCAGCGCACATCGATGCTGGTAAGACAACCACTACCGAACGTGTTTTATTCTATACCGGTGTTAGCCACAAAATTGGCGAAGTACATGATGGCGCAGCCACCATGGACTGGATGGAGCAAGAACAAGAGCGTGGTATTACTATCACCTCAGCGGCAACTACTTGCTTTTGGTCAGGTATGGCAAAACAGTTTGATGAACATCGTATCAATATCATTGACACCCCAGGTCACGTTGACTTCACGATCGAAGTTGAACGTTCTATGCGTGTACTTGATGGCGCTTGCATGGTTTACTGTGCAGTAGGCGGCGTTCAGCCACAGTCTGAGACTGTTTGGCGTCAGGCTAACAAATATAAAGTTCCACGTCTTGCATTCGTAAACAAAATGGATCGCGTTGGTGCTGATTTTTATCGTGTTATCGAACAGATCAAAACCCGCTTAGGCGGCAACCCTGTACCATTGGTTATTCCAATTGGTAAAGAAGATGACTTCGAAGGTGTTGTTGATCTAGTAACCATGAAAGCTATCTATTGGGACGAAGCGTCTCAAGGCATGGAATATGACGAGCGCGAAATCCCAGCTGAATTACAAGAAAAAGCTGAAGAATATCGTGAGCTTCTTGTAGAAAATGCTGCTGAAGCAAACGAAGAGTTGATGAACGAATATCTTGAAAATGGTGAATTGACTGTAGAACAGATCAATACTGCTATTCGTCAGTTGACTATTGATAACCAAATTATTCCATTGCTTTGTGGTACTGCCTTTAAGAACAAAGGTGTACAGAAGATGTTGGATGCGGTTATTCAGTATCTTCCAGCACCAATGGATGTACCTGCTATCCGCGGTATTCTTGATGACAAAGATGAATCAGAAGGCTTCCGTGAAGCATCTGATGATGTACCGTTCTCAGCTTTAGCATTCAAAATCATGAATGACAAATTCGTTGGTAACTTAACCTTCGTTCGTGTTTATTCAGGTGTTTTGACGCAAGGTAGCAGCGTATATAACCCAGTTAAAATGAAGCGTGAGCGTGTTGGCCGTATCGTACAGATGATGGCTAACTCTCAAGAAGAGTTGCAAGAAATCCGTACTGGTGACATCGCTGCATTGGTTGGTATGAAAGACGTAACGACTGGTGATACGCTATGTGATGAGCAAAATGTTATCACGCTTGAGCGCATGGAATTCCCAGATCCAGTTATCAGCCTAGCGGTTGAACCTAAGACCAAAGCTGACCAAGAAAGAATGTCAATCGCTTTAGGTCGTTTGGCTAAAGAAGATCCATCGTTCCGTGTACACACTGACGAAGAATCTGGTCAGACAATCATCAGTGGTATGGGTGAGCTGCATTTAGAAATTCTTGTTGACCGTATGAAGCGTGAATTCAACGTTGAAGCTAACATCGGTGCACCACAGGTTGCTTATCGTGAAACGATTCGTAACACTGTCGAACAAGAAGGCAAATTCGTACGTCAAACAGGTGGTCGTGGTAAGTTCGGTCATGTTTGGTTACGTCTTGAGCCACTTGATCCAGCTGGCGATACTGAATATGAATTCGCTGAAGAAGTTGTTGGTGGTACTGTACCAAAAGAATTCCATGGTGCCGTTGATAAAGGTATCCAAGAGCGCATGAAAAACGGCGTACTTGCTGGTTACCCAGTAGTTGGCGTAAAAGCGACTTTGTATGATGGTTCTTATCATGATGTCGATTCTGATGAATTGTCATTCAAGATGGCTGGTTCTATGGCCTTCAGAAAAGGTTTCATGGCAGCTGACCCAGCACTACTTGAGCCAGTAATGAAAGTAGAAGTTGAAACGCCTGAAGATTACATGGGCGACATCATGGGCGATCTTAGCCGTCGTCGTGGTTTAGTACAGGGTATGGAAGACTTACCTGGCGGTACTAAACAGATTCGTGCTGAAGTACCATTAGCGGAAATGTTTGGTTATGCCACACAAATGCGCTCAATGTCACAAGGCCGTGCTACTTATTCAATGGAATTCCAAAAGTACGCTGAGATTCCAAAATCAGTTGCTGCTGAAATCATCTCTAAGTTCAACAATAAAGATGATGACGAGTAAGTAAAAATTTATTAAAGACGGCAATATAGCTAATATCATTATATTGTCATCGAAAAATACGCCAATAACTTGTTAAAAGACTTGTTATTGGCTGTTATTTTCTTATAATATCTGCACATTAGTATGTGTGATTTTTTAACAATTATCTTAATGAGGTCAAGATTGTCTTAGTTGTCGTATTTATACGAGCCAAGCATTTGATCCCAAAAAAAGAGGAAATACCCATGGCAAAGGCCAAGTTTGAACGTCTAAAACCGCATGTCAACGTTGGTACCATCGGACACGTTGACCACGGTAAAA
>NZ_JADYWZ010000013.1:0-27834 GCF_015864605.1 Psychrobacter sp. SCQQ22
ACCTGATCCCTTCCCGAACTCAGAAGTGAAACATCGTTGCGCCAATGGTAGTGTGGATTCGTCCATGTGAGAGTAGGTCATCGTCAGCTCTCTATACTTAAAAAGAGTCATCCTTAATCGGGTGGCTCTTTTTTTTATCTTTTATTCCTAGTGACTGGCGCAGCAAATCCTATTTAAAGGTGAGCAAGGAGTAACGACTGTCTGGGAGACAGTCGTCCGTAGCGCAAGACGAAAGGCTATGCCTGTAGATAGCTCTTGCGCTGCCTTGAGGAGGAACAAGCGAAACACTGTTTCGCCCGACGCAAGACAAGAGCTGTACTCGCAGTTAGCGGTGCTTTGCTTTAACGGCGCTCTCCTCGTTCGTCAGCTCTCTATTCCTAGATAACTCCCTTTGACTTATGTCAGAGGGGGTTTTCTTTTGCCTATAGTTTGAGGGAATTAACGAGGAATGGTGTAGTATTATCTATCAATACCTAACAGTCACCTTCACTTATTATTTATTTTGGAGCATACCATGGGCGTTTCATTTTACTATACTGCTGAGCGTAATACTCCTTTAACCCCTCAAGAGCAAGAAGAGGTTGCATCAATCATTGATAAATATAATGACAATTTTGAGCATGCAGAAGATGCTGAGTCTTTTGATCTTTACGCCTATGATGATAGTGAGTCAGAGGTAATATTAGCAGGTGCCACGAAAATATCTTCTAGCATGGATGTTGAGGATCTTATATATACGCTTGGTCATTGGCTAGAATGTTTGACTGATATCCGTCTTGCGGTGACTGATGCAGATTGGCATGTGCACTTAGACGATACTGATGCAGTTTGGGTAGATGATAAATGGCAAATGGAAGAATAACTTATTAGTATCAGGTAGAGTGTGCCATTCATTGTTAAGATGATCGGCTGTTATAAGTCTCTACTAACCTTAAGGTGAGGTCTACTTTGCTCAAGCTTTATTATTACCCAAACAATGCTAGCTTAGCACCACATTTTCTACTTCATCATGTAAAAGCAGATTACGAGTTAGTACTTGTTGAACGAGAGAATGAAGGCCATAAATCTGCCGACTATCTGAAACTGAACCCTGCTGGACGTATTCCAACACTCGTTATTGATGACCAGCCAATTTTTGAAAGCCTTGCTATTTGCATTCATATTTGTGAATTATATCCAAAATATGAGTTAATGCCACCTATTGGCGATCCTAGACGACCGCTATTTTTTCAATGGATTGCATTCTTGAATAATACGTTGCAAGCGGAACTGATGGTTCGTTATTATCCACATCGCCACACCAATGATGAGAGCAATATACCCAATATTATATCTGCTCAAGACGATCGTATTGGAGAAGCACTATCTATTATAGACAATCAGCTTGATTCTAATGACTTCTTGCTTGGTGAAAAGCTATCGGCATGTGATTACTTTCTTTTTATGTTGGCGGAGTGGTCATTAGTATTGGAGAAATCACCGATGGACTATACTAACTTGGCGGTGTATCTAAATCGATTAAGTGAAAACCCTAGTGTAAAGGCGGTATGTGAATTTGAAGAGATAGACCTGAGGCCATTCAAAATATAGTCATGATAGGTTGGTTGAATGAGGCTTTATTCTTCAGGAGTTAGATACGAATATAGATTCTTTAGCTTTATATCTGACTTTTTTAGGTCTTCTTGCTGCTATTTATCAGTTGAGACAAAATTTCTACAGAAGAGAATGATATTTGAAGATTCAATAAAGAAAGAATATTTGGATATCACCTTTAACCTTGATTCAGTTAGATTACAAGTTGACAGGCTAACAGCTAACACTGATGGTCAAACAATAAAAACAACAGACTCATATCTAACCCCCTTTGCTGACGACAATAGCGCGATGGCCCCACCTGATCCCTTCCCGAACTCAGAAGTGAAACATCGTAGCGCCAATGGTAGTGTGGATTCGTCCATGTGAGAGTAGGTTATCGTCAGCTTTCTATTCTAAAAGTAATAGCCCCCTTCGCTGACGCGATGGGGGCTTTTCTTTGCGTGCTTTATATTGTGTCGGATTTGGGATTCATATGATAGGATATTGAAGTTGGCGATATTTATTATATTATTCTTATAATTATGATCATAGTCCTAAACTTTCATTACTACAAGTAATCAAATTTGAAGGTTCGATATGTTAAATTTAGATAAATTAAAACCAATAGAATTACTTAGGTTACAAGCTAGTGCTACGGCTGAATTAAAACGGCGTGAGATTGTTAGGACAAATAATAACCCGCTAGGTGACTATACTGAGTGGCTTGTTGCAAATACAATGGATCTCGAATTAACTTCTAACTCTAAAGCTGGTTATGATGCTGTTTCAAATAAAGGTCTAAAATTCCAAATTAAAGGTCGTAGAGTTACCCCTGAAACACCTTCAAGACAATTAAGTGCAATTAGAAATTACGCTGAAAAGGATTTTGATTGGTTAATTGCTATAATATTTGATAAAGACTTTAATATTTTGAATGCTTATATTATGCCACATTCGGTTATTGGTAATTATTATCCGCACCGTAATCATGTGAATGCTCGTGTTGTTGTAATGTCAGGCGCAATAATTAAGGATAAAAAAGTTGTAGAGATTACCGAGAAGTTTAGGACATAATTAGGCTAAGTTTTACCTAAATAATATCTACCGCTGAATATAGTTGTAATAAGGATTGATTTTGAAGCAACTTTTTAAGTACTTACCTGAACCAAGAAATTTGTTTGATGAAGGATTTATTCGTTTATCTCAGCCAGTTGTTTTGAATGATCCTTTCGAAGCATCATTTTGTAGTGAAAGTCTTGATGAACTTAGTTCTCATTTTTACAATTCAATGGCTCAAGATTCTGAATTTGGGAATATTAGCTTTTCACAATATATAGAAATGAGAATGCATAATATTGGAATAGTTAGCCTTTCCGAAAATAAAGAAAATTTGTTGATGTGGGCACATTATGCTAATGAGCACAAAGGTGTGGTTGCAGGAATATCCTATATGCCAATGTTCGGCTCAATTTTCCAGAATTTATTCAGAGCCGATACTTTAATAAATAGTTCATGGGGCATAGAACATAGCACTTTTGATGGTATACCAAAGCCAGTTTCTTATAGAAAAGGACTTCGTTACAGGAATGATAAATTTGATTATGATTACTCTAATATAGATGCTGAAGGTGCTGATCGAATTCTATATGAAGTTTTTATGCAAAAAAGTGACGAATGGATATATGAGCAAGAACATAGAGTTGTATTAAGGCTGGAGCAAGCTGACAGAGTAATTATTGAAAATGTACAGCACATCAAGAATGATGCAATAAGAAATCGAATTATTTCTTCGAGTTATTCATATACAAATCCAATAGATAATAGCTACGTAATAAACTTGTATGAAATAGATGATGACGCTATACGTGTTTCAGTCGCAATGCAACTAGCTAAATTAAGCCGTAACCCAAGAAGTATCTATTTGATGAAATTAAATCCAAGTTGTATTAATAATTGTCTACTTGGTTTAAATAGCTCACTTGATAAAATAAATGTTCAAGGTAAATTTGCAAGCTCTGTTGGATATTTAGATATTTGGCGGGCAGTAAAAAATAGTGATTATTATAGTCTTGAGTTCATTCAAGTGTAATAAGTGATTTATACCTACAGGATGAATAATGACGGTTTTTCTCGTTGCTGGCTAATCCCAGTTAACAATTATAGTTTGTATAACGAGATACTATAAATAACTCTCTATTCATCCTTCAAAACAACTCACCCATCTCAATGTCTTCTTCAAAATCAAACCCCAACTGCTCATCTTTACGCTGCTTAATCTGCTCTATCCGCAGCTTACGTCCTACGATCAGCCGTAGCACATCACGGCGCTGCTCTGTCGTCATATCATGCCATCGTTGGCGTTCCGTTCGACTACGCAAGCAGCCAAAGCAATAGCCTTTTTTATTGCTTTGACATACACCAATGCATGGATTGGCAATCTCGAACAGTTCAAACTGCTGATTCATGGCGACTCCATTGCTATTATTGTTATTCCTTTAACGTGCCTAATTTGTTGTCTAGCCTCATTGTAAAATATTATTATGTCGAAAGTACGGACTAATAGTGTGCCACTTTATTGTTATTATTTTTGTATAACGGGTGCTATGCTTAGCTCTAATGGCTATATAAGATAATCATAACAAAATTAATAAGGGAGATGATACGTGAACATTATTTATATTCATGGATTAGACAGTGATTCTAATTCTACTAAAGGAGTACTGTTAGAAAAATATTGTCAGCAGTATCATCCTGATATCAGCGTATATCGCCCTGATCTGAATAGCGCTCCGGAGCAAGTTTTTGAGCAGCTAGTCAAGTTGGTAACTCAATTAAATAGAGATGCTGAAACGGTACTGATAGGTAGCTCGTTAGGTGGCTACTTTTCTACTCTAGTGAGTAATCATACAGGCTGTGCGGCTTTACTGCTAAATCCTAGTACGCAGCCACATATCACGTTGCAACGCTTTGCTAGTGAATCGTCTTCAACGGCTAGTGGAGAAAGTAAAACATTGAACAATGAGATTCTACATACAACAGCGGGTGGTTGGGATATTACCCATTCAGATTTGCAATGGTTTGCAGCGCATCCTTTAGGATCAATTAACTACCCTAATAAAATGGCGGTCTTTATCAAAGAGGGTGATGAGCTTCTGAATCCGTATTTATCAAGAGATTTTTATAGAGGGCTTGATGCACGGGTTACTTTGCAGGAAGGTGGCGATCATAGATTTAGTGATTTCGATGTGCAGCTGCCTATCGTCATTGATACGCTACAACGTTTGCTACAGCATTAAATAGACGACATTATATGACGTGAGCGACTGACTATTGACGTTACCGTCGCTATTTTTCGTTATAATGGCTTAATAGAATTAATCGCACATGAATAATTAAGGATGCATTTGTGAGTCAATATAATGCGCAATCGTTAGAAGTTTTAGAAGGACTTGAGCCAGTACGCCGTCGCCCAGGGATGTATACCGATACCACGCGCCCTAACCATTTAGCACAAGAGGTCATCGATAACTCAGTTGATGAGGCATTGGCTGGTCATGCAAAGACCATCAAAGTTCAGTTGTATAGTGATGGGTCGTTGTCCGTTGAAGATGACGGTCGCGGTATGCCGACCGATATCCATCCTGAATTTAATCAATCAGGTATTGAGCTGATTTTAACCCGTTTACATGCTGGTGGTAAATTTTCGACCTCTAATTATGAGGTTTCGGGCGGCCTGCATGGCGTGGGTATATCTGTTGTCAATGCGCTATCAACACGGGTCGAGGTCACGGTATGGCGTGATAGCACACAGTTTGATATGGCGTTTGAAAATGGTGCGCCAGTAACGCCTTTGACTGAAGCTGTCAGCTCGAACAAGCGTAAGCGCGGTACCAAAGTACATTTTTGGGCCGATGGTAGTTTCTTTGATTCGCCGAAATTCAATGTTAAACAGCTCAAGCATAACTTGAAGGCTAAGGCAGTCTTGGCAGCTGGGCTAACGATTGAGTTTACCGATGAGATCAATAATGAAAAGGTGATTTGGCAGTTCACTGATGGTGTGGTTGAGTATTTAAATGAGCAACTAGACGGTCTTGAGACCTTGCCTGAAGCACCTTTCTATTATAACTATGAGGCAAAAAGTGGCGAGCGAGCAGGTATTACTTTTGCGTTGTCTTGGTTGCCCGATGGTGGGACGCCGATTCAAGAAAGCTATGTAAACCTTATTCCGACGGCTCAGGGTGGTACACACGTCAATGGATTGCGCACTGGTATTTTGGAAGCCTTGCGTGAGTTTTGTGACATTCATAACTTATTGCCACGTAGTGTAAAACTGACAGCAGAAGATGTATGGGATGGAGTGAACTATATCCTGTCACTTAAGTTTTCTGAGCCACAGTTCTCTGGTCAAACCAAGGAGCGTTTATCTAGTCGTGAAGCTGCTGGAGCGGTTCAGACTTTGGCGAAAGATGCTTTTAGTTTATGGCTAAACCAAAATGCAGACATGGGTACTCAAATTGCAGAGTTGGCCATTAATAAGGCAGGTCGCCGTCTTAAGTCTGCTAAAAAAGTTGCTCGTAAAAAGATAACGCAAGGGCCTGCATTGCCGGGTAAATTGGCAGATTGTCGCGGTGATTTACGTGATGGGGCAGAGCTATTCTTGGTAGAAGGAGACTCTGCTGGTGGTAGTGCTAAGCAAGCTCGAGATCGTCATTATCAAGCGATATTACCGCTGCGTGGAAAGATTCTAAACACGTGGGAAGTATCATCAGATACGGTACTTTCAAGCCAAGAGATTCATGATATCGCTATCGCTATCGGTGTTGATCCTGCTTCTGATGATTTATCTGAGCTGCGTTACGACAAAGTATGTATCTTAGCGGATGCTGACTCTGATGGTTTACATATTGCGACATTGATTTGCGCTTTGTTTGTGAAGCATTTCCCTGCATTGGTTGATGCGGGTCATTTGTTTGTGGCGATGCCACCTTTGTACCGAGTTGATGTAGGCAAAGAGGTCCACTATGCGTTAGATGAGCCTGAGCTTGAGCATATTTTGGCCAATGTACCGGGCAATAAAAAAGCTCAAATTACTCGTTTTAAGGGTTTGGGTGAGATGAGTGCAGAGCAGTTGCGTGAAACAACTATGAACCGTGATACTCGACGTTTGGTTCAGTTAGATATGGACGATATGGTGCTCACTAATAGTGTCATGGATATGTTGCTCGCAAAAAAACGCGCATCTGATCGCAAGTCATGGCTTGAGAATAAAGGGAACTTGGCTAATATTCCATAAATGCCTTTGTTAGTTTGTTCGCTATAATCGTACTTATTTATAGACATCTCATGAATGCTAATTTATAAATAGAGGGTTTATTAGGCAATAAAAGCTGATAAAACGCAACTTAGTCGCATAAGCTTAATGCTATTATATAAGTATCTTTTATTATATGGTGCCATCATGACATCAAAGTTTTCTAATCGTTCTAAAGCTTCTTCGTCTAAGCGATCTAAAATTTTACCCAAGCTCAGTAGAGCTCAGCTCGGTGATTTAGTTCCAAGACGTGGTAATAAAATTGCACCTCTCATTGCGTCAACCATGCTAAAAGCATCGGGATGGACGACCGTTGGTGAGATACCAAATATTTCGCAGGCGGTGGTATTAGCGCTACCACATACTTCTAACGTGGATGGCGTGTATGCGATACCCAGTCTATTTGCGCTAGACTTACAAATTAGTATTATGGGTAAGCATACGCTATTTAAAATACCAGTCCTTGCGCAACTACTACGCTGGATGGGCATTATCCCTATTGATCGCGGTAACAAGGGTTCGGTGCTGCAATCGAGTATTGATAAATTCAAAACGGGTGAGCCACTGTTTTTAGGGTTGTCACCAGAGGGTACGCGCCAATACACTGAGAGTTGGAAAACAGGGTTTTATTATTTAGCATTGGGTGCTGGTGTGCCGATTTTACCAGTCGCTATGGATTACAATACCAAAGAGATACGCTTTATGTCTCTGGTCTATCCTAGTGGTGATATAGATGCTGACTTGCCAAAAATCTATGAGCAATATGAAGGTGTGATTCCAAGATATCCTGAGCGTCTGTCGCAGCCTCTACAAGACGTGAATGACTCAGCTAATTAAAAGGCTTTAAAGTAGTTATTATAATAGCTCTTATTCAAAAACCCCCTGATATACATATATCAGGGGGTTTTTCTCTGTAAACATTAAGAGTGTTTTCTAAGATTTCTTAATTGGTCTAATTTGTGAAGGTGCTAACCCCGCCATCGACAGGTAAGTTCAGACCCGTAATAATAGCCGCGTCATCGCTGGCGAGAAACATCACAGCCGCTGTAACATCGAAAGGAGTGGCTGTTTTTCCCAGTGGAGAGTGAGTAACGAATGGATTTGAACTGACATCTGTTGTGACGAACCCAGCAGTGACCGCATTGATACGCACGTTATTTGGTATATTTTCTAATGCCAGTTTCTTTGTAAGTTCGGTCAACTTACTTTGTTCTGCTTTATACGTGTCAATACTCCAGTCTGCTGATAGATCAGTCAGTGCTGATATATTAACGATGTTGCCCTTTGTTTTTATTAGCTCTGGAATGACTGACTGATGAATGCCAACAGCAGTGTCTATATTGACCATGACATCAATATGATTATACTTCTCGAGTACATGCTCTACTAACCTTGCCGTTTGGGTTGGATCGTTGATATCACTGGTCACGGTAAGGTGGTTGCCTGTGTTGATCCATGTATGGTCTTGTGGCAGATCTTCGTAGATGTATCCTAAGATATCAGAATTAATACCAACAATGATACAGTTAGCTCCTTCTTGTGCGAATCGCAGCGCGGTTGCCCGACCGATATCTGAATCTGCGCCTGTTATGATGACAGTTTTTTCTTTGAAGCGCTTCATATTGTTCAATCCTTGTTATTATATGAGAATAATTAAATAAGTTTGATGAATGTAGAGTTTGCCCACTATAAAGTCATTAAGTCGCTGAACTGGCTAACCTTAATAATATAGCGCTTGTGCTAGGTTTTCTTATATCAGTATTATTTTGACTCTATAAGATAGGTATTCTCTAAGGCAGTCTATATATACAAATTCGTGTATAAGTGATGCTACTTTGATATCATCATAACAATTCAGCACTGTGAAAGCGACTGTGTTTCATCGTGCTAATCAGCAAAAATAACATGCCATACAATATACCCCTTCAATAATAAAAGGTCAGAACTTGTGTCCCATTCGATTACGACAATGCCCGATTGGGGCTATCTTACTACCGAGCTGGTCTGTTACTTACAAGCAGATGCTACTGCAGTCGCTTTAGCTGGCATGCATATGATTGAGCATGACTATAATGCTCAGTATATCGCTCGTCACTATCAATATCAGTTGCCACTTGGCAAGCTACAGCTGCTTGAGCTAACCCTATACTTACCATTTGATACGGGATCAGCTAATGTTGAGGCTGTACGTATGATCGCAGTAAAGTCTGCGCTTGCATGGTACAAAACATCACTGTCTCAAGATGAAGATAATGATGCAGTCGGTTATGAGGCTTTGATCTTCGATATTCAACTTGTGGGGGGAGGTGATAGCTCTGCACAAAACGATAAAGATAGTGAAAAATATAACGCCCTACAGCGACTGAAACACAGTTTTGGTGCGCGTTATTTTTTAGAAGACCTAGTGGTAGATATGAGTGAAGGTCAGCAGCAGCTACAAGTATTTAGCTGGGATGATTGGTACTCGATAGCGGCAGCGGTACGCACACCATCTGAGTTATGGCGTTTTTTGTCGTATCATCTAGAGCAGCTACAGCATTCGGCCACGAGTCATATACCAAGCTTTGAATCAGAAGATTTATTGGTTGAGAAGTTCTTACAAAGTCCAGATTTATTTGCCTCTGCTATTGCAGTTGATAATGCACTCATCAAAAACGAGGCACAGGATGAGCCTAATTCAGCACTTGTAGCTATAACGCTCGCATACAAAAACCAAAGTACAACTGCGCAGATGTATCATCAGCATATGCTGCAAGCAGCAACACTATGGTCTCAGCTAAGTATGCAAATGATAGAGACGTATAGTGAAAAGCAAACAATTAATAATGACGATCAGTTAGACGTACCGCTTGTTTACTGGCAGCAACAACTGCTAGGTGAATCTCTGTTTTCACGTCACGAACTTATCCGCACGCTATATAGACATCCCAAACAAAGCGCCTCGTTGCAGAAGGATGGCTATGTCGTACACCAACATTCTTATGAGAGTTTGGGTCGACATTATGTACTGGTGTTTTATGGTCAGAAGGCTACAGGACATAATAGCAAAGCGGCTGTTCAACCGAAGTTGGCACAGATTGCAAAAGATGTTGCTACACGTTTACCAATAATTGAGCTTCATCATATCATTGTGTTGGGTATTGATTTTATTACTGAGGCTGATGAAACCTTTATCGATATCGATCTATGGATTCAGCCAGTCGATACCATGACTCAACGTGAACGTCAGCTAACCAAGCAATTGCAACGTCTCAAGCATCAAGACATTCAGCATCAAAAGGGTAGCTCGCAGTCAGACCAACAAACAGCTTCAAATACAGCATCAGCAAATAAAGATTTTAAAAAAGATAGTCAAGCGGATAGACGACCTCAAGTACACTTAAACCTTTCCATTCCTGCGCGAAAAGATAAGTAATAAATTAAGCTCTCTATCATGTAATAGATGATGAGCCATACAATCCACAAGTGACTGTATTAAGCGCCATTAAGCGCCATAAAAAAAGACAGCCTAGGCTGTCTTTTTTACATTTGAAAATTCAGAATAACTATTTATTTATTGTTGATATCGTCATTTAGACCGCTACCAGGCAGTAATACGTTGCCATCATTATTGATGTCATCAGTATTAACAGGAGTTGTATTCACTACATCTGTACGTAAATCGTCAGTTGACGTGCTTGTAGCCGCAGGCGTGTTTTCACGCACTGAATCAGCCACTTTTTCTTGAGTTGATGTCTCTGGCTGAAGCGCAGATTTTGCTTTGGCTTCGGTACGCTCGTGATCCATCTTGTCTTGCATCTTACGTAGGAAACGTGCTGCTGCTTCTTGACCACCAAGACCGAATGATAGGGCAAAAGCAACGGCTACTGCACCTAATGTTAGACCAAATGCTAGATTAACGATTGAATCTGCAATACCCATCGCTTTTAGACCCATGGCTAGTACTAAGCCCATGATCAATACACGTACGATATTTGCTAGGAATTGTGAACCTTGCTCAGAGCGCTCAACCACACCTGCAATAATGTTAGCAAGCCAAAACCCGATGAATAGGATAATAGCACCAAGGATGATGTTAGCACCAAAGGCAATGAACATTGTGATGATAGCTGAAATAGGCTCAAAACCTAATAAGTCAGCAGCGGCAATGGCAGCAAACAGCATTGCAAAGAAAACAATTGCATAACCAACTAGGTCAGATACTTTCTTATCGCCCATAGTGTCTTGCAGGCCAACTTTGGCTGGCAATTGGTTGATTTGAGTGTTTTCGATAAGACCTTTAATGATGTTGGCAACCATGCGAATTACATAGAAAGTTACCACTAAAATGGCGGCTGCCATAAAGATATTTGGCAATGCTTCCATGATTTTATTCAGCATGTTCGTCGCAGGACGAGCAATAACTTCGATCTTTAGAGCATTTAATGCTGCAATGATAGTTGGAATGATAACCACTAAAAATGCTAATGAACCAGCAATGTTAGGTAGGCTATTTTTTTCGCTTAAGCCTGCTTTTGAAGCCAGTTCTTGCACATTAAATGTAGACACAAGATTGGTTACGATGCCACGTACTACTTTAGCAATGATATAACCGACTACAAAGACTACAGCTGCAATTAAGATATTAGGAATAAAGCTGAAGATTTTATCAACCATATTAGTCAATGGTGCAAATAAACCATCAAGCTGTAATTGACCAAGTACCATGGTTAAAACAATCAGTAAAATGAACCAATACACCATATCAGCGATGGTACTGCTCATTGGTTTTACACCAGCTTGAGCACTGAGACGCTCGTCCATTGATGTTTTAGACAGTGCCGCATTGATGGTGGTACGCACAACGGTAGCCACAACCCAACCAATGACACCGACAGCGATAGCACCGATGAGGTTAGGAATAAATGCCAACACTTGATTGATCATATTTGCGAACGGTGTCGAAATTGAGTTCAGATTCAATTGGTTCAGCGCTCCAGAGATCGCGATGATAAAGATAAACCAAAATACAATTTTGGAGATAATACCTTCCAAGTCGTAGGCTTTACCTGTTGAAGAATTCATACGTTGGTTAAGGTTGATCTTAGATAGTACATTACGAACTAGGGCTGCAATACCAAGTGCAACCAACCAGCCAATGATAAATATTAAAATAGCACCGATAATGGAGCCGATAGGCCCACCAAGATAACCGTTAAAAGACGTGTACATTGGATTCATTTGATCCTCCTTTAATCATCATACAGAGGCTGCCAAACAATATCGTCAATGTGGCTGATATTGAATGTGACCAATACATAATGGTTATAATAAATAGTATTTTTCAAAATGAGCTATAGAGTGATATTCTAATTTTCGAGTCGTTAGTCTTATCAAAAAATATCTGTGTACTTTGTATTTATAACTTTATTACTGATATTTAGATATCTTTGATAGGGTAAATACTTGACTATTTATCACCTTAACTGGTTCAGCTTAGCTGATGTGTCAGTAGATTTAAAGACAGAAAGCTTAACCTGTTACTATATTTGTGTGATAACTTGTTATTATATATATAAATATTAACACATACTGTACACTCATCCGATAATTTTATTCCAAACATGGCTCCTAAAACTAAGATTTGCTATTATAGAACCATGTGACATCTCGCCACTATTCTTACAATTTGAGAGTACTTTATGAAAAAAATCACTACTTTAAGCGTTAGTGCACTTGCTAGTGCTATGTTGTTAGTAACAGGCTGTAGCACAAATAATGGCAACCAAGAAACGGCTGCTCAAAGTGTTTCAATCACCGAACAAAGTTCAGCAAGCGAAAAGGTCGGTTACAGCTTAGGATATATGATGGCTGAAGGAAATAAAGAAGCGGTCGGTGATCTGAATCTGGACACTTTTGAAAAAGGCTTCCGTGATGGTTATGAAGGTACTGATTCAGCATTGACTCAAGAGCAAATGCAAGAAGTATTGACTACGTATCAAAAAGAGCAAGAAGAAAAGTTCGTCAAAGAGATGGAAACAAAAGCTGGAGACAACAAAACTAAAGGCGCTGCGTTCTTGGCAGAAAATGCTAAAAAAGAAGGCGTAAAACAAACTGCGTCTGGCCTACAGTATAAAGTAGTAACCGCAGGTACTGGTAAATCACCAAAAGCAACTGACGTGGTTGAAGTGAACTACGAAGGTAAATTGATTGATGGCACTGTATTCGATAGCTCTTATGAGCGTGGTGAGCCAATTGAGTTCCCACTAAATCAAGTTATCGCTGGCTGGACAGAAGGTCTACAGTTGATGAAAGAAGGCGGAAAATATGAGTTCTATATCCCGTCAGATATCGCTTATGGCGAAGCTGGTAATGCAGGTATCGAGCCTAACAGCACACTAGTATTTACTGTTGAATTGTTATCAGTGAAATAATGAGTATTAGGGCGTGTCCTCAATTCAATCGACAGTTATCTAAATGGGTTAAAAATGGCTAAATCTTGCCAAACGGCGTCAAATAGCTAACTAATATCTCGATATTATCTGCGCTATTTTCCTTGTTTGACTGCAATTTATCTCATTTTTATCACCATTTTTAAAATGAGGACATGCCCTAGTAATTATTTAGTGTTAGTACTTAATAAGCATAATACTGAATAATAAAAAAGCCCTCTTAAATTAGAGGGCTTTTTTATGACTAGATTTTATAGCTCTTAACTGATCATAGTTTTCAACCAAGTTTCTGACTTTTAAGCGTGTTCATTTAGTCAAGGTGCTCTACATCAGCATTTTTGCTAATGCACTAAACGTACTAAAGGTTCTTTTGGAATACTTTAGAGTTGCGACCGTTATGATATTGCTCTTGGCGTGCTTCAGGCAGTGCACTTGCTTCAACTTCTGCAAAGCCTTGTTCGACAAACCAATGTGCTGTGCGAGTCGTCAACACAAACAGTTTATGTAGACCATGGCTACGTGCTTGTTGTTCCAAAAATGCTAGCAAATCAGCACCTCGGCTACCGTTACGATATTCAGGATGTACCGCAACGCATGCAATTTCTGCAGAATCCTTGTCCAATGGATAAAAGGCTGCACAGCCCAAAATCATACCATCACGCTTAATGACACTATAATGGTCAATCTCTTGTTCTAAACACTCACGTGAGCGGCTGACCAAAATGCCTTGTTCTTCTAGCGGCGATAGTAGCTCGATCAATCCTACTACGTCATCAATATTGGCACGGCGAATTTCTTCATAAGGGTCATGGCTAATCAGTGTGCCAGAGCCGTCACGAGTGAAAAGCTCTTCTAGCAATGCGCCATTTTTGGCATATGAGATGATATGTGTGCGATGAACGCCTTTGCGACACGCCAAACTTGCACAATTTAAAAAATAATTAATTTCGCAATTCAAGTCACGATCGCGCAAGAAGCGATCGACTTCGTTTGGAATCATCTCGCGTAATAGTCGATCACCATCATTAATGCCAGCTTCTTCACCCAAGAATATTAGTTTGTCTGCACCAAGTGCGACGGCGGCATTGAGTGCAACGTCTTCAGCAAGTAAGTTGAAAACTTCGCCAGTCGCTGAATAACCCATTGAACCCAAAATGACGATATGGTCATGTAGTAGGTTGTTTTTGATGGCTTCAACGTCGATAGAACGGACTTCGCCAGTCATTTGGTAATCGATACCATCACGGATACCGTAAGGACGCGCCGTAACAAAATTACCTGAGATAGCATCAATGCGTGAGCCATACATTGGTGAGTTTGCCAGTCCCATCGATAGTTGCGCTTCAAGTTGCAGGCGAATAGCGCCTACTGCTTGTAAAATAGAAGGCATTGCCGCTCTTGGCGTAATTCGAATGTCTTGATGTAATGGAGAGGCGATATTTGCTTCTTTCAGATTTTTTTCGATTTGCGGTCGTGCTCCATGAACCAGAACCAACTTGATCCCTAGGCTATGCAATAGAGCAAAGTCATGGATAAGCGTGCTAAAGTTGGCGTGATTGACCGCTTCACCGCCAAACATAATCACAAAAGTTTTACCACGATGTGTATTTATGTAGGGAGCAGAGTTGCGAAACCAATGAACGTATTCAGGGTTAATCTGGGGCATGGCGCTAGTAGTCATAATGGGAGCAGCAGTCGTTAGAATAAGAAAAGGTGCGTAGCAAAAAGATGCTGGCCGCTAAAGATTTACCATAGCAAAAAATGCCGTTATGAGCTATCTTTTATTTCAGTTGTGTTAATGAATCCTTATAGCTGATTGACTATATACACAACCTCAACACGGGGTTAGTGTACGTACAAATGCTTTTTGTTATGCTAAACGCTATTGCTTTACAGATAGCGAACGCAGATAATCAATAAAAACAATGAGCCTGACACGATCACTTGATTGGATGCGACTTTATAGGATGATAGATTTTTCTTCATTTACTATGAATAACCAGCTATCAATAGTTATCAGGTGAGTCGTGATAGATACACCCAATAATATAAAGTCAGCTAGCACTAAGTAGCAGTACTCGAAATCATATATAGCTTCATATAAAGAATACGGCGATGAGTGATTGAAAATATATTAAACTCTTTTCAAGTTTTACCAATTGCGTTCTACCGATATATCAACCAGGGATAATGAAAACCATGAAAAAAAATAATCAATTTGCTAGTCCGTTTAGCGCTTGGAGCGGTCATCGCTTGTTTCACGTTGTCGCCGGTACACTTATCGGTGCGATGGTCGTCACAACACAAGCCTCGGCGATGCTGCCTACACCAGAGCAAGCTGTGGATAGTTCAGTTGCTGTGCAAGCCAATGCCAATCAAGGTTCAAGTGCACAAGCCGTGAATAGCAAAATTACAGCATCATTGATTAGTGTTGATGCAAATGGTGAAGAGATTTTGGTTCCTGTCAATGCAAATACGCGCCTACAGTCAGGCAATGTCCTAGAATATCAAGGATATTTCACTAATACCAACGCTGATCGTGTGCGTAAAATGACGGTCACCATGAGTATTCCTGATGAAGTAGAGTTAATGCGTACGGTAGCACCGGAGTTCCCGTATGGTAGTGTCGATGGTAATAATTTTGCGCGTATGCCATTGCGTACGAGAGTAGACAATCAGCTGCAAGATGTTGATATGAAATACTATAAAGCGGTACGTTGGGATATGGAAGGCGTTGGTCTTAACGACACAGTCGCAGTCAAATATCGTGCACGTGTAAAATAACTATCGTGCCTGTATAAAACGACGTTGATGCTTGAATATTGTCGATGTTTGAATATTAGATTTCATGTAATCATGCATTTTTCATGATTTGCGCCGTTATAAAAAGCACCATAGCTCATTACTATGGTGCTTTTTTATTCGAGTTTAGATTTTTAGATAGGCTACTTATTTATCGTTCAGAGGGTCGCATACTTACTTTGAGACTTCTGCTTTATTAAGTGCTTGATTGCATTGATTTGTGAATTGGTGGCTTGTGATCCAGCCGCAATAAGGGCACGGCGCTGGCTAGTATCTATTGAGCTGATGTGACTAACAGCAGGAGTAATGACAATGTTTGCACCATCCCGTTCACGACGCATTGTTGCGCTATGATTGGTATTTGGCTGAGCCGCGATAGTATTCTCTAGCAATCCCCAAAAGCTGCTGAGTGAGTTAAGGTTCGGTATGCCTTTAAGCTCAGTGGCATTACTGTCACTCGCATCTGTCACATCTACTGCGATGATAATATCAGCGCCCAAATCACGAGCGCTATCAACAGGGACTAGGCTAACCACACCGCCATCGATATATTTTTTGCCGACTTTTTCAGGGATACGCGGGGCGATAAAGATATTAGGAACGCTACAGGACGCTTGTACAGCAAGTCCTGCATTACCAGTGGTAAAGACTGCTTTTTTTAGCGTGTTTTTTTCGGTAGCAATTGCAGCAAAGCGAATTGGAAAATCTTCTATTGTGCGTTCGCCTACTTTTGCATTGATAAAGTCTTTTAGTTTGATGCCTTCGATAAACCCTTGATTGGATAAAGTGAAATCAGTCAACTCGCTATCCGTAGTCGTTAGTGCAAGTCGCTCAAGCTGTGCAGGCGTGTATCCACTTGCATATAAGCTACCAACCAAACTACCGATACTCGTGCCAACGATGAGTGTCGGTGTAATGCCGTTCTCTTCCAAGGCTTTGATTACTCCCACATGAGCAAAACCTTTAGCGCCACCACCGCCCAATACTAAGGCTACGCTAGGTGATTCTATTTCAGGAACTATAGGTGTGACACTCGCTGGAGTCAGTGTGCTACAAGCACTGATGACTAGTCCTAGTGTAGTAAGTATGGCCACACGTAGTAATGATAAATGATGATTGAGGGGATGGCTGAAAGTGGGAGTAGGCATAAAAAGACCTTAGAGAGTTGTATAAGTTAGAAAACAAGGCATCAGTTATTGCTATGATATAGATGATTCATTTATGTTAAAGACTTCGCACAGCCATACTACGAATTCGCTGAGTATAGGCCATGAATTATGAATAAACTCTTAATCCCAAAAATATGGCTGACGGTGTTAGATTAGTTTGGTCTACACGATATATATTTGCATACGTTTGCTTTGTTATTCTGGGCTTTGGAAGTGGGATTAGGCTATCAATGACAGTCATAATGACTTAGTATTTTATATCAAATTGATAAATATAGTTTTTATAAGATGCAGCAAATGTAGACTAAGAAAATTGAATCTATAATACTTAAAAACATTAATACTTATAAAACAATCTCGCTAGGATCTTTGATGCCAACATCGACAAGCCCTTCTTTAGCTCACTCATCAGCAGACCACTTTAGACCTGATCTGCCAGTTTCAGCGCTAGATATGCCTGTGACAGCGCTGGCAGGCGTTGGCCTAAAAGTCGCAGAGCAGTTAGCACAGTTAAATATAAAGCGAATATTTGATTTGCTACTACATCTGCCACGTGATTACGAGGATCGTAGCCGACTGCTATCCATAGCAGACGTAGAGCATGGGCAATCAGGATTAATCACTGGGCGTGTGGTGCATGTTGATACTAAGCGCAGTGGTATGACGGTAGTGGTAGATGATGATACAGGGACGATATCCTTGCGATTCTTTAAAGTTTATCGCGGTCTTGCGCAAACGATGAGTTTGGGTACACAGTTGCAGCTGTTCGGCGAAGTCAAAGTCAGTCGATATGGCAAGCAGATGAGTCATCCTGAATATCAGATTATTACTGATAATATTGCCATGACCAATACGGGATTGCAGCCGATTTATCCCAGCGTTAAAGGACTGCATCAAAATAAGCTGCGCACCTTAATCAAATTGGCACTACAAACGGTCCGCAGCCAAGGTCTGCCGATGACCCTGTTTACTCCCACAGATTTTTCTGTGGTGGCTGATCTGCCGTTAGCGCCTTTTGAGCCGATGAAATCATCAATAGCAGAACATGATTACTCAGAAGATATTTTCTCGACTTTGGCGCGTAGCGTACCAGACAATATGATTGGTAATAGTGTTAATAGAGGCGGCGCAACAGCCTATGATAGCAATCGTAGTACTAACAACGGTGTTAATAGCGATATCCATACGGCAGCAACTCGATCGGCGCACAACAATGTCTATAGTTTGACGATATTTGAAGCCTTAGTATTACTACACACGCCGCCCACTTATACCGATGCTGGACAGCAATATAAACTATTAACCCAGCTGAGTGCCCGTACGCATGCCGCCTGCCAGCGTTTGATTATTGAGGAATTGACTGCGCATCAGCTTAGTTTATTGTATCGACGCCAACAATTGCATCAACACAAAGCGCCCAAATGCGCCACTCAAAGTCCATTGGCTGATGCCTTGTTTGGCGCATTGCCTTTTGACTTAACGGGCGCACAAAAAAGAGTAATGCGAGACATTACCGCTGATATGGCGACATCTATTCCTATGTTGCGGCTGGTACAAGGCGATGTAGGTGCTGGTAAAACGTTGGTGGCGGCGGGCGCAGCGGGCTATGCGCTTGATAGTGGCTGGCAAGTGGCTGTGATGGCACCGACTGAAATTTTAGCTGAACAGCATTTAGTTAATTTTAAACAGTGGTTTGAGCCATTGGGTATCGGTGTTGGCTGGCTCGCTGGCAAGCAAACTGTCAAGCAGCGCCGTGAATCATTGGAGGCAATCGCTGAAAACACCGTGCAGATTGTGGTCGGTACTCATGCGTTGTTTCAAGAGCAAGTACAGTTTGCCAAACTAGGTTTGGTGATCATTGATGAGCAGCATCGATTTGGCGTTGAACAGCGTATGGCATTGACCAATAAAGGCGTGGCCAACAGTACACCGCATCAGCTGATTATGACCGCCACACCGATTCCACGTACGCTAGCCATGAGTGTCTATGGCGATATGGATACCTCTATCATTGATGAGTTACCACCGGGACGTACGCCGATTACCACAGTGACCATTGATCGGAACCGCCGTGATGAGGTGATTGAGCGTATTGCTATCAATTGTGAGGCAGGCAGGCAGGCATATTGGGTCTGCTCATTGGTAGAAGAGTCTAGCGTATTGGATGCACAAGCAGCCGAAGCGACTTATGAAGACTTAAATGAGCGTTTAGATATTCGTATTGGCTTGGTACACGGCAAAATGAAGTCTGCTGATAAACAAGCCATCATGCAGCAATTCAAAGCGGGAGAATTAGACTTGCTCATTGCCACAACGGTTATCGAAGTCGGTGTTGATGTGCCCAATGCCTCGCTAATGGTTATCGAAAATGCGGAACGCTTGGGACTGTCACAATTGCATCAATTACGCGGGCGAGTCGGGCGTGGTTCTACTAAAAGTTACTGTGTGCTGCTTTACCAAAAGCCGCTATCAGAGACTGGTACTGAACGCTTGAATGTATTACGTGATAGTACCGACGGCTTTGTCATTGCCCAAAAAGATTTAGAGTTACGTGGGCCGGGTGAGCTACTCGGTAAGCGCCAGACTGGCAATGTCGGTTATTATTTAGCTGATCTCATCCGTGATGAGCAGCTGTTTGCGATTGCGCAGCGTTTAGCCAAGCATTTAATTGCAGACCCTACACGTAAAGCCGATGTCAGCCAGTTGATACATCGTTGGATGCCAGAGGCCAGTCGTTATACTAATGCTTAACCATTGAACCAAGGTTGAATAGCTATGTAGTTTGCATCAGTAAATTGATGCTCAATAAAAAAGAGGATAGCTAATGCTGTCCTCTTTTTTATTTGCCAAAATAAAGCTATTTAGATTTTTTTACTTTCTTCAGTGATTTTTTGAGATCTTTGAGGTTTTTCTTTTGCTGTTTAACTTTTGCTTTGGTCTCTTTGATCTCTTTCTTAAGTTTTTTCACTTCTGACTTATTAGCCATGATTGGCTCCTTTGTTGATGAGGTCCTCTTAATAATGACAAATTACCTCGTAAATTCAAGTCTGAACTGTATGTAGTATGTATCATTGGTTTTCACAGTTTATTATTCAAATAACACTTATCGTATCTCAATCAGTTCAATGTGATGTCACACTAAGTCATAAAAGTGTCTTTATTAAATACGGTGTAATAATCTCCAATCATGTATTCGATTTGGTCATTAGACTTTGAGAGGAGAGGTGCACGCGGATAAAATTCAAGTAAGAATGTTGGGCTATGCTGGCGTGTTTATTCTGAATTTATTATCTATACTATAATCTTGAGTGGCAATATCTTTATTAAGTTCAATGTCTTACTATATCCTAATAACGACCAAAAACTGACCCCTCAGGTATCTAACATAATTGACCCGCCGACGAGTTAGTCTACAATGTTAAAAACCCTTATTAATAAGATGGGACTGCATCATCTTGTTTCCCTTATGCTTTTTACGGCGTTAGTACCGTGCTTATTTATAGAGACCAACTATGAGCGATTTTAAACACCTTGATAATAAGCAAGCGCCGACTAGCGAGCAAACTCTTGATATTGAGACCTCTCAACAAGCTGAGCTACCACCGTATCGTCAGTCTGAGTCATTGGTGAATAAACCCTCCTCAAAGTTACCATTATGGTTGTTACCTGCTTTAGTGGCGGTACTGATTATTGGTGTCCTTCTTGGAAAATATTGGGGTAATGGTGAAGCAGAAACGGTTGAGTCTCCAGATGCTAGCAGTGCGCCCAGTGATGGTACTAGCGACGGCAGTACAGAGCAGGCGGTACTGTCAGTAGAAACAATCGCGCCAAGCCAAGAGGATATTGGCAACACGTTAAGTGCTGATGGAACTATTAATGCTAAAGATACGGCGAATGTCAGTGCAAAAGTGAACGGTGTGGCTATCGAGCGTATCTTGGTCGAAGAAGGAGATCGCGTCAAAGCAGGTCAGGTATTGGCTATGTTCGATACCGATGCGATGGAACAGCAAGTGCTACAAGCAGAAGCTGATGTCGCAGAGGCAGAAGCGACGCTGGCTAACGCTAGTGCTGACGCAGCGCGCGTATTGCCACTACTCGATATTGATGCCATCAGCAAACAAGAAGCCGATCGCTATCGTACCTCCGAGCTTCGAGCCAGAGCGTCTTTGCAAGCATCAAAAGCTCGACTAAGCACTCAGCGTTTGAGTGTTGATAATGCTCGAGTGGTCGCGCCAGTGAGCGGTATCATCAGCGAAAAAATGGTTGAAGTGGGTATGGTCGCTGGTGGTGAGCCATTATTTACTATTATTAAAGGCGGTATTTTAGAGTGGCGCGCGGATATTGATCCCAAACTTATCGGTGAAGTCGGTGTTGGTACGCCAGTACGAGTGAGCTTACCGGGTGGCGACTCTGTAATGGGTCAGGTAAGCCGTATTGCGCCAACGGCAGATAATAACCGGCAGATTACTATTTATGCCAGTTTGGCTGCCAATGCACAAGTACGGTCAGGCATGTATCAGACGGGTGAGTTCCTACTAGGCAGTGCCAGTACGCAGACGGTGCCAAATAGCGCTATCGTGAGCAACGATGGTTATGACTATGTCATGCTAGTTACTAACATGAAGATTCAAGGTGGCAAAAATACAGGTCGTATCAAGCAACAGCGAGTGACATTGGGCAAGCGACTTGGCGATAGTGTAGCGATTACAGAGCCATTGCCTGCTAATAGTCAGATTGTGAAGCAAGGTGGAAGTTTTTTAAATGATGGTGATTTAGTGCTTGTCGTGAATGGTGCAATTCAAACAGGTAACCAAGCTGACGCGGCTGCCGATAAAACCACGACTGGCACAGATAAGCAGGCACGCTCATGAGTTTAAATGTCTCAGCTTATTCGATTAAAAATCCGCTGGTTGCTATTTTGCTGTTTGTGCTCCTGACGTTAGGCGGCATTTACGGCTTTATGCAAATGAAGGTGCAACAGTTTCCAGATATTGATTTACCCGCAGTTGTTGTGACCGTCACCCTCCCTGGTGCAGCCCCTTCTCAGATCGAAAACGATATTGCAAAAAAGATTGAAAACAGAATCACCAGTATAGAAGGTGTTAAGCGTATTCGCACGACGTTACAGACAGGTGTTGCTACGGTGGCAACAGAGTTTGTATTAGAAAAAGACATCCAAGAAGCCGTCGACGATGTGCGTTCAGCCGTCGGAGAAGTAAGTGGGGATCTCCCTGCGGCCGCCAACGATCCTATCATTACTAAAGTATCGACAGCAGGCTTTCCGATTGTGACTTATTCAGTCGCTGCCGATAATATGAGTGTTGAAGATCTGTCTTGGTTCATTGATGACACAATTACCAAGCGCTTGTCAGATATTCCTGGGGTCAGCACGGTCGGTCGTATCGGTGGCCTTGAACGTGAAATCACAGTCGCTGCCGATCCTATCGCTCTGAGTGGTTTGCAGTTCTCGATTGCACAGTTGTCGCAGCAGTTGAGCAGTATTCAGCAAGACAGCGCAGGCGGTGAAGCTGAGGTAGGTAATGCGACCCAAACGATTCGTGTATTGGGTGCAGTTGAGCGGGCACGTGAGCTTAATGACTTGCAAATAGCAGTGCCGACTGGTGGCACGCAGGCGCTTGGGCGGATGGCACAAGTGACTGATGGTGCTGCCGACCCAAGCTCTCTTGCCAAGCTTAATGAGCAGACCGTTGTGGCATTTAACATTACTCGTTCGCGCGGTGCTAGTGAGGTTGAGGTCATGGATTTGGTCGATGCAGAGCTTGCAAAGCTGACCGCAGAGATGAGTCAAATTAAGATTGATAAGGTTTATGACACCGCAACGCCAGTAGCAGAAGATTATAGTGCCTCCATAAAGATGCTAATCGAAGGCGGCATATTAGCCGTAATCGTGGTGTTTCTATTCTTACGCAACGTCCGCGCGACCATTGTGGCTGCGGTTGCGCTACCACTATCAGTCATTCCTACTTTCTTAGCGATGTATCTGTTTGATTTTAGCTTAAATATAATCTCGTTATTGGCCTTGTCCCTAGTTATCGGTGTCTTGGTCGATGATGCTATCGTTGAAGTTGAGAATATTATTCGCCATCTCAGAATGGGCAAGACACCTTATGAAGCAGCAATGGAAGCCGCTGATGAGATTGGGCTTGCAGTAGTGGCGACGACCTTTACCTTAATCGCTGTATTTTTGCCGACGGCCTTTATGGGCGGTGTTGTGGGTCAGTTTTTCCGGCAGTTTGGCTGGACGGCTGCTTTGGCTATCTTTGCCTCTCTACTGGTCGCGCGTTTGATTACGCCTATGATGGCAGCGTACATACTCAGGCCAGAAAAGCACCATGTCGAAAAGCAAAGCAAACTGATGACGTGGTATCTAAAAGCCGTCACGTGGACATTGCATCATCGCTGGATAACGATGGGTGTGACGCTGATACTATTTGTGGCTTCGTTGGGATTGGTCAAATTATTACCGACCGCTTTTATCCCTGATAATGATATTGACCAGACACGAGTAGCGATTGAGCTAACGCCTGATGTGGCACTAGCAGATACAGAGCGGGTTGCAGCATTAGCGAGCGCTCGCATCTTAGCACTGCCAGAAGTTACTAATATATTTACGTCTGTCGGTGAGGCACAAGAGTCGATGGACTCTGATTCCGGTAGTGGTAAAGCAGAAAATATCGGCAGTCTGGATATCGTATTGGCTCCGCGTGCTGAGCGAGATTCGAAACAACAGGTTGAGCGCAAGATTAGCGCGATACTGTCAGAAGTGCCAAGTGCTCGTTTTACGGTTGGGCTATCGAGTGGTGGTGAGACGGGATATAACTTTTCGCTGACCAGTAGCAACCCTCAAGTACTTGAAGAGACCGCGCAGCAGATTATGTCCGATATTCGTGCATTACCAGGTGCGGGATCGGTCACTAGCGACCGCAGTCTACCGCGTCAAGAGCTAACCGTGACGCCTGACAGACTAGCGATGGCAGACAAAGGTGTGACCACACAAGATATCGCGACTACCTTACGTATTGCGACCGTCGGCGACTATGAGCAAAGTCTGTCTAAGCTCAATTTAGATACACGGCAAGTTCCTATTGTTGTGCGTTTGCCTGATATCGCAAAACAAAACGTCAACCAGTTAGAGGGGCTATACGTATCTAGTAATAGTGTCGCAGGGCAAGGCGTGCGTATCAGTGAAGTGGCCAGTTTGGATTTTGGTACAGGGCCTGCTCAGATAAAACGTCTCGATCGTGAGCGTGCGATCAGTATTACGGTACAGCCTGCAGACAGTGAGCTTGGCGAGTTGGTACAAGCAGTCAAAAAGACCCCGACAATGCAAAATTTGCCTGCGTCAATTACCATCATTGATCAAGGGCAAGCCGAAAATATGGCTGAGCTTTTCAGTGGTTTTATCATCGCCATGTCAGTCGGTATCATCTGTATTTTAGGCGTGTTGATTCTTCTGTTTGGCAAAGTGCTACAGCCTTTTACGATTTTAGTGGCATTACCTTTATCAATCGGTGGTGCTTTTATCGGTTTGGTGATTACTAATAGCAGCTTGTCGATGCCTTCGATGATTGGTTTTATTATGTTGATGGGTATAGCAACCAAGAACTCTATCTTGTTAGTGGATTACGCTATCATCGCCCAAAACCGTGGACTAGCACGGTTTGATGCGATGGTCGATGCCTGTCATAAGCGTGCTCGACCGATTATTATGACGACGATTGCGATGGGCGCTGGCATGTTGCCATTAGTCTTTGGTTGGGGTGATGCAGATCCTACTTTCCGTCGCCCGATGGCGGCAGCAGTATTGGGTGGTCTGGTGACCTCGACGCTACTCAGTCTCGTGGTCATTCCAGTGGTTTATACCTTAATGGATGACGTATCAGGTTGGTTCGCTAAATGGCTGATACCAAGTGGCAAAGATAAATCAACTATAGATAGCAAAGTTTAATTTAGTGCTTTAATTTGTATAAGTCAGATTACTAAAATGAAAAAGACAATATCTATCGATTAGATATTGTCTTTTTATCGCTATATGAGTCGTATGACGATCACAAAGGATGTGATTGGCTTGTCATTTACTGCACAAAGGAATGTCATTATGAGTCATGCTTTTCTCTCAAAGGCACTATTATCCTATCGCAAATTTCTATTGGGTTTATTTCTAAGTACAGTAGGCATCGTCAGTAGTTATGCGACTCCCTACTACATCGATGCTACCCGTACCAATGTACGTTTCACCATTGAGCCTCTCAACACGTCAACGCACACTGGTGGCTTCTATAATTTGAGCGGTCAGCTTGATTATGATCCAACGGCTAAGACAGGCAATATCGCTCTCATAATTCCTTTGCATACCTTAAACACAGGTAACAAAATTTTCGATACCACGCTTAAAAGCGCAGATTTCTTTGATATCGAAAAATTTCCAGTGGCTCGTTTTAAGTCTACCAAATGGCATTTTTTATCTAATAAAGATACCATCAAAGTTGATGGCCTATTGACGCTACATGGGCAGACCAACCCCGTTACGCTCACTGCTATCAAATTCAACTGCTATTTAAATCCGATATTAAAAAAATCGGTGTGTGGTGGAAGTTTTACGACAACTATCGACAGAACGAAGTGGGGTATTAGTAAATATACAGTGTTAGGCATGGCAAAAAAAGTGAAGTTAGATATTCAAGTGGAAGCTGTAAATCAATCATATTGATCTTAAGAATACGATGAGTTATGGCATATTTTTGGAATTTGTGATGCTCATATCTATATATTTTTCCTTAATAAGTGTGATGACCTCAAAAAATCTCGCAATACTTCAAAAATATAATGACTAAATTTTGTTATCAGACTGTTGCCAACATACTTTCACTCTTGCGATATAGAAAATTAATGCCATAACATAATAAATATTCAAAAATCCAGAAAATATAAGGAGTTTAGAGTAATTTACTCAAGAAACGATAAGAGAGTTAAAAAATAATAAGTATGTATTATTAAGTAGAGGTTAATAACTAATAGAGCACATGTTGTTTAGTTATAAGGGTTTGAGATTAAGAGTTATCAATAATAGTTCTCAACATTTTGATATAACAAAGATGCTATAGCAATTGCACAATGTCACAAGAAAAAAATAAGCACGTTAGACTGGTAATTTTTGTACTACTGAATGCCAAAGTTATTAATTGGTAGTCTTGTGTTCGGAGATTATGGCTAATAAAGATTAGATCATAATGTTCTGATCTCAAATCGAACATGATAATAGCTCAAATGATTATCATAACTTTATTTATGACAGTGCTGTTTGTTAAATAGATTCGAGCTGTACGAAATACCGTTTAGGCTTATTTTTAACTGATGCATAAAATCTGTGAATCAAGGAATTAATCAATGAAAAACCTTACTTTGTCTTTATCATTAATTGTTGGCGCCGCACTTACTATCCCAAGTCTAGCCATGGCTGCTGAACAACCAGTCGTACAAACTGCGACTGCAGATACTACCATGCAAACCGAAGCTGGAAGTATGGATAACGGACTTCAAACTGAAACTGAAGAGTTTAACAATATGTCTGATGCCGAGAGCATGAATGATATGGCTCAGGCTGATGATGGAAGTATGGATGATATGGGTCAAGCTGATGCCGAAAGTGATGGTACTGTTGAAGTTGAAGAAGAAACTGCACAACCATATTTATAATTAGAAAGTTAGTTTCTGTGGTGAGTAGTTGCTCACCATGCAAATGATTGCCTTTAAGTGTAATAAAACCGATCGTGTTATCTTATTAGCAGTGATGAAACTTAAAACAATATGCAGAATCGAAAAGGCAGCCATTAGGTTGCCTTTTTCGTTTTGCTATGAATAGGTTACGATTAGCAACTTCAAAGACCAATGATTCTAAGGACGGGTAAAGCTAAGGTGACCGATAATATACGCTTGCTTGATAGCTGCCAAAATATACTAAGATAACTGCACTCATCTATATAAGTTAATTAGTAGACAGTAGTGGAAGTATGCAAATGACTGAAATCTAATTAAGGGCATTCAGTTTTTGGATATAGATGTATAGCTGAGCAACTGCTTTAGGTCAGCTATTTATATAAGTTATCCATATTGCGATGTTTACACACTCATCTGTACTAATGTACTTTGGATGTGCAAAGGATATATAGAGGCATATCATGAAGTCCAAAACGGTCGAAGTTCGATTACAAAATGAAAATTCAAAAACTAACTAGCGCACCAAATCACTGGCCCCTTGATAAGTAGCCAGTATTTCTAAGGCAGTTAAACAAACTATAGAATAGTTTTCAAGAGTCCTTGACCTTCACTTTAAACCGAGTATACCGCCACCCAGTCGGAAAGGAAGGATATTTAGAAAGTGAGAAATCACTTAATGAATATTTCGAATTAATTAGTTTTAAACTAAATGAAAATTACCTCTTGACTCAAGATTTAAAGCGTCTATAATACGCCCCTCAACAGGGAGAACTGGCAGTAATTAGGAGATAATTACTTAATTAAAACC
>NZ_JADYWZ010000014.1:0-232 GCF_015864605.1 Psychrobacter sp. SCQQ22
TGAAACCACCACGCTTGAGATTGGCGGCGTGATAGGGACTGGCACCATTAATGATGCGGGTGATGCCATACCTGTGGTGAGCATTGAAGCGACGATGGACAGCGCGATTGAAGGCACTACGGACACCCTTGTCTTCACCATCAGCCAAACGGGCGCGACGGACAAAGACAGCACCGTTACCGCAAGCCTAGCGCTTGGCGACATTGATGCCAGTGACATCGACAGCATCACC
>NZ_JADYWZ010000014.1:339-1016 GCF_015864605.1 Psychrobacter sp. SCQQ22
TTTACGGATGCCAATGGCACGCAAACCATCAGCGTGGCTGACGCCATTGCTGGGGTTAGTGTGAGCATTCCAGCGGGTAGCAGCATCCTGCCAACCTTTACCATCACCCCAAATGACGATGCCATCTATGAGGTCTCAGAAGCGCTGAGCATGAGCATCAGCAATGCGCTCAATGCCGCCATTGGCACCGCCACCGACAGCGCCACCATCTTCGATGAAGACGCGACAGACGGCACCGTAAACGAGGGCGACAAACCGACCGTCACAGTTGGCGACGCCAGTGCCATCGAGGGCGATACCCTCGTGCACAGTGTCACCGTCAATGGCGTCACCGAAGCCGACGTCACCTATGACTTTGATTTAACGGATGGCAGTGCAACCGCTGGTGATTACAGTAGCGACCCTGCTGATCTCATCTTTAGCAACGGTGTCACCTATGATCCAGTAGCGGGCACCATCACCGTCCCTGCTGGGGTCACCGACTTTACCGTCAGCTATCCTGCGCTTACTGATGCCATTCTTGAGAACAATGAAACCACCACGCTTGAGATTGGCGGCGTGATAGGCATCGGCACGATTAACGATGCGGGTGATGCCATACCTGTGGTGAGCATTGAAGCGACGACGGACAGCGCCACCGAAGGTGTAGGCGACAGCATCGTCTTTGCCATCAGCCA
>NZ_JADYWZ010000014.1:1026-19748 GCF_015864605.1 Psychrobacter sp. SCQQ22
CCCAGCGGGTAGCAGCATCCTGCCAACCTTTACCATCACCCCAAATGACGATGCCATCTATGAGGTCTCAGAAGCGCTGAGCATGAGCATCAGTAATGCGCTCAATGCCAGCATTGGCACCGCCACAGACAGCGCCACCATCTTCGATGAAGACGCGACAGACGGCACCGTAAACGAGGGCGACAAACCGACTGTTAGCATTACCGCCACTGATTCACAGGCGATTGAAGGAGTGGACAATGTCTTGAGCTACACGGTTGAGCAAGATAATGAAAGTAACTTTGACACCACAGTACAAGTTTCTGTTGATTCTAGCAGTGATATAGAAGCATCCGACATTGCTTCGATTACTTATACCAATTCCTCTGGTAACGTAGTGACCATCACTGGTAGTACTGCCATTCAAGCGGTACTTGATGGCACCACGGTGCTTGACGTCAAAGTACCTACAGGCAGTACAGCTGCACCTATTATCACGGTTACCACCAACAACGATGATATTTATGAAAACAGTGAACAGCTCAGCTTTGTGATCACGAGTGCTGACAATGCAGAGATTGATAGTACCGTTGCCACGGGCAGCATATTAGATGAAGACGCGGCAGATGGTACACCTCAAGAAGGTGATAAACCTACGGCGATCGTTACTGGAGACAGTGTGACTGAGGGCAACGCTCTTGAGTTCACGGTTGATTTAAGCAATGTATCTGAGTCTGATACCACAGTAGCGCTGACGTTAGCGAATGGTACAGCGGTACTGGGTACAGATACTGGCACGCCTGTCGAAGTAAGCTTAGATGGTGGCAACACTTTCAGCACGGTTACTGTTGCTGTAGATGGCACTTTTAGTGTCGATGTTCCAGCCAATAGTACAAATGGTATTATCGTGCGTGTCCCTACGATTGATGACAATATTGATGAACCGAATGAGACTATCACGCTTACAGCAAGTGCAAGCGGACAAGTTACTCCAAGTACAGCAATAGGTAACATTATTGACAACGATGACGCACCCATTATTTCGATTGATGGTGCGGTCGTAGTTAATGAAAATGTCGGTACGGTCACTTACACCGTTAGCTTAACTAATCCGTCATCAACCGCTGTGACGGTTGATTATGCGACCAGTAATGGTACGGCAACGGCTGGGGCTGATTATGTTGCAAACTCAGGCACCCTCACCTTTGTACCAGGTGAGGTAACCAAAACGGTAACGGTTGCTATTACTGATGACACCCTGTTTGAAAATTCTGAAAATTATACAATCGCTTTATCCAACGCGTCACTGAATGCCAGTATTGATAACACGCAAGCCAGTGTTACTACCACCATTACTGACAATGATATAGCACCAACCATCACCATTGAAGATACTGACGCAGCCACAACACCACAAGATAACAGCGTGGTCGAAGGAACAGGTGACACTGTGACTGGCGCTATCAGCATCACTAATCCGCAAAGTGTCACAGCGCTGACTATCAACAGTGTTGATGTGACCACAGCGACTGCTGCTAACCCTGTGATTGTTAATGGTAGCGAAGGACAACTGGTTGTTACTGGTTACAACTCGGCCACAGGCGCGCTCACTTATGAATATACCGAAGATGGCAGTGCTGAAACGCATAACACCGCTGGTGACAATGTATTAGACCAGTTTACGGTGAATCTCACCAACAGCGCAGGTGGCACCTCATCTGATACGTTAGATATTCAAATCATCGATACAGCACCTGTCGCCAATCCAGACACCAATAGCCTTACTGAAGAAACAGACAAAGTAACAGGTAACGTGCTTACGGCTACTGGTGCCGCTGCGACAGACGCTGCCGACAGTTTAGGGGCAGACGCCACACTCGTTACCGCTGTAGAATCGGTAACATCTACCACGGTAGCGGGTACAGTAGGCGGCAGTACACAAGGCGATTACGGTGTGCTTTCGCTTAATGCAGATGGCAGCTACAGTTATGATCTTGATAACGATGCAGCACAGTATCTTGCTATAGATGAAAGCTTAACCGAAACGTTCAACTACACCATCACAGATGCTGATGGCGATAGTAGTATGACAACGCTCACCATTACGATCAACGGTACTAATGACAGACCTGTCATCACCAACACCGCTAATGGTAATAATATTATTGAAACAGCTGCCGCAATAACCGAGCAGGCTGATGATATTGCTATTACTCGAACTGGTACCATCAGCTTTACGGATGCTGATGACAGTGATGAGCCGACGATTACTGAACTAGCTGCAGAAAACATCTACGTGTATGATCCAAATAATTCGACCTTTACAGAGATCAATCCATTGTCAGCTGCTCAGAAAGCAGCCTTATCAAGCATATTTACTGCAGAAAATGATGCAGGCAGTTTTGAGGCGGGTAACTGGAGTATTGATGCTGCTGCAACGGTTCTTGACTTCCTTCCTGAAGGAGAAACCATCACTATTCGTTACGCTGTACAAGTTAACGATAATGAAGGTGTTACTACAGCTGCTGATGGTAACGAAATCAGCACTAGTGAAATTCGCTACGTTGAAGTGACCATTATTGGTACCAATGATGGTATTGCACTCGTTAACGACACTAAAACGGTTAAGGAAGATGTCACATTAACTGGTAATATTTTCGATAATGATATCGACGATGTTGACCTCGGAGAAACGCTGACCGTAGAGAGTTATGAGGTTAATGGTACAACAGTTTCAGTCACAGCAGGAACTAATGCTGCAACGGCCGTTACAATAGATGGAAACACAATAGGTCAGCTCACAGTCAACAGTGATGGTAGCTATACCTTTGTACCAACGGCAAATTATAGTGGTACTGTTCCAACCATTACCGCTAACGTATCTAACGGTTTACCAGTAGGTGATGCTAGCCGATCTTCAGATTCTGAGACTCTTGATATTACCGTTACTCCAGTTTCAGATAAGCCTATGCTGTCTAGTGTTTCAATAACGACCAATGAAGACACAACTGTGGCACTAGGGTTAAAAGCACCAATTATTTCAGACAGCGTTGATCTTACTAGTAATACAGATGACAGCTCTGAGCGTATTGGATTGATTACACTCACGAATGTGCCTACTGGTGCAGTATTAAATTATGGTATCAGTAACACAATCACGTCAGGTGGAACTATTAGGATCTTGTTGAGCGATGTTGCTACTGTTAACAATCCGCCAAACTCAAATGCATCGACTATTACAATGACAAAGGCTGAATTTGAAGCAATGACGTTAACCCCGACTGCAGACAGTGCTACCAATATATCTATTGGTATGTCTGTGACAGAGTATGAGGTCGATAGTACGGGTACTAGAATATCAGGAGTATCAGGAGCAACGTCTAACACAACCATTAAAGTGAATGTTCAAGCAGTAACGGATAGCAGTGGTAATAATAGCATTGGTGATGATGCTAGTACCTTTGGTTATGCCGCTGTGGCAGGTGATACAGGAGTTGTGGCTGGTAATACTTATACTGTTAGTGCTAAAGAAGGCGAGTATATTAACTTGCCAATCACTACTGCATTTGGCGATTTGGTGTCAGCAGGTAATAGTAGTACAGAAACCTATGGATTCGTTATTAGCGGCTTACAGCCAGATGCTGTTGTCTCATTCACACCTGCTGGTAGCAGTACGGCGACTGAGTATACTGTTGATAGTAATGGTCAGGTATTACTTGGTGTGGATTCTGCGTCACCTACCTCTACTACGTTGGCTGTGAGTGGTAGCTCAGAACCTAAGATTAGTATTAAGTCAGCTGACTATAACTCACAAGATATGGATAGTATTACTGTATCTCTATATACCCAAGACCACGATGCTGATTCGACCCCAGCAAACAAAACGGTTGAGATAATCAGTACTGTTACGGTTGATATGACTGTGACGCCAGTTGCTGGAGTAGTAGCAGCGAATAATGTTAGCACCACTGAAGATACTTCGTTTTCGCTTGCCGAATTTAATTTCCGAGTTGGTGATGACCAGTCAGGTAATGCAGTGCCAGAAATTGTTACTGAAATCAAGTTTGAATTACCAGCAGGTTGGACCTATACCGATACTGATGGTATAGCGGTGGAGGCTGGTAATATTATTACCATTAATATGACCAACTCCCCTGATTTGAGTGGATTTTTACTCACACCAACTGCTCAATCGTCAACCGATACTGACATCACTTTTGATTTGGTTAGTACGGATCTTGATGATGATAACGATCTCAATGTCGATATTGCCACAACAACATTGACCAAAACGGTCACCATTACACCTGTTGCTGAAGTTGTCGGTAGCGATATGGATGGTGATAGCACAATTGACCTAACCATCAATCCGGACCATGTATACACAACAGCGGCGCAAGAAGATGCGGCCTTTAACTTGGGTACTGATGGTGCGTTTAACCTAATAGATGGCTGGTCTAATCAAGATGATTCAATCGATTTTGGAACAGAAAGCCATACCACTGATGCTAATGATTCTGAGCAAACAGAAGCTCACCTAACGTTTGGTAACAAAGATGGCAGCACCTTTACTGCTATCGAAGGGGCTGTGTTTACTTATATTGATAGTGCAGGTGTTACGGTTAGTCTGACTGATAGCGGTAGTGGTGTGGATATTCCAGCGGCTTACCTCAATAGCGTAACGGTTACACCGCCTGATGATTATAGCGAATACAATGTTGCGTCCTCTGCTACTACAGCGGTTAAGGTAGAAGCTGTTACTACTGATTATGATGAAGATACCGGTAGTAGTGTGACAGCAACCAGTGGTGAGAGCTACCTGACCTTTACCGTTAAAGGAGTTGCAGATGTTGTCTCGTTGGGCGTTGATCCTGCAACCGGTTTTGAAGATCAAGCAATCGTCGGTAAGAATGAACGTGATGGTACAGTTATGCCAGCTGTTGTCACTCCTGAAGATGGCATTAAGCTAAATATTCGCCCAAGCTCGCGTGATAACGATGGATCAGAAGTTTATAATGTGACTATCGATGATATTCCAGCAGGCGCGCAGCTGTATGTTGATGATAATGGCACCGTAACGCTGTTAGATACTAGCAGTGGTTCAGTGACAATATCAGATTATACCAATGTAGTAGACAATTTATACTTTGTCTCAGCTGAAAACTTTGGTGGTACTGTCAACTTGAAAGTATCTGCAGTGAGTGTGGAAAGTGATGGCAATACCAGCGCGTCTAGTGCGGTACTGAACTTGCCTATTCGTGTTTTCGGTCAAGCGGATCTTATCTTAAATGATGAACTGGCAACCGTTGATGTCAATGGTAAAGCTTACACCTATACTATCGCAGAAGACATACTAGATACCAATAACCTGATAGCGTTATCAGAGTTTTTCTCTGATGCTGCTGCGATTACGCCGTATGACGTTGATATTCCAGCGGCAGAGCAAGTCACTTATAAAGTGACAGGCGTGCCAGTTGGGTTTGATATAACAGGCGCAGTGTTCTTAGGTGGTAGCGGTGAGACTCGTAGCTGGTCTGTGTCTTTAGAGGCTTTACAGGATGATACAGCTCAACTGGTCACTCCGGATAACTTTGCCGGTGAGATTGACTTTACGATTACTGGTACAACGACCGAAGTTGTATCTGGTAATAGTGCCACGCATGATACCCAAAGCATATCCATCGTGGTCATGCCTGATGCAACCGATGGCGTGGTCAATGATCCTCAAGTATTAGCAACCGAAGATACCTGGACGACTGTCAACTTCCTCGCTGCTTTCACCAGTAGTGATACCACAGACTCAGCCAATAGTGCCATTGGTTATGAAGCACTAGAAACCATCATACTAGATGCTAAGGTTTTAATAGATGCAGACATCGCGTTGCGCGTGGATGGTACGGAAGTAGTACTAGTGGCAGGTGAGACCTATACTTATACCCCAGATCAAACTATCGAAATCATGTACGATGATGACAAGCGTCATAGCGATGCCAATGTCACGATACCTTTTGATTATACGTATACCGATACGGCGTCATTAGCGGATAACTCGACGATTAGTAGCACATCGATAACGGGCAGTGCCAATATCGATGTTACTTTCCAAGCAGTGACGGATGCGCCTAGTATTGAATTAGATGTAACTGACAATACTATCGTTATTAGCAGTGCTAATGATGATAATGCTGAGGTTATTGTGTCGCTATCGTCAGATGATCAAGATGGCTCAGAGTCATTTACGCGCTTGGAGATCACAGGTGTGCCAGCGGGTGTGATTGTAGAGGGTGGTATCTTATCTGGTGGTACGTGGTATGTGGATGTTCCAGATCCAGCGATTACTGGTCCCACTGCACCAAGCTATACGCTCCAACTCACCCGCGATCCAAATACCGCCAATATTCCTGAGGGCGATTTCACAGTGACGGTCACTGGTATTACTCAAGATATTAACGGAGTAGGCTTGAGCGGTAGTGAAGCACGTGTATCTAATACCTTTGTGCTCAATTTAGATAGAGATGGTACAGGTGAGAATCCTATCGATCCTAATTTGATTGCGACGCTTGAGACTGTACCGCCACTGTCTCAGACAGAAGATGGTACTGTTATATTGTCTGATGTGATAAACGCGACACTTAAAGCGGCTACAGAAACCACGGTAAGCTCTTACACTTTCTCATTAACTGATTTACCCGATGGTGTCTTGTTGAGCAGTACAAACGCAGCTGTCACGGTGCAAAAAATCGGCGGTCAATGGTTAATAAGTGTTGATAATGCTAATGGTCTAACACCCAATGATGCGCTAGCTGCTGTGACGTTGACACCACCTGCAGACTTCAGCACCAATGATACTTCTGATGTTAATCAGAACCTGAATTTTGGGGTAGAGTTTACAGCCTTGAACAATCAAGGGTTGAAAACCAGTGATGATATCGATGTCAGTGTCGAAATAAAACCAGTTACAGATCCAATGAATAATGATGGCGAGAAGACAACGGTTTCAACAGATGAAGACACCTCTGTCGCTATTAATATCAATTTGACCAATGATGCCGATGGTGACTATGTTTCTCTCGTCGATGGTAAGCTTTATTTGCAACTCGATGAGACTGGCCTAACCAATGTTAATAGCACCACTGGTGTATTGACTGACAGTACTGGCACGGCATTAGTTGCCGTTACTTTAGCAGATGGAGAGGTAGGTAGTATTCCGGCTGGTACGTATTACGTGGTAGATGTCGCAGACACAGACGCCACCATTGATGGTGTGAATCCTGCTGATAGCATCACCGTTAACTATACCCCTGCCGCCAACGAAGACGGCACGGCTATTGTCAAGGTCTATACAACGCATACAGAGGTCAATAATATCAGTGGCCATGACAGCGGGACACTAACCTATGAGCACAGCTATGACATTACGGTTGCGGCGCAGCCTGACAACTTGGCAATCACTTATGATGGTGTAGATGCAATAGCTATTGGTGATGAAGATACCAAAATTGCGATAGATTACAAAATAAATGCTGTTGATGAAGATGATACGGCTGCTGCGATTACGATTGATGAAGTGCCTAATGGTTATTTGGTGTATTACACCAATACATCCGGCGACGTGGTGCTAGCCAGCAATAATGGTGACTCAGATGGCAATGGCAACAATGCATGGTCAATTGACACCAGTAAACTGGCAAATGTTAATAGCGGTGCCACAGGTGAGACGGATAATATCTTTATTGCACCTCCTGCCGATGTCAGTGGAGTCGTTACTGGTATTGAGATGGCAGTAATTAATAATAGCGGTATGGCCAGTGATCCGCTGATTATAGATCTTGATGTGACGCCTGTTGCTGACGATATCACATTTAATCCATCTACTTTACTGGGGTCACAAGGACAATGGACCACACTAAACCTGAATGCCGACATGGTAGATGTGGATGGTAGTGAAACGGTTAGTATTATCGTTTCTGGTGCTAGCCTGTATGGTGATGTACTAGAACTCACGACCAGCGATGGCACTGCGCTTGATGTAACATGGACGGCGCCTAGTGGGACAGAGCCAGGATTTTATGTGATATCAGGCGTTCCATATACAAGCGTCAATAGCTTACGTGTGAGGTCAGCGACCTCTTATATTGGGTCTTTGGATATCACCTTGCAAACAGTCGAAACTGCGAATGGTGATACTTTCACTACAGCAACAGGTACGATCCAGATTGATGTAAAACCGACGTTAGTCTTCAATGGCACCACCGAAGATGATGTATTGATTTCAGTCAATCAAACGGCAGCGCTCAAATATTCTGGTGGTGCTGGCAATGACACCTTTATCGGTGGTAGCGGTAAAGATACTCTAAATGGCGATGCCGGAGATGATACCTTGACGGGTAACGCCGGTAACGACACGATTAATGGTGGTGAAGGCAATGACACCATCAGTGGCGGTCTAGGTAACGATATCCTCAGCGGTGGTGCTGGTGTGGATACTATTGACGGCAGCGCGGGTAATGATACTATTAATGGCGGTGCAGGTGATGATGTTATTAATGGTGGTGAAGGGAATGATACGATCAGTGGCGGTGCAGATGCTGATACGATAGATGGCGGTGCGGGTAATGACACCATCGTGTTTGATGCTGCTGACCTACTCATCAATGGTGGCGATGGCAGTGACACACTCTTGATTACTGATACTAGTATAGATTTTGGTAGCTTTGACTCATCAGTGCTTGATAACTTTGAAGTTCTCGATATAACAGGCAATGGCGCGCAATCATTGACCAATCTGAGCACTAGTGATGTCATTAACGTGACCGATAGCAATAATCAGCTATTCGTCAGTGGTGATAATAACGATCAAATATCATTAACATCGGAGTTTGTGAAGCAGCAAACGTCAGATCAAGCTGGATATAACCTGTATCAAAGTACGACGGACTCAAGCGTTGCACTATATATTGATACAGATATCACTACGACGGTAATCTAGTTGCACTGATTAACAGGCACTTGTTTGAATATCTATTCGTTAACTAAATGTAAAAAAGCCATAATTAATTATGGCTTTTTTATTATGTCGTGTTTGATATCGTTGGTTAGAGGGAGTCTGGACTAGATATAAGGCAACTGATTACAAGTGATATATTAGTGTGATTGGCGAGGCGAGTTTAACACCGCAGTGATTTTATTGTGGACAGGCTATATCTGTTATTACTTAGTAAGCGGTTTGATAGGCGTAATAGGATAGTCACCATTGGACGGTGGTGAGGTAGTATCCGTTTTACTCTGAGGTCGTTGCTCAGAGTTTACGGCCGCTGGCTTTGGTACAGAATTGGGTATCGGCTGCGAGCCTAACGTATTTGTTCGCTGTTGTTCGATCTGCTGTTGATTGCGTTTTTTGACTTCGTCAATCAGTTTGGCCAGTTGCTCGCTGTCTTTATCGATCTCTGTATCTAACGATTCATATTCCTTGGTTTTTTTGAGCGTGTATTCAGGTGTGCTGTCTTGATTGTCTATGGTGGATTTTAGGCGAGTTTGATTCTCATCAGAGAGTGCTTGTTCTGCTCTCAAGTTGTCATTAGTTTTTGGTGTATTATTTTGAGTCGATGATGGTTTTTTTATAGCAGCCGTGTTTTTAGTAGCGACATTATTGTTGGTGACGGCTGCCGTTTTAGCATTGTCAGATGATGCTTGTTTCGATATTGCTTCAGATTGTGTCGTTGCTTCTTCCTTAGTTTCGGCTGTTACTGTTTCATCAGATGCTGATAAGGGTGGTTTTTCGATTGTTTCTACGATAGATAGCGACTCTGAAGACTCAAGTGCAGATGTTGAGTCAGTCGATTTTGAGGTGTTGTCATCAAAAACAGTGAAGTAGATGATGATAGCTATCAAAATGTGTAGCAGCACAGCTAGCACAATGGCGAGCATTGATCTGTCTTTTGGTTTGGTAGGCGGGGTAGGTGATGGCAAGCGTTGTGTCATGGTTTTTGATCCCCACATTGAAACTAAATATTGGACATTAGTTAATTTTTTCTAAAGTATTATTGTCAGATTTTTTTAAAATTATAGATACTATAGAGACGTGTTCAATAAATATGATGGTTTAGTTATCTATAGACATGGTATAAACTACAGCGTAGTGATAGCAATAATACTTAGCAAATAATGACAGACTTCCGCTTGTAAAGCATTGCAATTCTTTATTTTATTAAAGCAGGACTGAGCCAAACTAAATGAAAGTTTATTATTATGACCCATTGAAAAGAGGGCTGCCCCATATGGTAGTTGTAGCAATACGTAGGTACTATGGCGTGGCATTCAGTCTGTTGCTAATGTCGCTATCGAGTACAGCATTCGCAGAATCTGATGGTTACATGAATACGCTTATTAGCCAAGCCATCCAGACCCACCCTTTAGTTGGTTCAGCACGTGCAGAGCAACAAGCAACTACAGAGAGTATACGCGCCGCGAAGCTCAATATGTTGCCAGAGCCTAGCGTTTCATCAGGTTATGATAACGATGATGGCCAGATATCGCAGTTACAAATACGCCAGTCATTATGGACAGGCGGTAAGCTGACTGCTGATATTAACCAAGCGATATTTGATGACAAGGCGGCAACAGAAACGGTCTACGAAAAACAAAACGAAGTCGCCAAAACCACGATTGAGGCATGGCAAAGCTATATGACAGCTGTCTCTCAACAGCAGGTCTATTATGACAATCTGCAGTTGTTGGCAGAGTTTGAGGAGATGATGAAACGCCGTGTGAGTCAAGGTGTTTCAGCCCGTATCGACATGGATTTGGTGGCTAACCGTATTTTACAGGAACAGAACTCCTATCAAGGTACGGTTGAGCAGCAGCGTATTGCCATCGCGAGATTACAGCAAATTACTGGTCGTAGAATATCAGCTAACGAACTGCCCGCACAGAATTTAACTGAGCTCGTTGGCCGTGCTAAGAGCTATTCGCAAGATTTTGAAAAAATGGCCTTCGATCAAGCCAGCTTTTATAATCCTACCGTCGTCAAAGAACAGTATCAAGTCGAGGCTGCCAAGCAAGGTGTCAAGTCACAGCAGTCCTCTAGCTATCCGACCTTATATGCGCAATATGCGTATGACTATTATCACGAGGATAACAACAATAGTGAAGGTGAATTCTCAGTGGGGCTTAGCTACAATCCTGGTGCAGGGTTTTCCAGCTTAGCACTAGCAAGAGCCTCAGCCTCTCGGGTGAATAGCTTAGAGCAGTCAAAAGAGGCGTCAAGGCGACTTGTGCTCGAAACCATACAGACACAATATCAGCAATTCGCTAGTGCAAAAGATCAAGAGCGTTCGTTGATTGCAGCCGTTGCAGGCGCACAGATTGTTGTCAGTTCTTATCGTCGTCAGTTCATTGCGGGTCGAAAATCTTGGCTAGAAGTCCTCAACGCGGTACGTGAGCATTCTCAATATCAAGCACAGCTGGTTGAGATTCAAACCTCTATTATCGCCGCTTACTATAAGCTACAAGTTGATTTTGGTCTGATGTCTTGGCAACAGTATGGTAAAAGCCGTGAGTCGCAATCGCTATATAGACCTCTAGATCCTGTCAAAAATTGGCTAAAAAGTCAGGAGAGTACAACGCAGAGAACAGAGAGCTCCGCCATACAGCCTATCATTAGGAAAGATAAAGACATGGTGACGTATCCTATGAATGATTCTTATGATGCCTATGATTATCCTAGTAGTAGCGCTAGTGATACAGGTCTGCTAACAGATATTCCATAAACGGCTGGCAAGCCACTTATTCATAAGCAGTCATAAACAATCATTTTTACGCATTTATTTTTACGTATTGTTTCATTATTTATTATTAGTTTAATCCATGGGATATATTTATCATGAGCACACCGGTTCCAGCCTCTAATGACAAAACATCGGATAGTGAGCTGATGGCAGATGCTACAACACAACTATCGATAACAACGCCCAATGATCCTCTAGATACACATGCATTATCATTGGCAGACGCATTACGTACCTTGCTAACAGAGCAAGGTTATCCTATCGATAATGTCAGATTGCAGGGTGTGATCTATCAGCAGCCAAGTATATCAACGCTTTCAGACATTATTCAAGTATTAGGACAGTTAGGTATTGAGCAATTACCTGAGTCTCTACCCGTACCCGACGCCGCATTTTTGCCGCTATTGGCTCTGCATCCTACACAAGGTTGGGGCATCATTCAGCAGCTTAATCCGCAAGGAAAATGGGATTTTAAGCAGTTTGATAATGTCACCGCACATGCAGGGACTGATTTTGTGCATTCGTTGCGGGTTCGTTTAGAGGAAGAGCCTAGCAAACGCAAACAATCTTCATTTGATCAGCTACTCAAAAAAGACCTCAAAAACTACCGCGGTATCATCGTCGAAGCAGTGGTCGCCTCATTTTTGATCAACATGCTGGCGCTCGCTGTGTCGCTGTTTTCCATGCAGGTCTATGACCGAGTGATTCCGACGCGTAGTGAGTACACCCTGATTATCTTGGCAAGCGGTGTAGGACTGGTCATCTTATTCGAAACGTTTATGAAGTTTGCACGCTCAAAAATTATGGACAAAGTCGTGGTCAATCTTGATCAGTACTTGTCACGTGAGGTGTTTCAGCGCTTATTAAATGTGCGTATTGATCAGATGCCAGGATCGGTCGGATCGATGGCGGCGCAGCTTCGTGGCTACGAACAAGTCCGAGGGTTTTATACTGCCAGTACTTTATTTGGTCTCGTCGATATTCCAATGTCCATTATCTTTGTATCCTTGATCGTCGTAATTGGTAATCCGTTAGTGGCTTTAGTGCCTATTATAGCGGCAATAATAGCCATTATATTGGGTTTGAGTGCCCGCAAAAAAATCGACAGTATCGCATCGATTGGTGCATCAGCCTCTTATCGTAAGACAGGTATTTTGGTTGAGACGGTAGAGGGTGTTGAGACGATTAAGGCAGGCGCAGGTAATTGGAAGTTTCTGTCGCGCTGGCTAGATGTGATGAATATCACGACCAAAAACGATCTAGATATGAAGCATGCTAACGATAATCTCAGTTATTTATCGCAGATGATTCAGCAGACCAGTTATGTCGGCATCGTCATTGTTGGCTCATTTGTAGTGATGTCTGGTGACATGACGATGGGTGGCTTGATAGCGTGTTCTATTTTGGGCGGGCGTATTTTAGCACCGGTCATGAGCATTCCAGGATTGTTAGTGCAAGCCTCACATGCTAAGGCAGCTAAGCTTAATATTGAGCAGCTGTTTTCATTGCAGCAGGACAACCATGGTGTCAGTCATCCACTATCACCTAGCCAAATTGCTGGTAATTTTAATTTAGAAAAAGTTACGTTCAACTATCAAAACAATGACCAACCAGCACTGGCTATCAATAAGCTTAATGTAAAAGCAGGCGAGCGAATTGCCGTACTTGGGCCAATTGGTTCTGGTAAATCAACGCTGCTCAAAGTGCTATCAGGGTTATATGCGCCAACGCAGGGTCGTATATTGTTAGATGGTCTGGATATCCAGCAGATTAGTCGTGAGTCAATGAGTGAGCAGTTAGGCTACCTACAACAAGACCACAGGCTATTTGAAGGCACGTTGCGCGAAAACCTGTTGATTGGACTGCCTGCGCCTAGCGATGATGTCATGCGTGATGCTCTTATCAAGACGGGTTTGATAAAACTTGTGGCAAGTCACTCTAGCGGTTTGGATTTGCCGATTAGTGAAGGTGGTAAAGGACTATCAGGTGGGCAAAAGCAATTGGTTGCCTTCACTCGTCTGCTATTAACCAAGCCCTCTATACTACTCATGGATGAGCCAACCGCATCGATGGACAATCGCCAAGAGTTGCAGTGTATTGATGTCCTCAAAAAAGAGTTCGGAGAAGGCCAAACTTTGATTGTCGCTACTCATAAAATGCCTCTGTTACAGTTGGTTGACCGCATTATTATTATGGACAATCAACAAATCGTTATGGATGGCCCCAAAGCACAAGTGTTAGAAAAATTACAAGGTAACGATACACAACAAAAAGCAAATAAAACTTCCATTAAAGTGAGTAACCCTAAAGTGACGGTCATCAGTAATAAAAAGACGTCAACGAATAGTAATGACAATAGCGATAACAGCGACAATATAGGAAACGACCATGAATAACTATCAGCATAAAACTCATGATCCGAAAGTTGGGCGCACACGCATTATTATTTGGGGCGCTTTACTCGGAATTTTGGTGTTGATTGTCTGGGCATACTTTGCTCAAATCGATCAAGTAACCAGAGCTTCTGCTACGGTCATTGCTAGCGCTCGTACGCAAGACATTCAAGCAGCTGAAGGTGGCGTGCTGACTGACATATTAGTCAAAGAAGGCGAAGAAGTTGAGAAAGGTCAGCTGCTAGTCAGACTAGAAGAAGAGCGCGCACAAGCAGCAGTGGCCAACTCAGGATCAAAAATAGCCGCATTAAAAGCGAAAATAGCACGATTAGAAGCTGAAATATTTGAACGACCACTGGTTTTCCCAGAGGGTATCAAAAATTATAGCGAATATATCGAAAACCAAACGCAGCTATATAATCGTCGTCGCCAAGCGATTGATCAAGATGTTAACTCATTACAGAGAATGATGGTACTGGCACAACAAGAACTGAGTATGAATGAGCCGTTGTTAGCTTATGGTGATGTCAGTCAAGCGGATGTGATTAAGTTGCGCCGGCAAGTTGCTGAGATTCAGGCGCAGATTACAAACAAGCGTAATAAGTACTTTGAGGAAGCGCAGTCAGAGATGACTAAGTCGCAAGAAGAGCTGGATGTTGAGCTTGAGCAGTTGCGCGATCATTCACAAGTACTAGAAGAGAAAAACCTATTCGCTCCTACAGATGGTAAGGTCAATAATATTCTTATTACCACTATTGGTGGTGTTGTGAAGCCCGGTGAGATTATCATGGAGATACTACCAACCAGTAGTGATCTTATCGTTGAGGCAAAGGTAAGTCCGGCAGATATTGCTTATGTTAAAGAGCAACAGGCTGCTAGTGTCAAGCTGGACGCTTATGATTATTCTATCTTTGGTGCAATGAATGGTAATGTGATCTATATCAGCCCTGATACTCTAATGGAGCAGACGCCTAAAGGGGAAGAGCCTTATTATCGCGTGCAGATAAAAATCACAGGTGCTGAGTTTGCCGGTCGCCGTGAAGAGATTGTGATTAAGCCAGGTATGACGGCTTCCGTTGATATCAAAGCGCAAGAGCGCTCTGTATTGTCTTATCTGACCAAACCTATTACCAAGACGTTCTCAGAGGGCTTAGGCGAGCGCTAAGAGCCATTATAGATAAATCTTAATCTAGTAAAGTACTTGTTTAATCTAAAAGCTACGATACCAACGTGTATCGTAGCTTTTTTTTGTATTCAAAACTTTCCAAGATATCTTTATTTTTTAATATTGCTAACTGCTAACTGCTAACTGCTAACTGCTAATGAAAAGAAATGTAATAATTAATCCTATGACAGATATTGTCTTTATTGCAGCTCTATTATATATTTATATAGAAACTGTTTATTTATGAGTTATTTATGAGTTATTTATGATTTATTTATATTTGAATATATCTATTGCTAATAGAAATTAATATTTAATGTAATTTATTGTTAATAAATTTTATGTATAAGAATGATTATTCTAAAAATATTTCGCATTATTTTATAATCCTATTTTATGTATATAATAATGATATTTATTCTCATTAAAAAATGTATATTTAGTAATTTCTATTTAATAAGGAGAGAATGCTATGGAAAGAAGAACAATATTATTATCGGTTGCATTCTTTGTAACTCTCGGCCTAACAGGCTGTCAGACCATAAAAGAAAATCAGAAATCAATGATCTCTAATAGTAAGATCAAAACCAATTTAAAAACCCCTTACCAATTATTTCAAGTAATGCCTGATGATTCCTTAAAAGAAATGGAAAGTAGAATCGTCTTTTTCCGCAATGCAAAGAATAACGACCCATTAAGCAATATCAATCCAAGTAATATAAATATAAGCATGGGACCTAATAAGGTATTTCAAGTGAGCCTGACAAACGGACACTATTCAGATCTTAGGGTATGCAACGGTTTGCAGCTTATTAATGCCAAAGTGTTAAATGAACAAACTGGCAAAATCACTGCTTACTCTAAACAGTATCAACTTGATCCCCAAACGACAACTTATCTACAAGTTGCTGCGTCAAAAGAGAGTGGTCCTATCATCCATAAAATTCCAACTGATGAAGCATTGTTACTTTTGAAGAAGAGTACTCGTCAAACCCATCAGATTAGCCGAGTGTTATCAGACTGTAATATTTAGAATTTAGCACCGATAAAAATACATTTAGCTGTTTGTTGAAAGTAAACAAACAAATAAAAAATAATTATAATTTACATTTTTTTAAAACCATTTTTCTGTAGTGGATTTATATGGAATAGAAGCTGCTTTATAGATATAAGGCAGAAAATAGATACATTAAAAAATACATAGCGCTGTTTGTATATTTGAAAAAACGAATAAATAGAAAATCGCGATTTTATATTGATATTTCTTTGACTTAGAATTAATTAAGGATGATGTTATGAATACGATAGTTGTCAAAGTAAGTGACCAAATACAAACCATTTCTGAGCACAAAGTTATTACGCAGGACGGCAAAACTACAATAATAAAAGCCACCGATAAAGTGAACTACGAACTTCTTGACGAATCAACGGGGTATGCCCCACATGATGTTGTGACTAAGCGAGTAAATAACGATCTTCACGTTTCTTTTGAAGAAAATAGCGAAAACGCCGACCTTATCATGGAAGGGTTTTATGATGATATTGATAGTGCGCTTATGGGTATCGCTGAAGATGGTAATTACTACTATTACGTCCCCAATACTGGTGCAGTAGCAGATTTCGTCACTGAATTGCAATTGGGTGAAGTACAGGGTCAAGCGTTGGGTGGAGAGGGATATGCTACGCCTTGGTGGGTAGGTGCGACAGAATTTGAAGGTTTTGGTGCATTACCATGGCTAGCTGGATTGGCGGGTCTTGGATTAGCAGGCGCAGCACTTTCTGGTGGCGGTTCTGGCGGCGATTCTAGTACTGGCGACACCACCGCACCAGCTGCCCCAATCATTGATGCGATCACAGGCGACGATATTGTTAATGGCACTGAAGCTGCTGCAGGATTTACCATCACAGGTACTGGTACAGCAGGTGACACCATCACCTTAACCAATGAAGCAGGCGATCCGATAGGGTCGCCAGTGACCGTTGGTACAGATGGCACGTGGAGTGTGGCTGTGACTCAAGCAGACGTCACTGCAATGGGTGAAGGCGCAGAGCAACTAACCGTGACTGCAACCGATCCTGCTGGTAACGTTAGTCCCCCTGCGATCAAAGACATCAGTGTGGATACTGTGGCGCCAGATGCACCAACTATTGAAATTAATGAAAATGGTACTGAGATTGTTGGTATAGGCGAACCTAATTCAACTATTACAATCGATACTAATGGTGATGGTGTACCTGATTACACTGCTGAAGTAGACAACAATGGTGACTATGTCATTGATACTAGCGAAACACCATTAATTGATGGCGAAACAGTAACAGCAACGGTTATTGATTCTGCAGGTAATGAGAGTGATTCAATTAGCATAACTGCACCAGAAATAGATGACGCCGATGCTGACGCCGATGCTGACGCTGATGCCGATGCCGATGCTGACGCTGATGCCGATGCCGATGCCGATGCTGATGCCGATGCTGATGCCGATGCTGATGCCGATGCTGATGCCGATGCCGATGCTGATGCCGATGCTGATGCTGATGCCGATGCTGATGCCGATGCCGATGCCGATGCTGACGCCGATGCTGACGCCGATGCTGACGCTGATGCCGATGCTGATGCCGATGCTGATGCCGATGCCGATGCTGATGCCGATGCTGATGCCGATGCTGATGCCGATGCTGATGCCGATGCCGATGCTGATGCTGATGCCGATGCTGATGCCGATGCTGATGCTGATGCCGATGCCGATGCCGATGCTGACGCCGATGCTGATGCCGATGCTGATGCTGATGCCGATGCCGATGCCGATGCTGACGCCGATGCTGACGCCGATGCTGACGCCGATGCTGACGCTGATGCCGATGCTGATGCCGATGCTGACGCTGATGCCGATGCTGATGCCGATGCTGATGCCGATGCTGATGCCGATGCTGATGCTGATGCCGATGCTGATGCTGACGCTGATGCCGATGCCGATGCCGATGCTGATGCCGATGCCGATGCCGATGCTGATGATCCAACTATTGACACCGTTGCGGAGGATGACATCATCAATGGTACGGAGGCCGCTATTGGCTTTAATGTAACTGGTACTGGTACCGCAGGAGATACCATTACTTTAACTAATGGTGAAGGTATTCAGATAGGTGGGCCAGTCACTGTGAGTATTGGTGGTATATGGAGCGTCGCGGTTGATTTAGACGATGTTATATTGATGGGTGAAGGGGCTGAAACCTTAACGGCTACTGCTAGCAATGATAATGGCACTAGTGCTCCTGTGACTAAAAATGTAAGTGTCGAGACCACGGCACCAACGGCGCCAGTGATTGACAGCTTTGACGGCACGATCGTCGTAGGAACTGCCGAAGCGGGCAGCACCGTTGACATCTTAGATGCTG
>NZ_JADYWZ010000015.1:0-18178 GCF_015864605.1 Psychrobacter sp. SCQQ22
GAAAATGACATAGACCCAACGACCGTTAAATTGCTTGATCCAGCTGATGGTTCAGAAGTCACCACATTAACCGTGACTGGTGAAGGCGAATGGGTCGTTGATCCGAATACAGGTGAGGTTACTTTCACGCCAGAAGCGGGCTTCACAGGTGATCCAACACCAGTTGAGTATGTTGTCTCTGACACAACAGGACTACAGGCTGACCCAGCAACTATTACCATCGACTATCCACAAACTGTACCAGTGGCAGTTGATGATGAAAAGTTAGACCAAGTGCTTGGCGATGCTATTACTGTTGCTGTGGTGGGTAACGATACTGATGCACAGAATGACATTGACCCAACGACTGTCATAATCACTCAGTCTCCAGCAGGCAGCACCATTGCAGCTGACGGCAAATCTGTTATTGTGGCAGGCGAAGGTACATGGAGCGTTGATGCTGCAACAGGTGACATAACCTTTACCCCAGAAGCAGGCTTTATCGATAACCCAACGCCAATCAGTTACACGGTTGAAGATACAACTGGTCTATTGTCTAACGAAGCAACTGTTACCATTGACTATGACCAGTTAACTACAATTGAAGTTGAGCCACCAGGTCGTGTTTCTGAAGAAGGGTTGGTCGGAGGAAATCCAGATAGTAATCCAGACTCAACGCTTGATACCACTGATTCAGTAACTGATACAGATGGTAACTGGATTCGAGTAACTGATACAGACACAGACCTTTCGGCTGCCGTTGTGAAATTTGTATTACCAGCGATTGATAACGGTTTGACCAGCCAGGGCAATCCCGTTATATTCAGGATCGATTCGAGTACAGGTGACATTGTTGGTGAATATACGTATACGGATAGCACTGGCACGACTCAAACTCAGAATGTACTAACCATAGGTTTAAACGGTAGTAAAGAAGCAATTACTGATGGTTATCAATTTGGATATAATGTCACGTTGGGTGCGCCTGTAGATCATACTCAAGGTGACGATATCGAAGGAATTTTGTCAGTTGATTTTGGTATTGAAGTATTTGAAAATGCGACTGCCACAGATACATTAGCCAAGTCTGATGAGCTGTTAGCTATCATCGAAGATGACTCTCCTGCACCTCAGCCAGTAGTTTGGAATATTGATGTTCAACAAGAAACCGTCACTATTACTGATCTACAAACAGGCTTTACTAATTCGTTGTTTACCAGTCCGACACGTGCTGTCACAGTTGATGATCCTGCGTATTTAGTTGCTGGTAGTCTTAATACTGCAGCTGGAAGTAGCGGCGATACGATTCCACTGCGTGACTATGGTGGCACGGTTGGTGTATTAACTGCAGAGCAAGATGCCACATACCAAGCGGCAGACGGCAACCTTTACATAGATACGCTCGACGAAGCTATTTATTGGGGTAGACCAGCTGATACAACAACATCCCCTGCAGGATATACCACTTACGAAAATACTGATTATCAAGGTAATGGTCAGGAGATTGAGTTTGAGAGCAATATTGACTTAGGTGATTTCTCCCATATTAACTTTGGTGTCTTTGGAGATGGTGGTACGTTATTGGAGACCGAGTTAGATCTTAATTTTAACGTTGATGTAAATGGTAACTCTGAGTCCGTCGCTGTTGAGTACGATATGCAGCATAATGAAACATCTAATGCTGCAACGGCTGCTACATATGGCTTAGATTCTGCAGTTTATGATGATGACTATGTCCAGAGTGACTTTATTGTCATACCAAATGCGACTCAAATTATAGATATTGCTGGCCAACAGTACCAACTTGACTTAACTTTGGTTAATCAAGACCCCCTTTCTACTATTGATTCTGACAAAAACAAAGAGTTTTTGAAGGCATATCAAAATAACAATGGTATTGATGATAACGGTGACGGACTAATAGATCAGTCAACATATGCGGTTGTTGGTGAGTCAATTAATACGTTTACAAACAATGGTGTTCAAAATGTAGGAAACTTCTATGACTTGAACGGTAATGGTATTTTTGGCGATGAAGGAGATGCACAATTCGTCTCTAATTTGGACTCAGGCTATAGGTACACCGTTATTGGTAACAGTAATTTTGCTTACATTGATGCTGATAAAGATCTGACTTCAGATGGTATTGATTTTGATGGTGATAATATCAACGACGGTGTTCTAGATGCTAATGGCGATCTCGACTACGTTATTTTTAGTACGAATGGCAGACGTGCTGAAGATACCGACGGAGACGGTATTATTGATAAATATGACAGCGATGGTGATAACATCGTTGATACCGACTTCGCTTTAGATGATTACAACCTAGCTCTAGATGACGAAAATACTTTTGTGGTAAACAGTTTAGAAGGTCAAGAGAATACCTATGATCTTATAGGTAAACTGACTCCGCTGAACTTATTACCTGTATTAGATAACAATGTCGTTATTGAAGGAAAAGTGGCTGTTGGTGGTGATGCTGTTGATTATCTTACTTCTACCGCTAACGCTATCGTTTGGTCAGGTGTTTCTACAACTGACAGTGATGGATCGATAACCACTGTTGACACAGACGGTGATACCACCAACTATGAGTTCCAAACGGATTATGGACTGTTTATTGGCTATGCTGACGGTAGTTATAAATTTAATACAGTAGACAACATTGCTGATATTGTGACAGCTGGCTTAGATGATGCAGATGTGTTCTCATTCGAGTATCAAGACTCTGATGGTGATACAGCCAGTTCGACAGTTACCTTAAATTATAATGAGTACGCAACACCGCAAAGTCCAGACACAATAAATAGTATTCCGTCACGTGCTACTGCTGATAATGACTACTTAGTAGGTACTAACCAGGCCGAAACGCTGAGTGGCGGCGCAGGAGATGATACTTTAGTCGGTCTGAGCGGTGCAGATACTCTATTAGGTGGTGATGGTAGCGATATTTTAATATTTGATAGAAACGATATTTCAATGGATGGTGGCGAAAACTCAGATGGTAGTCAAGACAATGATGCTTTAGTGATTAGCGACACGAGTCTTGTTTCTAGTATCGATTTAAGTAACGTTACCAATATTGAAAATATCAATATGACGAATGATAGCGCCCAAACACTCAGCTTAGGGTTGAGTGATGTTATTAGTATGACCGATACTAATAATCAGCTGTTCATTAAGGGTGATAGTGTTGATACCGTCAATATATCAGGTATGACTAAGTCTGGCACTTCTGATCAAGCGGGTTACGATCTGTATCAAGACAGTGGTAGTACGGCGAAGTTATATATCCAAACAGCTATAGATGACAATATTATTTAATATAATTGAATAGACAGTAAAAAAGCGCTCCTAAATTAGGGGCGCTTTTTATTGTCCGTAAAAAACCAACTGAAGACAGAATATAGTCTAATTAAGGTAAATATTTAGTACTTCAATCTTTTGTCAAAGATTGATAGTAGTGTTGAGTTCAAGGTATTTTTTCGCTTATGCTTTAGACTTATAATTCTAACAATTAATGACTGATATTTTCTGTCATCACACCCATGCTATAAAATGCATAGGCAACTACGGTTAGCGCGACAATAACTGGAGTAAATACCCAGATGACGACATTAATCAAGATAGATGGTAATAATCCGTTGAATAATTCAGTATCTGGTGCAAAAAACTCTACCATCACATCGACTGCACGTTTGGCAATAGGGAAGAGTAAAGTGCTTAGTGCTAATGCATAAAGATACTTAGCAAAGCTAGGGTCGCTCATGACAACTATGAAGTAAAATACTGAAAAATAGGTGATACCCAGCATCCAGCATTTGAGAGTATAGCTTAAACGAATCATGTTAGTTTCTCCCAAAGTATTTTGATAATGGCATGTAGAGAAAGTTATTATAATAATTCTATAATAATGAATATACTATATATGTTATAAGTTGAATATACAAGTTAGCTGTTCTTTTAATTATCTTTGCAAAAATAACAATGCTTATATAACTCTAATAAGACTGAGTCACACTTTATATTAAACTTGACTATTGTTAGCTTGTATATGAAAATCAGGAGCTTTTGATTGTCGAGTTAAATACCAAATATGGGGGCGTTACAACCCAAAAAGTGATGGTATAAAATAGAGATATAGTCGATTCAATTTAAAGGTAGTACAAGGCAACCGAGTGTAGATGTATATTAAATACTTCAAGCAAGGTTAACGCAGTAATATTTTTATAGTGGAGTGACTATAAAGGAATGCCAACTGTCCTATGGATAAATACATAATACGACCGCAAGAGATTTATTTGTTAGAGCGCTATAGTTCACCTGCCTACTTTAAAGAGATGCGTGAGCCTTTGCTCATATGCTAGAGGCGGCTGAACAAGCATTAGAGCTATTTATGGGGGACTTACCTAGCGATTATCGTAGTAGACCCATCAATCGTCAGCCTGATATTGTTTGGGGCCAGCGCGTGCTGCCGAATTTACGCGGCACCTTAGACGATCTTAATGTGGGTTATCAAGAGCTGTTAAAAGGAGATTTAATAGCAATAAGATATGGCGGTAATGTTGAGAGTGATTTTCGCGCTATCAGTATGGATTACGATATCGACTGGATGCCTGAGCAGCAGCAATATCCAGAATGAAAGATTCAGGTGGCAGAGTGAAGCCGTTATCTATGCACAGCTATTGCATGATATTTATATACAAATGCTGTGTTTTTATACTGAGGGATTCCAAATGTACGATCGCGTTAGCTACGGCGTATAATCAGTTAGATTGGAAGATTTAAAATGAGAAAAATTGTAGATAAGCATGGAAACAATTGTCGTTAGTATTAACATATAGGCAAAATTTCTGACGATATTTAGCCATTTTAATACCGTTCGATGTATAAATATGCTCATTGATGATATGGCTTGGGATGACTGATAGACAGTTGGCCACTATGCAAGTCGCTGCTTTTTTTATAATGTTAGGGTCTTTCGGTTTTTTCTTACAACAAAAGGGATAGTTTTCTAGAATATCTTTAAATGGTGTGACTAGATATGACTAGCAGACCCTAGTGTTTTTAAACTTTTACTGCTTTCTTATTCAAAATAAATACCAACACCGCACCCAATATCACAGCGCTTGCCACGACGAACTGCATGGTCAATTGCTCAGATAAAAACACCACGCCTAGTATGGCTGCAAGCACAGGTACGCAAAGCTGTACCACTGCTGCTTGGGTGTTTTTTAACAGCGGCATTGCCATATACCAAATGCTATAGCCCATACCCGATGCGATCGCCCCTGATGCACATGCCAACAGTATTCCTTTGATAGTGATATTACCTAAATCGATGTTTTCCAAGCCGATATTATCGAGATACACCATGCCGATTAATAACAGGATAGGAACAGCAACAAGGCTCCGGATAAAGTTAAAGCCGGTGGCGCGTAGCGGTGACACACATGATTTGCCACGTATACTATATATACCCCAAGCCACACCACTGATTGCCATGAGCGTCGCTGCTAGTAACGAAGGCACTGCTGCTGACGGTAGCATTAAATAAATAAATCCGACGACTGCAACGATAAAGGCGATCCACTGCAATACGCTTAATTGTTCTTTTTTATAGATGCCCCAGCCAATCATCGTGAGCTGAACTGCTGAAAACAAAATCAATGCGCCAGTACCCGTGTCTAGTTCTACATAGGCAATCGAAAAGCAAAGTGCATAAATCACCAAGCTTGCACTACTAAGCCAACTGCCTTTATCATTCAAAATAGCCTCATAAGAGGTGCTACCTAGATTGAGCGCTTGACGTCGTAATCGATAGGTATAGACCGTCATGATGATAGCTAAACAAACAGCCGCACTCACCAAGCGAATGATCGTAAAGCTCCAGGCATCTATATAGCCTGCTGCTAGCGCCATTCTTCCAAAAAGAGAGTTGGCGGCAAATGCGATCAATGCGATAACAGTATAGAGCGTAGCTTTCAAGGTAATTCCTACTATGAATAAGTTGATTTTGAAATAGGCGAGCAGATGATTTTAACGTTAATTTTTTAGATATATTTTTATAACAGCTAATCATCGTTTATCGGAAATGAGGGCTGGCACTCTAAAAATCCAGTTGATAGCTATCTCACAAGGAACGATATTTTGTCGTACTTGCGACAAAAAGTCTCTTTTAAATTAGAATAACGATAGTTGCATTGATGATAAGGCTTATGAGTGAAATAAGTGGTCAAAATTACTATCGGCAACCTTTCAATAGTTTCAATCAACTAGTCAATCAATCAAATAAAAAAGATACGCAGGAAACGATAACATGGATTGGGCAGGTATTTTTATTTATGACACAACGTGGGCATTTGCACTTGAAATATTAGTACGTGTCACCGTCATGTTTGTGCTCATTATTTTATTTTTACGCTTTACGGGCAAGCGTGGTGTCCGTCAGTTGTCAATCTTTGAGTTAACTATCATTTTATCACTGGGCTCTATCGCAGGTGATCCAATGTTTACGCAAGACCTGCCAATTATTCAGGCAGTGCTGATTATGGGCTCGGTCATTTTTCTTTATCGACTGTGCACATGGGCCATGATGAAATTTCAGCCGTTCGAAGATTTACTAGAGGGTAAGTCGCTATACATTGTCGAAGATGGGTTGTTAGTACTAGAAAAGATTAAAAAGGGCAAGATGTCGCATGATGAGTTTTTTGCTGAAATGCGTCAACAAGGCGTTGAGCATTTGGGTCAAGTGCGTACAGGGCTTCTGGAAACAGATGGCAACTTTAGTATCTTATTATACCCACCCGAAAACACAGGCTATGGCATGCCACTTTTCCCCAAACAGTACCAACCAATCGAGCAAGTAGAGCTAGGGGTTTATTATGCTTGTATGCATTGTGGCTATATTGACACTATCTCTGACGCTCATCAGCTGTGTATACGCTGTGAGGATGACTGTCGAAACTGGGCAATAGCGTTAAAGAGCGAAATTGTGAGATGATTGGGCTGTTCTCTGTATTTTTATGGAGACCTAGTACACAGATAGGAACAGCCCAAGCTTGAAGTGCTATTTCTTCTAGATATTTTGGTGAGTTTAGGCGACTTTATACCAGTCAATTTTACGAGTCATGACCATCACACAGGCGAGCAGTACAAAGCAGAAGACGGCACCAAGCAATAAGTTCATATCTTCTGTAGTGAGAATACCAAAAAACGATGCGTACAATCCTGCGAGTGTGACGGTAAATATCGCTGCTCGTTTTACGCCACCGAACACGTAGTAAGTATACCAGCCAATGAGTCCGACACAGGCACTGGCCGCAATGGCATACGCTTTCCAAAACACTATCTGCTCAGCCAGCGGTAGCAATAACACATAAAAGACGAATAGCGCACAACCAACCAATAGATATTGTATCGGGTGAATACGGCTCGATTTAATCACCTCAAATAAGAAGAAAGTGCCAAACGATACTAAGATTAATAGCAGCGCATATTTCATGGTTCGTTGGGTTTGTAAATACACATCATTGGGTTCGGCAAAACTAACCCCAAAGCTGCTGAGGCGCATACTATCAGGCATTGTGCCACCTTCTACTGCAATCAAGTCATCGCGAGAAATTGACTGACTGCTGGTATCAAGGCTGGCTTGACTCGTAACAGCACATTCATTATTGGCGCTACCGATACAATGTGATAAATATTGATTGTTAGTGACGGTTAAATATTGATTCTGCCAATTGGCTTCAAACCCTTTCGTGGTGAACTTTTTGGCATTTGGAAGGGCTTTGCCAATGAAGTTGGGCGCATGCCAATTACTGCGCATGGTTAGGCTAAAGTTCTGCCCAGTAGGCACCGTATTTAAATTACTAATACCTGCTAAAGGTAAGTCTACTATGATACTAATCGCTTGAGTACTTTCGGTATCGGATGGTTGATTGGTCAAGCCTGTACCGGATAATGTTTCGTTATCCTGCGGGCTAGCAACAGGCTTCGCTGGACGATTCAATACATCTTGAGGAATGGCCACCTCTACATAGGTCAGCTCTTTCAGCATAGGTGTTTGCGGATATGTTGCTTGTATTGATTTATTGTCAATAGTCACTGTAGGTAGTGTCGCTACACCGCGTAGGTCTGATACAGGAATAATTAATTTGGCTTTATTCCAGTGAATGATGGTTTTTTCAGGTTTTATTTTATTGATAAATGGGTTTGTAGCGGTATCGACTGAATCTGATGCTTGGTTATTCGTATTATTAGGCTCGTTTAAGCTAATTAAAGTTGAATCAAAAGTATAGTTTTGGTCAGATTTCAGCGCACCGTTATAACTGGTCGCATGATAAACACCGCGCTTATAGGTGTCCGTGTTTACCTCAAGATCTTGAGTTGCTTGAGTTTGATTGGCAAAAACGGTTTCAATTTTTGAGTAGGATGCGGCGCAGTTACTGGTTGCTTCAGATCCTTTAATCTCACATTCAGGTGTGACCGTGGTAGGAATGGCAATAAAGGGTGTAATGACTTCTTGCGGGTTGACGTGCTGTTGAGCGATTTCTCTGATGACCGACTCTGAATAACTTTGCCTCTCATAGATGACTGAGCCAATCATATTGAGACCAATGGCAAACAGAACGCATAGCCCCGCGATGATGGATAATTTAATCAGTAGTGTCTTTTGCATGGGAGCTCCTCATATAAATCTTTAGTCCAAAACTGCCAATACAACAGTCAGTAGGTTTAAAGAAAAGGATAGAGGAGGGATGAAGAAAAAATATGTAAGAACAGTGGAGAGTGTGTGGAAAAATAATCGTTAGTGTTTTTTGGTATCGCCAACGACTTTATCCATAATGGCAAATAGCAAGCCTGACAGGACGAATGTCATGTGAATAATGACCTTCCACATGAGCTTATCCGCATCACCTTCGCTCATGTCACTTGTGATGTCCATAAATGACTTTAAAAGATCAATTGCAGAAATAGCGACGATGGCACCAATAACTTTTAACTTTAAACCAGAGAAGTCTACCTTGCCCATCCAGTTAGGTCGATCATCGTGATCATTGGTATCGATTTTGGAAACGAAAATTTCGTAACCACTGAATATGATGATGAGTAGTAAGCTAGCAACCAGCGAAATATCGACCAAGACTAGTATGTCTACGATCACACTTGCTTCAGAGGCGACAAGAATATCTGCAAACATACCCCAAAGCTTTTGGATAAATTTGATAAATAATAAAACAATGCCTAAAACCAATCCTAAATAAAAAGGCGCCAGTATCCAGCGGCTGTTAAATATGGTTTTTTCTAAGTAGTATTCAATATTTTTTAGCATGGATATCTCTTAAGGTTCCTAAAAGTAAGGCTATAATTCATATATGTATAACGTCAGGTATGATGCATTTGAGCAAGCTGTTTAGCCACTTGTTGCACTCGTTGCTCTCTATTACCACCGATACGATGAAACCGCTTTTGATGGTGGGTTAGCTGGCTTGCAAAATAGTTGCTTATCTCTTCACGTTGATGAGGGCTATCTCGTAAATCGTCAGCGACCCACGGGATATCCACTTCAGTTAATAGGATTAAGTCATAATGATGCGTCAATGCGGCCTGAGTCAGAGCCTCAGGGCAGTCGTCATAATACCAGTTGGAATACGCCATTAACTCAAACAGACTGGTATCACAAAACAGATAATGGTTACCTTCTGCTGTTTCAGCTGCTTGTGTGGCGAGTTTATTTTCTAACGCTATTTGACCTTGGGCGATAGGGAGTAAGTCATCCCACGTACAAGTCAGTTGCTCATTGTCCCATTTGGCTTGTAGATACGTGCGCATGTACTCTGGTACCCAAGGGCTATTAAAATGCGCTGCCAAATCACGACATAAGGTGGTTTTGCCCGTACTTTCTGCACCTAACACCGTAATTTTAGTGACCAATTTAGGCGTACGCTGTCTGAGATTGTCTGCGATGTTGTGTGCGATAGCGTCGTTGCCATTCATAATAAGCCCAGATTGCGATGAAGGTGAAAACCACATACTGTAGTGCGGTAAAGGTAAAACCTTTATAGAAATATAAAGGTACCGAAATAGCATCGGCGACGATCCATAGTAACCAGTGTTCAATTTTACGTCTTGCCATAAGCCACATCGCCATTAAGAACAGCGCAGTGGTTAGCATGTCAGTATAGTCTACCCAGGTAAATAAGTTCAGACCAAGGACAGCACCGTCGAAGCTAAAGCCATTATTAATCACTGGGCGAAAGTAATAAACAGTAGCGACAAAGGCGACAGTCGCCGTGGCTAGTGTGACCAATATGGGGATATCTGTTGTACTCAAGCGTTCAACTTGAATGCTACTCTGAGTATCACTGTCTTTTGACGACACATTTTGCTGCTGGCTGGTTGGAGTCAGTTGTTCTTGCTGTTTCTTATCGTCTTTATTTTTTGACCAGTTAATCCATCCATAGATGCTCATAATACTGTAATAGGCATTGATGAACATATCGCCGAATAGCTGCCATTTCCACAATAAATAAACAAATATCGCAGTACTTACCAGTCCAATAGGAAAGACTAGAACATTGGTTTTGCTGGCGAGAATGACACTTGCTACGCCAAAAATGACAGCGATCAATTCGAGAACAATGAATAAAGTGGTGTAGTCAGCGTATTGCCCAAATAACCAGTTGAGAAGTTCTGCCATTAGCATTTCCAAATATTAGCGTTTATATGTACTTTTGGTGAGTCTGAACATAATAAATAGCGCCAATTATAGCGTAGCTGCTGCAAAATTCAGGCAATCTTTGCTTGTTTTTCGCAACAAACAGGTTATTTGTAACAAAGTATTAGAAAAATTATAATATTCAGGCATAATAAAGCCACTGATTTTAAGTTTACAGTCATTCACCGAAAGTAAATGGCTATTATTTTTCAACCTTTATGCTTATTTTAAGCACTATAGTAGTAGACAAGGAAGCTTATCATGACGACTTGTATCACAGGCACAGGCCTATACATTCCACCTTATAGCATCAGCAACGAAGAGTTAGTTGAGTCATTTAACCAGTATGTTGAAAATTATAATACAGAGCATGCTGATGAGATAGCTGCAGAGACGGTTACGGCGCTCGAGCCTTCATCAGCCGCATTTATCGAAAAAGTGTCTGGCATCAAATCACGTTATGTGATGGAAAAAGACGGTATTTTGAATCCTGAAATCATGGCGCCAGTGATTGCTTATCGCAATTTGGGTGAAGAGCTGTCTGTTATGGCAGAAATGGGTGCCGCTGCATTAAGAGATGCATTGGCGGATGCTGGATTAGAAGCCAATGACTTGGATGGTATTATCCTTGCTTGCTCAAACTTTCAGCGTACTTACCCAGCAGTCGCCATCGAGATTCAAAATGAGATTGGTATGATTGGCGGTTTTGCTTATGATATGAATGTTGCGTGTAGTGCAGCGACGTTTGGTCTATCACAAGCGCATGGTTCTATCGTTTCTGGTCTGGCCAAGCGTATCGCCGTGGTCAACGTTGAGATTACCTCAGCGCATCTGAACTGGCGTAACCGTGACAGCCACTTCATCTTTGGTGATGTCGCAACAGCATCTATCGTTGAAGACCTAGATACGCCAAAAGGTTATGAGATTCTAAACTCTAAGCTATTTACACAGTTTTCGACCAACATCAAAAACGAATATGGCTTCATGGATCGCTCAGAGTATTTAGCTGCACAGACTGAAATGTACCCAGATATCAAAGCACCAGTGACGGACAAGCTGTTCCTTCAAAATGGTCGCAAAGTATTCCGTGAAGTCTGTCCGAAAGTATCAGAGGTTATCACTGAGCATTTGACTGAAAACGAATTACAAGCCAGTGATGTGAAGATGATGTGGTTACATCAAGCCAATGCTAATATGCTGGATTTAATCCTACGTACGGTCGTCGGTAAAGAAGCTGATAAAGCCATCGTGCCGAGCGTCATCGCTGAGTTTGCCAATACCAGTTCAGCCAGTCCAATGATTGTATTCCATCGCTACAAAGACAAACTAGCATCAGGTGATTTGGGTGTTATTTGCTCATTCGGTGCCGGTTATTCTATTGGTTCAGTATTGGTTCGTAAGGTTTAATACTGTCATTAGATAACTGTTGTGACGATAAAAATAGCTAAGAGCAATCTTGGCTATTTTTTTGTCCGAATTTTTTGATATACGTCTTACAAAACTTGAATAACGGAACAAAGTGATGGTATTACGGAATAAGTGAGGATGTTGAGCAATATAATGGCTAGATTGCTTAGAATAACGACAAGATTACTCAGAGGTTTTAATTTACGGTGAAAAATTTGCTATAATCACGATCTTATTCCTCTTATCCAATTAAAAGTCCTTTTATGAAAGAATCCTTACGCCTGCGTTTAGACCAGATGGTAGACCGTTATGAAGAGGTCACCGCCTTATTATCAGACCCTAGTGTCATCAGCGATAATAATAAATTCCGTGAATTGTCTGTCGAGCACAGCGACTTGATGGATATCACTACTTTATGGCAGAACTATGTAGGGGCAGAAACGGATCAGGCCGATGCAGAAGCTATGCTGGCCGATGCTTCAGATCCCGACATGAAAGAGATGATGCAAGAAGAGATTGATAACGCGCGTGATACCATCGTAGAGATGGAAGAAGCACTCAATGTCATGATGCTACCAAAAGATCCTAATGACAAAGTGCCAGCATTTTTGGAGATTCGAGCTGGTACAGGTGGTGATGAAGCAGCGATTTTCTCTGGTGATTTGTTCCGTATGTATCAAAAGTACGCTCAAACTCAAGGTTGGACGGTGGAAGTGCTATCAGCCAACGAGGGTGAGCATGGTGGTTATAAAGAAATCATCACGCGTGTATCAGGCAATAGTGTATATGGTCGCCTAAAGTTTGAATCAGGTGCTCACCGCGTACAGCGTGTCCCTGAAACCGAGAGCCAAGGTCGTGTTCACACGTCAGCTTGTACGGTTGCGGTCATGCCAGAAGTTGAGATTGATGATACCGTCGATATCAATCCTGCTGACATAAAAATGGATACTTTCCGCTCAAGTGGTGCAGGTGGTCAGCACGTTAACACGACTGACTCAGCCGTACGTTTAACCCACATTCCAACGGGTACCGTGGTAGAGTGTCAGCAAGAGCGTAGCCAGCACAAAAACCGTGCGCATGCTATGAAGATGCTGGTCTCAAAAATCCAACAAGCCAAAGTGCAAGCGCAGGTCGATGTGGCTGACTCTATACGTCGTGATCTGGTCGGTAGTGGTGATCGCTCAGAGCGTATCCGTACCTATAATTTTCCACAGGGTCGCATGACTGATCACCGTATCAACCTTACCTTATACAAGCTCGACTCTATTATGGAAGGCGACTTGGATGAGATTCTTGATGCATTATTACGTGAGCATCAAGCAGATCTAATGGCGAGTATCGGCGGCGGTGATCAATAGGGCTTTAGTAGTAAGTAAAGCAATAACCATAAAGTCAGTAGACAAAACTTAATTGAAACCTATGCTGCTGACGATGAGCCTTGTGGTTATCATCAGACTATTCAAAGCAGTGTAGCAAGAGGGTTGTGGTGTATATATTAACCATATAATTTTCCAAATCTACAATTTAACTTATCAAAATTTGAGAGTGTTATGTCAAAGCAAAACCAGAATAATCAAGCCCAAGAAGAACAAGCCCCAACACTAGAAGAAGCCAATGAGCTGATTGCTCAATTACAGGCCAAATTAGATGATATTACGGCTTCTGGTAAACAGCCTTATCCCAATCAGTTTAAGCGCACTGATTATGCTAAAGACTTACAAGCTGATTTTGATGGTATCTCTAAGCAAGAGATTGAAGAAAAAGCCGCGAATGGCGACAAGACTCAGGTGAATATTGCTGGGCGTGTGATGCTCAATCGTGGCTCATTTATTGTCATTCAAGACATGACGGGTCGCATCCAGCTGTATGTTGCACGCAAAGAGTTAGATCCAGAAACACTTGCTTCTATCAAATCATTAGATTTGGGTGATATCGTTGGTATCTCTGGCTACATCGGTCGCTCGGGTAAAGGTGATTTATACGTACATATTGAGGAGTTCAACCTTCTCACTAAATCACTACGCCCAATGCCGAACAAGTTTCATGGTTTAGCTGACGTAGAAGCTCGCTATCGCAATCGCCACCTTGATTTGATGACCAATGAGACGACTCGTGATACGTTCATGATCCGTAGTCAGGTCGTTAGCGGTATCCGCAAGTTTATGTTGAATGAGCGCTTCATGGAAGTTGAAACGCCAATGATGCATCCTATTCCAGGTGGTGCTGTTGCGCGTCCATTTGAGACTCATCATAATGCGTTAGATATGCCACTGTATCTACGTATTGCGCCTGAGCTTTACTTAAAGCGTTTGGTTGTTGGTGGTTTTGAGAGAGTATTTGAGATTAACCGTAGCTTCCGTAATGAAGGCGTCTCAACCCGTCATAATCCTGAATTTACCATGATTGAGTTTTATCAGGCTTATGCTGATTATCATGATTTGATGGATTTGACTGAGCGTTTATTTAACGAATTGGCATTGGATATATTAGATACCACTGAAATCACCTATCAAGAAGAAGCTATTAGCCTAAAAGCACCGTTTGAACGTCTGTCTATGTCTAATGCAATTGCAAAATATGCAGAAAACTTCGATATGGCGCGCATCAATGATCGTGAATATCTAGCAGAGTACACCTCAACGGTACTTAAGCAGCAAGTAAAAGACGGTTTTGGTGTGGGTAAATTGCAAACAATTATCTTTGAAGAAACTGCTGAACATCAATTACGCCAACCAACGTTTATTACTGAGTATCCAGCTGAGACCTCACCACTAGCGCGCCGTAGTGATGATAATCCTGAGATTACTGATCGTTTTGAGCTATTCGTTGGTGGTCGTGAACTGGCCAACGGCTTTAGTGAGCTTAATGACCCTGCTGACCAAGCCGAGCGCTTCCGCGGTCAGGTTGCTGAAAAAGACGCGGGCGATGATGAAGCCATGCACTTTGATGAAGAGTACATTGAAGCATTATCTTACGGTTTGCCACCAACAGCAGGCGAAGGTATTGGTATTGACCGTTTAGTCATGCTATTGACAGACTCTGCTAGTATCCGTGATGTGATTTTGTTCCCACACATGCGCCGCAAGCACGAAGGCTAAAGTGGATTTGCTTGCTAGTAATCCGCAATGATATTCAACTAAATATAAAAAGCTTTTACTTCTTTCAATGAAACGGGTGTAAGCTTTTTTATGAGACTTCATTTATAGGAGCGTTATGGACACTCAGCAAGCATCGCCTTCACTATGGCGACAGATGATTCAACAATTTTCTTTATCATTGTATGAACTACCTGATGATAAAGCAAACGCTGATCCTGAAAAGTTTCAGGGTTACGATTTTGTTTTTGAGTTTTCTAGTGCCATTATCTACTTGGTTGTCAATGATGTGACAACGGAAGCGGATAAGCAAGATGTCGATAGTGACAAAGTTCGCGAGTGGAAAAAAGAGATTGTTAATAAATTAATCAAACGTCACACTCAGCTTTATCAGAAAAATGATAAGTTGATGGTTGATGGCAGTATATCGAAAGATGGAAAATCCATTTATTTTGTTGGCTTAACCTCAATATCCATCGAACATCAAGACGAAAAACTAGGCTTATCCTCTTATACTATTGATTATGAATATGGCAGTCAGTTTTTTGCTGAAGATTGTGTTTTAGACTTGGATGATGAACAGAGTGTCTTGCAAATATTTAGTCATCGAAACTTTGCCAAGATACTCAGTCAATTGGCTACACCAAGTGATCTGACGACGTTTTTAAGTTTTCACCGTGATCAATTGACAAGTTTTGTATCGTTCAAAAATGAATCGACACTCCTGAAACTGTTTTTAGAATCTCCTGATTTTCACTACAGGGCTCTTAGCGTTCAAGAGCAGCTGCTTGATGGCGAGCTAATCGATCAAATCGAGCCACGCTTACTTAAAGCAGTAGAACCCAATCAGGTAGAATTTGCCAATGCATTGATGGCTGAGATTCAAAGAAATACTCGAATGTGGTATAAGCTATTCAATAGCTTGCTCAAGCGTTATCGTGAAGCGGGACAATCACTGCCTACTGCGCAAGTCGATATTTTGGCAGATGAGTCGATGTATACCTATGCCTGTCTAGTAGAAAAAATACTAGCATATAGAATGGTTGACCAAGATTCACGCTGGAATGGTTATGTTCGTCATGAGCACTCTTATCATATCTTTGGACGTCATTATCTTATGGTGTTTTATGCGCAAGATGATAGTAGCTCGTTGAGTACAGAGAAGGTTCGTTTGTCTCATCAAGATTTGTTATCGGATCTCAATGCTCAGATGCAAACGCCAGTGATGGATGATCTGTTTTTGATTGGCGTAGAATTTAGAGCTTGTGAAGACAGCGTAAACACTGAGGTGTACTTAGATATTTTTCATCAAACAGGCGCATTTATTGATGTAAATACTCAGCGTTTACACGAACGGTTGGCACAACTTCAAGCGCAATTATAGCCAACCTTATCTCTATCAAAGAAAGTGTCAGGTTCGCCTGACATTGTTTCTTTGATAAACGAGTTACGATTTGTCGTATCTTTACTCGCCTTTCTGGTATCCACATTACAGTGAACAGACGCTAGGGCGTGTCCTCAGTCTGAATCTAATTCGCTATCTCTATTTATACTACTTGTATTACCTATACTGGCATTTACTATGACGCAGCAATATCAAGTTTTAGCTCGAAAATATCGCCCCAAAAACTTTCACGAGTTGATTGGGCAAACGCATGTCTCGCAAGCGCTGATTAATGCGATTGATTATAATCGCCTGCATCATGCGTATCTCTTTACTGGGACGCGCGGTGTGGGTAAGACGACGATTGCACGTATTTTGTCCAAGTGTTTGAATTGTGACATGGGTATCACCAGTACGCCTTGCGGTGTGTGTGATAATTGCGTGGCCATCGATCAAGGACGTTTTATTGATCTGATCGAAATTGATGCTGCGTCTCGCACTAAAGTTGAAGACACGCGTGAGCTGCTTGATAATGTACCCTATGCGCCAAGTCAGGGTCGCTATAAGGTTTATCTGATTGATGAAGTGCATATGCTGTCTACGCACAGTTTTAATGCGCTACTCAAGACTTTAGAAGAGCCACCTGAGCACGTAAAGTTTTTGCTAGCGACGACGGATCCACAAAAGCTACCAATCACCATTATCTCACGCTGTTTACAGTTTGTGCTGCGTCCGCTACCACAGACATTGCTGAGCGAACACTTGGCCAATGTTCTTACCCAAGAGCAGGTTGGGTATACGCAGCCAGCACTGTGGCAATTGGCAAGTGCGGCTAAAGGCTCAGTACGTGATGCGTTGTCATTGACAGATCAGGCGATCGCTTTTGGTCAAGGGGCGTTAGATGATGTCACTGTTAATGCGATGCTTGGTCTGATTGATGCAGCTGATTTGGTCAGTTTAATTACAGACATATACAATCATGATAAGTCTGCCGTTGCTGCTCATATTGAGCAAATGCGTGCACAGATGGTTGATGCCACCAGTATGTTTGATGGGCTCGCTGAGCTACTTCACCAGTTGGCATTGACACAGTTATTACCTGAAGTCGCGCTCAATGTAAATGAAGCACAGGCACAGAATATTACTGTACTGGCGCGGCATATTAGTCCAGATGTATTGCAACTTTACTATGAAATCGTGGTACAAGCACGTGAAGGTGTGAAACTTGCTAGCACACCTATGCAAGCGCTTGAGATGTGTATTCTACGTTTACTGGCCTTTCGTCCGTTGCCAGTCGATGAAGTACTGAGCAACACTTACGATAGTGAGGTATCCTCTACAGAAATATTAGCTGTAGAAACAGTTGCTTCTATACCGTCTACAGATGCTATCAAGCATGAAGCTTCAGCACCGCCATTACAGTCATATGATGTGGATTATCAAGCACAAGATTATGATGATCTCCAAAGCAGCAGTTATGATGAAGACCTAGCACAGCCTGAACCAGTTGTTGAGCCTGAACCAGTTGTTGAGCCTGAACCAGTTGTTGAGCCTGAACCAGTTGTTGAGCCTGAACCAGTTGTTGAGCCT
>NZ_JADYWZ010000016.1:0-4757 GCF_015864605.1 Psychrobacter sp. SCQQ22
CAGCAAACCAAAACCCATCAACAAGCGCCCTACACGCTGATCGATAGCGCTGCTGATACGAGCTATGTCAGTGACGATACGCTGATTCAGCGATCTATGGGTGAGATGATAACGACCACTCAGCAAGATATGATGGTTAGTAGTGGTGATGGTCATCATCAGGTCAGTAGTGAGTCTTTGACGATAGTCGCTGATGGTCAGTTCAGTATGACAAATGCGAAAGACAATATTATGCTGTCTGCGCATACAGGGAAGCTTGAGGCGACAGCGAAGCAAGATGTGAATATGTCATCCTCGACCAAGGAAGTTGAGATAGTGGCAACGAATAAGATTACGCTAACAGCGGGCGGTGCTAGTATCACGCTAGATGGCGCGGATATTACGATTGCGGCGATGCAGTTTACGGAGAAGGCTGGTAAGCATAGTCGTGATGGCGGCGGGATGGATGGACAGGGATTGGCGGGGTTGCCTAGTTTAGTGGCTGGCGCAATGTATAAGGCACAATTTAAGTTCGCTGACGATGATGATATTGCTTATACCAACACCCCATATATCGCTATCAATCAGAATACAAAAGAAATATTTGAAGGAATAACTGATGCTGAAGGGAATACTGAAACGTTCTTTAGCTCTGATCCTGATGAGATTAAGGTTCACTTAAAACATGGGCAATATAAGGCTCTAGTAAGATTCGCTGATGATGATGATATTCCTTATAGCTTTACCGATTATATTGCAAAAGCTGAAGTAACTGGCGAAGTGTTTGAAGGTACTACTGATGAAGATGGTTATACTGAGATTATGAATACATCTATTGAGCAAGACATTAAAATTCATTTGATAAGTGTTAATGGTAGGGAAAATTCATAATGGGCACTTCTACAAATACATCATCACAAAAAGAAAAGCTTATTACAATAGCTATAGAATCTGGGAGGTTTGGAGTAATAAAAGCTAGTGACAAAAAAAATATAAAGGAAGTTAAGATTACGCAGGTCGCAGATCTTATAAGCGAACAACAAATGCAAAAAATGTTCCCTAACGCTAATACTCGTAAGCGGGAGGTAGTGAGAGCCTTACTAAATAAATATATGCCAAAATTTGGAATGACAACTCCTCTACGAATATCACATTTTTTAGCACACGTTCAAGCAGAAGTTGGAGACGAGCTTGTCGGAAAAGAGGAAAGTTTATGGTATTCAGTGTCATCATTAAGAAACACTTTTAACCGTTATTTTAAACACTATCCTGAGGAAGCTGATCAACTAGGTTATAAACGAATACCAATAAATGATTATAACAAACTTTCACAAGTACAAAAAAATATATATATTCGTACCAATGAAGCTTATGCCTACTCTCAGCTTCCGCAAGAAAATGAAATTGCAAAAAGAGTGTATGCCTGTAATACAGGCGATGGGTATTTTGATTATGACAATGTACTAAAAGGTGGAGACCTTACAGGATTATTATATAAGGGCAAAGGTTTCATTCAATTAACTTGGAAAGGTAATTATAAAAAAGTTAATGAAATATTAAACAATAAGATGCCCGAAGAAAATCTAGATATTATGAAAAATCCTAACAATATTATAAATACACGTGAAGGTATTTTAACTGCTCTTGGTTTTTGGGAGTGGCAAAAACTTAATCAAAAAGCAGATAAAGGTAAAACTGGTTCAGTAGTTGACTCAATTACTGATGATGTGAATTATCACACAGGAAGCCGCCAGAAGCGTAAAGATAACTTTACAAAATTTTATGCAATTATGGCAGACTAAACATTATGAACTATAAAGCTTTTTTCTTAAGTCTTTTACTTCTTAGCGGCTGTGCTTACTCCTCAAATGAGACTGATGATAAGAAAGTTGCCGTTTCTTACAATATTTCATTCCCCGAACTAGCAGTCACAGAAAATAATGACGGTTCATCAGTAGTAAAATACCAAACGGCTGATGGTCTGCAAGTAGTTCAATTGCCAACGAGTAGAACATATAATCAGGAATTACGATATTTTGATGTCAATACTCGCTCTGAGAATACAAATTATTTATCAGAACAAAGTGATTTAAATTACATATTAGGTGATTTTACTAACAACCGATTTCTAAATCCAAATCCTTTATTACAAATCAAATTAAGACAAGATGGTCAGCAAAGTTATTATGTGCTGGAATTCTTATTTGATAATAAGAAAAATGATTTTATATTGGTTAATACTTATCAATTGCTATATTTAAATTATTGTGGTCACGAACTAAACTCTATCAAAAATATCGACCCTCCAACTACACACAGCCTATTATCGTCAATCAACTTTGGAAAAGTTAATCAGAAATTATTTTCGACTGGTTTCTACAAAGGCGAAAAGATAATTCCTGAAATTTTGTTAGATAAGTATCAGCTACTAATGGATAAAGGTACTCCTAACAAACAGGCGATCGTCGAATCACTCATTCAAACTAACGAGTCTAATGATGGTGATAGATGTATGCCTGAAGAGTACATCGATGCCCTTTACTACTATGAAGACGATATAGAGTTATCAAATAACCTCGCTTTTTACTTTGCACAGTATGGTTATCACAATGAAGCCATAGAGTTGTTAGACTCTGTCATAAGCTCTCATCCTGAAAGAGCGGTAGCTTACTTGAATATTGCTGATAGTTATCAAGCCATTGGCGATGAAACTAAAGCGGATGAATACTATAAAAGATATTATGAGAAAATGACTAACCTTGATAAAGATAAGAGCATTCCAAAGAGAGTACTACTACAGCGTTGAGATATGGTGTTATTGATAAGTATAATACATGAATCCTATTTATCAGCGAATCAATAATAAAAGAGGTGATTAATGAGTGAAACCGGTAATAAGTTTGATAATTTATCTGATAAAGAACTAACAATTATCAAAGCTGTACCTCTTATGATTGCATTATCAAATGTCAATATCACAAGGAACTTAGGAGAATATTTAATCGTTATTGATGGGAAAATGGTATCAGAAATACTGGGTATAGGTAATTTATATATTTATAAGGGAAATAAGCTTGAAATGTCTATTGTTGCAAATAGTGGAGGGTTCGGTAGTGGTGCGCCTCCTAATGGAGAATATACTACGCATACGTATCGTGATAGAACTGAAGCAGGTAGTTACAGTAAAGGTATGAACAAGAATGGAGTCGGTTTTAGCTTTAATATTGACCCTCAGTTTAGCACCAAAAGATCTTTGCTACGTATACATCCTGACGGTAATAATAAAGGAACTTTGGGTTGTGTCGGTTTAAGCGGGTCAAAAAAGGAGCTAACCAGTATTCGAGACAAGATTAATGAAATACTCAAGACTCAAAAATCAATAAAAACTAAGATAAATATTGATGGAAATCCAAATAATCATATTCCACCATCTGGTGCAACCCCGAATGAATAAAGGATTGATCATATGAAAAAAATTTATTTGATAGGCTTGACCTTGCAATTTTCAGCTTCAGCAGCTTCTAATACTTTCTATAATTATGATATTAGTGGATATGGTATTATCAACGACTCTGATGGTCATGTTAATCTGAGAAAACTACCTGATTTAAAATCTAAAATTATTGATAAGATAGATAATGGCACACTCGTTTATTGTTACAATGAGGGTGGCAGAGTAGATGATTTTTGTTATTCTCAAACTAAGAAAGGTCTAGGATATATACATACCTCTAGAATCTTAGTTTTAGAAGATAAATTCAAATATAAAGCTTTGAGCAGCCTTCATGTTTTATATAATAAAAAAAATAAAATCTATATAAGATACAATGAGAATAATTACACAAGCATTTGCATTAACGATAGACTCAATTGTATAAGTCAAGAAAAAATAAAAAATATCAAAAATATTAATATAAACTCTCATGTAGCATACTTTGACAAAAAATCAGGAAATATATACTTAACTGCTTCCAATGGAACTGATGGTAATACACATAATATTGTTTGGACTATTAAGCCTGACAACAGCATTACTCAATGGGTCTATACATTTGATTTCTAAATTTACTTTTTATATTCTGATGATGTAAAATTCCCTATAACAGAAGGTTTAAGCTTGTTGAAAATTCAAGCATATCATATATTTTTTGTTTTCAAACATGCAGCTACTATACTTGAATGTCTGTTATAACAGCCTTTGATAATACTTCAAACTACAACTTAGCGGTACCCGTATATATCCAAGGGCTTTTCTCTTTATGTATCGCTATTTTTGTACTCATTTATAAATATCTTAGCTCAAATAAACGACTCTATTATAAGTTCTGATTCAAACAGAACAATAGCCTATTTAAATATGGCTGATAACTATCAAGCAATTGGTGACAAAGATATGGATGACAGCTATGTATATGACCGTTATGATACAGGTAAATACTGTTCAATAAAACCACTACAACTACAACCACTCTTTGCAAGATTTTAATGTCACCACTAGCCATAATTGCAATGGAGATCCTTTGATGATCAAAGGATTTCAGGAATTTAGACAGAGGTCTTATCGTAGCGCAAAAACGACTCAAGCTCTTGTGATTAGTCAAGATAGCAGCGAAAAGTAGGAACGGCTACAGCAAACCTTATCACATCCCACTCAGTCCGCTGACGTTACCATAAACACCAGCACTGATGCAGTCTATCGGTGATGGTGAGCACTTAATCAATACTGGTAGCTTATTGTCCAGTACGCGCCCTAGCCTATTTGCCACGGACAATGAACA
>NZ_JADYWZ010000017.1:0-2089 GCF_015864605.1 Psychrobacter sp. SCQQ22
AACTCTCTGACAATTTGTGTGACTTGCTGAGGTGTGCCAAATTCGCCACTATCTGCCAAAAAGTTAAATGGATACGGTTTTTTGGTCAACTTGATACATAGATTCATAATCATTTGAGGATTACTTTCATTATTCAGATCAGGCCATGCCAATAATCGCAAGTTCTTGTCTTGATAGTATTCGTCAGGAACTGTGTCAGATTTTTCTATATCAATGAAAGGCTTAATACGTTTTTTTTGATAGTCATCAAAATTATTTAAGGTAGGGCTATTTTTTTCAACAAAAGCATCAAAAAGAGGGCCTTGATCAACAAAGTCAAAAACGCTAACGCCCCAATTGGGAAAACTCCGCTGAGCAACACGCACGTTCAGAAAAACCCAAATATCTTCGTGTCTAGGATCGGCAGCTATCTTAGCCATGAGTTTGTCTACTTCAAGATGCGGCCCTTCTAATACTTGGAAATACTGACCTTCACGATAAGAGATGATCCCAGTGATTTGCGACTTTGGGTTATGTTCACGAGAGGCACTAATAATCTCTGATAACCCCGTAGGCATACGAACACTATGATCACGAACTGGCGCTTTACTGACGTATGCAATACATTTCATTTTGCCACCATTTAATAAGACATCCAGTTTAGTGAAATCATTGTTGTATACAGAGATCACATTCGTTATGTAAGACGATTACATAACGAATATAATCTTGTTGCTGATGCTTTTAAATAAAGTAAAAGCAACAAGAGTGTTTTGATAAACTATTCGTTGGCTTAAATATTGCCAACCAAATTATATTTCTATATTTTTATCTACTGTTTGCACTTTACGACGTGCTAATGCAAGGTTGGCTTTTGATTTATCAAGCACCAAGTAAATGAACAGATCTTCGTGATTATGAGTAGGACGAAGGATATGTATCTGAGATTCCAACGTAATTAGCATATCCTCGATTTCACCTTTGATATCAAGTGACTTCATTGTAGCGACTTTCGCTTTGACCACTTGTGAGTTACCTGCCGCAGCAAGTTCTAGATCAACACCGCCACCAGTCATACCCAGTACCATGCCTGACATATAGTCAACAATACAGGCACCCATAGCGCCATCAAGGCTCATTAATTCTTGTAAAGACTCATTGATATTTGACATTCTTATTCCTATCTACTTGGTTGTGGTTCAATAAAGTAATGCTAATTTGTGAGATGTTCATAATAATAGAACATCAATAACCAAGTGTGTTTCTTAGTACAGATAATGTACTGTATTTATTAAGAAAACTAATATCACTTGGTAGATTCCATTATACTCTATATATTAGAAAATAAATCACAGTCAGTTAACCGTTCATAACCAAATAACTGCCATTGGGTAAGAAAAACAAAAAACCCAAAGGTTTTATAACTTTTAATTTAAAATAATCCTTATTTACGTTTCGATTCACTGGATTATTTCATTCAAAAAATCAAAAAAACACAGTCAATAATTGAATAAAATCCTTAGACAAATAATAGCTTATCTTTTTAATTATTATTGATAGAAACTAATGAACCCTTGTTACAAGGGCTCTAATATAGATAGCATTTCAAATCTAAAAGATAATCAATATCACTATTTAAAAAATCATTCATAATAAAAAAATTTTATTATCTATCGTATTTTATGTTTTCAATAAAAGTGTGTTTTATTTGATTATTATGCTCCTTTACCTCCCTTTCAATCGAACTACTTAATTAATTCACTTTATCGAATATATTTTTAATATCTTTTTTCAAGTATATTATTTATGACTTATGTTTATTCTCTGATGTTCAATTTAAACATCTAGAGCTATAAAAAAAGCGCCACCCAACTAATTGTTGAGTGGCGCTTTCTATTTTGATCTTAGAATTCGATAAATACCAGAGTAGCTATAATAGCTATACGACCGCATTTGTCTTCACAGACAAATCACCCTACTCTCTAATAGCAGAGATTTCTCCAATCAGCTTCTTAGTCTTATATCGTGCTTCGGCTAGTGCCATCTTATTGTGGGCAACCACCGTCAACACACAAGGCTTACCAATGTAGTCTGTTTTGACGAATAGTAT
>NZ_JADYWZ010000018.1:0-1791 GCF_015864605.1 Psychrobacter sp. SCQQ22
AACTCTCTGACAATTTGTGTGACTTGCTGAGGTGTGCCAAATTCGCCACTATCTGCCAAAAAGTTAAATGGATACGGTTTTTTGGTCAACTTGATGCATAGATTCATAATCATTTGAGGATTACTTTCATTATTCAGGTCAGGCCATGACAATAATCGCAAGTTCTTACCTTGATAGTATTCGTCAGGAACTGTGTCGATTTTATCTATATCAATAAAAGGTTTAATACGTTTTTTTTGATAGTCATCAAAGTTATTGAAAATGATTCTATGGTTCTCTACAAAGGTACTAAAGAAAACACCTTGGTCTACAAAGTTGAATACACTAACGCCCCAATTGGGAAAGCTACGTTCAATAATATCTACGTCCAAAAAAGCCCAAATATCTTCGTGTCTAGGATCGGCAGCTATCTTAGCCATGAGTTTGTCTACTTCAAAATTCGGCCCTTCTAATACTTGGAAATACTGACCTTCACGATAAGAGACGATCCCAGTGATTTGCGACTTTGGGTTATGCTCACGAGAGGCACTAATAATCTCTGATAACCCTGTAGGCATACGAACACTATGTTCACGAATTGACGCTCTGCTGATAGGTGCTCTGCTAACGTATGCAATACATTTCATTTTACCACCATTTAATAAGACATCTAAGGATCAGTTAACTCATTGTCGGACATAAAGATCACATTCGTTATGCAATAGGTTTATATAACGAATATGATCTTGTTGCTCATAATCTTCAATAAAGTAAAAGCAACAAGAACATATCGATCAGCATTCATTAGGTTGAATATTGCCAACCAAATTATAGTTCTAGATTGTTTTCCACTGACTGTACTTTACGACGTGCTAGTGCAAGGTTGGCTTTAGCCTTATCAAGCACCAAATAGATAAACAAATCTTCATGCTTAGATGCAGGACGGATGATGTGTAGTTGTGACTCTAACGTGATTAAGATATCGTCAATCTCACCTTTGATATCAAGTGACTTCATGGTAGCGACTTTCGCTTTGACCACTTGTGAGTTGCCTGCAGCAGCAAGCTCTAGATCAACACCGCCACCAGTCATACCCAGTACCATGCCTGACATATAGTCGACGATACAGCCACCCATAGCGCCATCAAGGCTCATTAATTCTTGTAAAGACTCATTAATATTTGACATATTCTTCCCTATCCATGTGGTTATGATTCAATAAAGTAATTTAATCGATGAAATACATTCGTTACTTAACAATACTAAACTAAATTCCAATTACTAGTTAACTAACTTAGCCGTTAAACTGCTTTAAGGCAACTATTAAATTTTGAGATATCTATGGCAGTAATACATCAATAACTAATTATTATTAGCAGAAATGACACACCATACTTATTACAAAAATTAACATTAATTAGTAGATTTTATTATACACACATATTAAACCTAAAAGCACGTTTATTAGAAATATTCACAACCAAGTAAAAGTCTTTGGATAAGAAGAAATAGAAAAACCTGATTGTCACAACTTTATGGCTTGGCATAAACACGATTGATGCGTTAATTTATGCCAATAATAAGAAAGGATAATATTTTGAGTACTTCTCTTGAGGGAATTACTACCAATCTTTGAAAGTCTATTGGTAAGAATTGAATGAAATACTTTCATTTAGAAAAAGGTTGTATTCAATAATGGCTCACCTAATCCAAACGACGACTAATAGTCACTCCCGTAAAGCCAAATAGCAGCGTCAATAGCAAAGACAAATAACAGAAGAACGCATAAGGCAAATAATCCAACACCGGCAC
>NZ_JADYWZ010000019.1:0-1358 GCF_015864605.1 Psychrobacter sp. SCQQ22
CTCACCCATATCTCCCCTCAGCAAGCCTTCATCATATCAGCCATCGTCATCGCCATTATGGGTATCACCATGATTGGCTTTGGTTGGGTGCCGCATCTCTCCTTGATACTTGCTATCTGTGTCCTACTGGGCATCGGCGCCTTTAAAGGGCTGAGCTTTGATGACATGCAAGCACAAATGGCCTCAGGCATCATGCGTGGTATCGGTGCCATCTACCTGTTCTTCTTTATTGGTCTGATGGTCGCCGCCTTAATGATGTCAGGTGCCATACCTACTCTTATGTACTTTGGCTTTCAGCTCATCTCACCAGAGTATTATTACATCTCTGCCTTTGTGTTGACTTCCATTATTGGTATTGCATTGGGTAGTAGTCTAACCACAGCGGCAACCCTTGGTGTGGCGTTTATTGGGATGAGTAATGCCTTTGACGCCAATGTCGCGATTGCGGCTGGTGCCGTCGTCTCAGGGGCGTTCTTTGGCGATAAGATGTCTCCCTTGTCTGATACTTGTACCATCGCATCTTCTGTTGTCGGTATTGATCTGTTTGAACACATTCGCAACATGATGTACACCACCGTTCCTGCTTGGATACTCACGGTTATCTTGTTCTGGATGTTCTCAGGTCAGACAGCAGGGTCTGATCTCAGTCAGGTGACTATTCTACAAGGGCAGCTGATTGATAGCGGCTTGGTACAAAACTATGCGGTATTGCCGTTTGTGGTGTTGGTCGGACTGGCTATCTTTCGAGTCAATGCCATCTATACGATTATTTGTACCATTGCTGTGGCACTCATTATCACTTATATACATAGCAGCCCAAGCTTTGGACAATTGGGTGGATATCTGTTTGCAGGGTATGCGCCGGCTGAGTCATTAGAGTTGGGTGAAGTGGGGGGTATGCTGTCACGTGGCGGTGTACAAAGTATGTTCTTTACGCAGGCGATTGTGATATTGGCACTGAGTTTAGGAGGGTTACTCACGGCATTGGGTGTGTTACCAGCATTGTTATCTGGTATCAAAGACACGTTAACGACGTCAGGACGGGCGATCTTTGCGGCGGCGATGTCAGCACTGAGCATCAATGTGCTCATCGGTGAGCAGTACTTGAGTATTTTACTGTCAGGGACGGCTTTTCGTTCGACGTTTGAGCGTTTGAACTTACATCCAAAGAATCTGTCTCGTACGATTGAGGATTCTGGGACGGTCATTAATCCACTGGTGCCTTGGAGTGTGTGCGGGGTGTTTATCAGTCAGGCATTAGGAGTGCCGGTGTTGGATTATTTGCCTTATGCGTTCTTCTGTTATTTGTCTTTGCTATTGACGCTGCTATTTGGCTTTACGGGAGTGACTATTAGTCG
>NZ_JADYWZ010000002.1:0-17240 GCF_015864605.1 Psychrobacter sp. SCQQ22
TGCGGCACCCAACCAAAGCCAATCATGGTGATACCCATAATGGCGATGACGATGGCTGATATGATGAAGGCTTGCTGAGGGGAGATATGGGTGAGGATTCTTGGAGGCATCACACATCCTTATGTTGCCAGTTAAATTTAGTTTTCGAATTGACGAGTCGTTTTACGCTTGATCTAGCAAGCGATCGGTCTTAGCCGCCATGACAAAATCATTGCGATGTAGACCTTTGATACTATGCGACCACCAAGTGACGGTCACCTTGCCCCACTCTACCAGCATGCCCGGATGATGCCCCTCTGCTTCTGCAATGTCTGCCAGCTGATTAGCAAATGCCATTGCCGTGACGAAGTTTTTGAATTTATATTGACGTTGTAATTGCTTGATACCATCCACTTCAATCAACGACCAGTCAGGAATCTGCTGTAACAGCTCACGCGCCTCAGAATCATCAACTTTCGGTGCGCCGATACGGCAAGCTTCGCAGCTGTCTTGTGATAATGTCGTCATTATTATGTCCTTTTATATTAATTAAGAAATGTACGTGCATGTTGATGCTTATACTTCACTACTGCATGTTATATCGCATGAAAGCTATCTTTAACGCCATAATCAATCAGGCATTTTTATAGGATAACTTGGCTCAAACAGACCCATTGACATAGCCTTTTTGACCACTCCCATGATATCGCTATCGACGATGTCAAATAGCGTATCCAAATCATCAATCACATAGTAAATCGGTTGAATATGATCGATTCGATAAGGGGTGCGGAGTACGTCGAGTAAATCAAACGCACGATGCTCTGGTTGGCGCTCTACTTGATGTAGGCTTTTACCTTGCTGATCAGAATGCTCTCTGAGTGCATATACTGTTTCAGATGGTGAGCTTAAAATGCCGCCGCCATAGATTCGGCGATTATCTTGAGTTTGTCCGACCAGACCAAACTCGATGGTAAACCAGTAGAGTCGTGCCAAAAACCATCTCTCTTCTTTACTGGCATTCAGACCCAGCTTGCCATACGTCTCGTTAAACGTCGCAAACGCGGGATGGGTCAATAGTGGGCAATGTCCGACGATTTCGTGAAAAATATCAGGTTCTTCGATATAGTCCATGTCATCAAATCGGCGGATAAAGGTTGCGACTGGAAAAGATTTGTTAGCCAATAATTTGAAGAATTTTCCAAAGCTGATTAAAGCAGGAACAGCAGCCGTTTGCCAGCCAGTGGTCGTTTGTAATACCTCGTCAATATCTCGTAGCTGAGGAATACGTGTGGTCGGTAGGTTTAATTTGTTCAAACCCTCTAGATATGCAGTACAAGCACGATTGGGTATATGCTGAGCTTGACGCGCTAGCAACGCTTGCCACATCGCATGCTCATCCTCACTGTAGTGAATATGACCATTACTATCTGGCTGATGCGATATGTAAGGTTGTTTTTTATTCGTCGCGTTAGGACGACTGGGCGCATCGTCGCTTTGCTTATTAGTTGCAACGCTATTGGTACCGATGGCTGTATTGAGAGGGTCTATATGTGATAGGCGTTCCATGCCTGCATTCCTTTTATCGCAATGTGTACGTTACCTTTGCACTCGTGACATTTGTACTCGTGCTTTTAAGTAACGTACCTATTGAAGAGTACATGAGGACAAGCCAAACTCCTTTTGTCTTGTCCAGTTGTTAAATTTTTTGAGTGTAGAGTGATTTTATGGTGTTTCAGTCTCTGGCTGACCAACCGTGCCGCGACGTACTTGATCGCGTTCTATCGACTCAAACAATGCTTTGAAATTACCTTCACCAAAGCCGTCTGCATAATCGCCTTTACGTTGGATGAACTCGAAGAACACTGGACTACCTAAGATGGTTTCAGAGAAAATCTGTAGTAGTAGACGCGGTGCGCCGCCTTCCGTTGTACCGTCTAATAAGATACCGCGCATTTGCAATTCAGCCACATTTTCACCATGGTTCGGTAAGCGCTCGCTCAGCATGTCATAGTAAGCAGCGTTTGGTGCAGTCATGAGTGGAATGCCAGCCGCTTTTAACTTATCGATACTGGCAAACAAATCATCGCTGGCCAGAGCAATATGCTGAATACCTTCGCCATTGAAATGCATCAAGTATTCTTCGATTTGGCCACCGCCCTGCTTGGCTTCTTCATTTAATGGAATACGGATTTTGCCATCAGGTGCCGTCATGGCTTTACTGGTCAATCCAGTGTATTCGCCTTTGATATCAAAATAGCGAATCTCACGGAAATTAAAGATGCGCTCATAGAAGTTGGCCCAATAAGCCATACGACCACGGTAAACGTTGTGGGTTAAATGATCGATGACTTTGAAGCCATGTCCGACAGGACGTCTATCGATGTCTGCAAAAAATTCAAAGTCGACGTCATAGATAGACTCACCATCTTTATAACGGTCAATCAGATAAATCAGTGAGCCGCCGATACCTTTGATAGCGGGCAGTCTCAGCTCCATCACGCCAGTTGGCACCTCTACTGGTTGCGCGCCCATCTCAATAGCACGTTCGTAGGCTTTTTTGGAATCTTGCACCCGAAAGCCCATGCTACAAGCACCAGCGCCATGCTCTTCAACGAAGTAACTGGCTTGGCTTTTTGGTTCACGATTTAGGATAAGGTTGATGTCACCTTGACGGTAGAGTGCCACATCTTTTGAACGGTGATTGGCCACATGTGCAAAGCCAAGCTGTTTAAATAATGCATCGACAGCGTCTGGTTTAGGCGAGGCGAATTCAACAAAATCAAACCCATTTAGTCCCATTGGGTTTTCAAATAAATCTGCCATTGTAATCATCCTTAATTTCAATTGGTGGTAAAAGTACGATAAAACGATTGGTAATCAATCTTTATTGTTGACGTTGTATTTATATTAGATTAGCTTTATTTATAAGACTAATTGTTTTTTATGATTTATTTATCAGGTTTACTTATGAATATCAGCATTCGCCAACTTACCGCATTTATCCAAGTCGCTGATAATGGCAGTTTCACTCGTGCCAGCGATCAGATGCATTTGACCCAATCTGCCGTTAGTGGTTTGATCAAAGAATTAGAATCTAGTCTGGGTATCGTGTTATTCGACCGTACGACGCGCCAGCTGTCTTTGTCCGCAGTCGGACGGCATCTATTGCCACAAGCACGGCGCATCTTGAATGAGATGCAACTGTTTGAAAATGAAGCGAGTAGCTTGACCAGCCTAGCGCAAGGTCAAGTACGGCTGGCCGTTTCCCAGTTCGCAGCTTCCTCTATGCCAGCAGTTATCGCTCAGTTTTCCAAAAAGCATCCCGAGATTAGCGTGTCGTTGGTGGATTGCTCTGCAGAGAACTTACTGAGACATATCCAAGATATCGAAGTAGATTTAGGAGTCGGTACCGAGCTTGACTTTACGGAGACGGAGGATAACATCAGGGCAGATTTGTTATATCAGTTGCCATTTTGCGTGGTCATGCCAGATAGCCATGCATTGGCACAGAAGAGTGAAATTACATGGCAGGATTTGTTAGATATTCCACTCATCACACTGCAAGGGCCATTTATAGAACAAGTGACCGCAGAACTGGATGAGCGTATCACCACTCATATTCAGCAAGCGCGATATAAAGTTAATTTTATGTCCACGGCACTTGAGATGACCCGTCAAGGATTTGGCATTACGCTGTGCCTGCCCTACATGCCTGAGGTTATCGACTGGGTAAGTGCCAACGGGTTACAGATGCGGCCACTGGCACAGCCCGTTAGAATGCGTCAGTTCTTTATCTATCAACGGGCGTCTCGTGCTTTGTCACCAGCGACCATCGCATTTAAGATGTTTTTGCAAACGTATTTTTCGAGCCACTTTAACGATTTACAGCGTATTTGAGTATTATTGTTGGGCGACTCAGAAAATGAGCAAGGTAAGGCAGATGATAAGATAACGCAGATAATATCTAAATGATGACTGGCTATTTGATGCTGTTTGGCAAGATTTGGCCATGTTTAACCCATTTAGCTAGTCATCGATTGAGTTGAGGGCATTCCTTCGTTAATTATTTTATAAATTCACCAGAATAACTGAATCTGATATTGAGTTAACGGCCAATTTGCTCTATTCTTTTTAACGCCTCAATTTATATCTCTTGTAAGGAAAAAAAATGTTTGAACGTATCGATTATTATGCGGGTGATCCAATCCTAGGATTGATGGACAAGTTTGCAGCAGACAACAACCCAGATAAAGTAAATTTAGGCGTGGGCGTCTATTATGATGAGGATGGCAAATTGCCAGTACTCGAGTGTGTAAAAATCGCTGAGCAGCGTATTGCAGACCCAGTATCTCCTCGTCCATACTTACCGATGGCTGGCTTACCAGGACACCGTAAAGGCTGTCAGGAATTGCTGTTTGGTAAAGACGCTCAAATCTTAAAAGACGATTTGGTTGCGACCATCGCGACTATCGGCGGTTCTGGTGCGTTGAAAGTAGGCGCAGAGTTTATGCATCAATGGTTCCCACAAGCCAAGTGCTACGTGAGTGATCCAACGTGGGGCAACCACATTGCTATCTTTGAAGGCTCTGATGTTGAAGTCGGTAAATATCCGTACTACGACAAAACAACCAGCAGCATCAAATTTGACGAGATGATTGCGTTTTTTGAAACATTGAACAAGAACGACGTCATCTTGTTACACCCTTGCTGCCACAACCCAACCGGTATGGACTTGACCCGTGAGCAGTGGGATACCGTGCTAAACGTCATCCAAGCTCGTGAATTGATTCCATTCATGGACATTGCTTACCAAGGTTTTGGCGAAGACATGGACAGCGATGCTTACGCTATTCGTAAAGCCGTAGATATGGGTCTGCCACTGTTTGTGAGCAACTCATTCTCTAAAAACTTATCGCTATACGGCGAGCGTGTCGGCGGTCTATCTGTCGTTTGCCCAACAGCAGATGAAGCCAAACGCGTCTTCGGTCAGCTAAATGCGACTGTGCGCCGCATCTACTCAAGCCCACCATCACATGGTGGCCGTGTCGTCGATATCGTGATGAACGACGAAGTGTTACATGAGCAATGGGTTGGTGAAGTTTACGCGATGCGTGACCGTATCAAATCTATGCGTACCAAGCTAAAGTCAGTATTAGAAGCTAAAATACCTGGTCGTAGCTTTGATTACTTGACCGATCAAAACGGTATGTTCAGCTTTACTGGCCTCACTCCTGAGCAAGTCGAACAGCTACAAACCAAGTTTGGTATCTACATGGTATCTAACTCACGTATGTGTGTTGCGGGCTTGAACAGCAGCAATATCGATTATGTTGCCAATGCAATGGTTGAAGTCTTAAAAGACTGATTTAATCACGCATTAAAAACGTAACCTATTAAAGAACAGATATCAATAAAAAGGCTGAGCGATTGCTCAGCCTTTTTTTGTGTGCAGTATTTAGGGCATACCCTAGGGCATGTCTTCATTTCAAAAATGGTGATAAAAATGAGATAAATTGCCGTCAGACAAGAAAAATAGCGCAGATAATATCGGGATATTAGCCAGCTATTTGACGATGTTTGGCAAGATTTAGCCATTTTTAGCCCATTTAGATGACTATCGAGTGATATTGAAGATATGCCCTAGTCAAAACAACGGTAATAACTTTTCAAAGACGCTTTTTACGGAAGGCATTGCACAAAAAACTTGCAATCGATATATCAATAAATTACATTATACGTAAGTAGTTAATTATAACGTAATTCATTATGTACTTTAGCAAGGAGCAAATCATGTCAACGATTGACAGTACCCTCACCTCATTTATCAATATCGCCGCTGATTCTGACTTTTCAATCCACAACCTCCCTTACGGTATTTTTAGCGATACCAAAGACGCTGCTGATAATAACAAGCGCCGTGCAGGCGTTGCCATCGGTGAGCACGTATTGGATCTATCTGTGCTAGAGACAGAAGGCTTATTAAGCTTATTAGATGGTGGACCATACTTTGATCAATCCACTCTAAATGCTTTTATTGATTCAGGCCGAGATAACTGGACGAAGGCACGTCAAACCATTCAAACGCTACTCTCCAGCGACAATGATACCTTACGTGATAATGCCGACTTACAGCAAAAGGCGTTGTTTAAACAAGCAGATGTTACGATGCACCTGCCTGTTCGAGTGCCCGGCTTTACAGACTTTTACTCTTCTAAAGAGCATGCCACTAACGTCGGTACTATGTTCCGCGATCCAAATAACGCCCTACTACCTAACTGGACCGAAATGCCCGTCGGTTATAACGGACGCGCCAGCACTGTCATCGTCAGTGGAACTGATATCGTACGTCCATCCGGTCAGCTAAAACCCAATGCTGACGACCGCCCTATTTTTTCTGCCTGTAAGCGCTTGGATTTTGAGTTAGAGACCGCATTTGTCGTTGGTAAAGGCAATCATATCGGTCAACCAATCGCCGTAGATGAGGCCTCTGATCATATCTTCGGCATGGTGCTGCTCAACGACTGGTCGGCACGAGATATCCAAAAGTGGGAATACGTGCCTTTAGGTCCATTCAATGCCAAAACCTTTGCTTCTGAGGTTTCCCCTTGGATTATCACCATGGATGCACTGGCCCCATTTAAAACAGTTTGCCCAACACAAGAACCCAAGCCGCTTGCTTATCTGAACGAAAAAGCGAGCGATAACAGCTTTAATATCAATCTATCCGTTGAGCTACTGCCTGAAAATTCGGAGACTACTACTGTCATTTGCGAGACCAATTTTAAATATATGTATTGGTCCATGGCACAGCAGCTCACCCACCACACCATCACTGGCTGCAAGGTTGAAGTCGGTGACATGATGGGCTCAGGGACGATTTCAGGGCCAACGCCTGACTCTTATGGCTCGATGCTAGAGATTGCTTGGAACGCTACCAAACCAGTCACGCTAAAAGGCGGCGAGACGCGCAGCTTTATCGAAGATGGTGACACAGTCATTATGAAAGGCTATAGCGAAAAAGATGGTATTCGTGTTGGATTTGGTGAAGTGCGTGGCAAAGTATTACCAGCGCTTAGCTTTGATTTTGACAAATAGCAACCGTATATAAAAAAGGCGTAAAAGTAGATTCAAACTGTCAGAAAATAATGACATGCCGTCTATAAACACTGGCAGTTTGTCTACTGATATTAACGATACGCCCTATCAAAAGGAGTTTGATATGAGCTTTACCATTGAAAAAATTCATCATGTGGCTTATCGCTGCAAAGATGCCAAAGAAACCGTTGAATGGTATCAACAGCATTTGAATATGGATTTCATCTTAGCATTCGCAGAAGACCATGTGCCTTCAACCAAAGCCTTTGACCCTTATATGCATGTCTTCTTGAATGCTGGTAGTGGCAATGTATTGGCTTTCTTTGAAGTACCCAATCAACCTGAGATGGGCTTTGATCCAAACACCCCAAATTGGGTGCAGCATTTGGCGCTAAAGGTCAAAGACCGTAATGAGCTACTGATTGCCAAAGAGCACTTAGAACAAGGTGGCATTGACGTCATTGGCGTGACCAATCACGGTATTTTTCACTCTATTTACTTCTTTGATCCCAATGGGCATCGTCTTGAGTTGACCTATGATGACCCAACCTCAGAAGACAAAGTCTCGATGATTACAGACGCCATCAAGCAAGACATGCTAGATGAGTGGTCTCGTACCAAACGCGCGCCAGCACATACGCAGTTTTTGCACAGTGAAGAGTTGGCTGAAGCAAGAGAAATCGCGCCTGTCGGTGAGTAATTGCCCTATCATTCTGTTTGCTAGCTTTTTTCATATGACTGATTAATCATCGCTTTAAGCTTAAAAGTGATGATTAGTGACACACCCTACGTAGCAAAAGATAGCACACGATATCTAACCATCATGAAAGGATTCTATGATGAAAGTAAAAGCACCCTTAGGAATACTCTTAGCTGCCTCGATTGCGATGGCTGGCTGCTCCAATAACGACCAATCGGTCAGCACATCTACGGATACAGGTGAAGTGACGACATTGCGCTTCTCGCATTTTATGACTGCCACTGACAATATAAACACCGAAGCGTTAGAACCATGGGCAAAGAAAATTGAAGCGGATTCAAAAGGCCGATTAAAGGTTGAGATATACCCTTCTGCGACGCTCAGCAAACCAGGGTCTACTTATGATGCTACAGCGAAAGGTAGTGTGGATATTGGTATGCAAGCGCAAGGATATACAGCAGGACGATTCCCTTTGACTCAAATCGTAGAGTTGCCAGGCATCACAAATACTGCACAGCAGCAGAGCTGTATACTTCATAAGCTATATGATGAAGGTGTCATTAAAGATGAATACGAAGACACTCATTTGCTCGCTTTGATAGGGACTGGTCAAGGTGCGCTTCATACAGTTGATAAGCCGATTCGCACGCCAGCCGATATGAAAGGTCTACGTATTCGCCAGCCTTCTGCGGTTGCTAGCCACATCATCGAAGCGACTGGCGCCGCACCTGTCGGCATGCCTGCCAGTGATACTTACACCTCTCTTCAGCGCGGTGTCATTGATGGGCTCAGCTTTACTTGGCAACCTATTCAAGCATTTCGCCTTGACGAGTTAATCAATACGCACACCAACATCCCTTTTTATAATTCCACCTTTGTGATCAGTATGAATAAAGATAAATATAACAGCTTGCCTGATGATCTCAAACAAGTAATTGATGACAATTCTGGCGCAGAGCTGGCAGCGCATATCTCTAAGGTATTTGACGTCAGCAATGCCAAAGCGATGGCCGCCGCCAAAGCAAAAGGCGATATTATGATTGATATTCCTGATCCACTCAATGACCCAGATTGGAGAGGCCCATTAATGGAAGGCTCTCAACATTACCTTGATGAAGTCAATGCGACTGGCCTAGACGCTGACAATGTATACGAGAAGGCAAAAGCGGCCAGTAGCGTCTGTATGGTTTAGAGGACAAACATTATTAGATGATGTTCGAAAATAAATTTCTCGATGCGATAGCCGTTTAGCTTATAGCACAAAATACTGGCTACGCTAGTTGATAACGCTGTGCTATCGCTAATATTTTTTCGACCACATGATGTTGCTCGCTCATCGGTAACTGCTCTGTGGTTCCGATGACCGTAATGGCATACTCTAATGGCAAGCTCTGAGTAACTGACTCAGCAGTAACCGTAGACTGACTGGCGATATTACCTGTCAGCTGAGGTACGATAATAGGAATGGTAATGGCATTAATACCCATCACCATATCACCCGTGACAGTTGCATAGCCATGGGTACGAATTTTTGCTTGTAGTTGGGTAAAATTCCGCCACTGCTCTACTTTAATGGCTTCATCGCTTGCATGCCATTCAGCCATAACCAATGGTTGGATAATCTCTTCAGATTGATAACTGGCAAACAGCTGACCTGTCGCCGACGTCGTCAGTGGCATACGTGAACCAATGCGAGTAATGATACTGATTGGACTGTCTGGCTCAACAGACTGAATAATAATAGGCCCTTCGCTGAACCATTTGGCAATTTGCACCCCGCAGTTGAGGATATCTTTTATCTCATTGGCTGCATGAGTCAGTCGCTCCAAGATGTTATTTGAACTGACCCCGTTATGACTAAGTGCATTGACTCGAATACCTAGTCCATAGCGCCCATCGTTTAGCTGCCGAGCGTAATTTTTGCGGATGAGGCTAACCATATACCGGTGACACTTTGCTGGATGCATTTGCATGGCTTCAGCGATGTCTTTTAGCATCATAGGTTCATTGCGGTCGATAAGCACATCTAGTATCGACAGCCCAATCTCAAGTGACTGTACCCCACCTTGATTTTTATTGGTGGTAGCAGATTTGTCTATAAGGGTTTCAGCTGCTGGCATGGCTTGCTCGATTAATGATTTGTTGGGTTAGTTCAAATAAACATCATTGAAATAAAAAATTAATATCAAGATACTTATATTAATTGCATTAAATAAGAATGCTATAACGAATTATAACCGCTTATTTCACTCACAACATACCATAATAAAAGGGAATTCATAATGATGGCACTCTATGGCTACTTTCGTAGTAGCACCTCTTACCGTACTCGTATTGCGATGAACCTAAAGGGCTTGGATTATGACTACATCGCGGTCAACTTGGCTCAAGACGAACAATTAGAAAGCGCATTTAAATTACTCAATCCACAAGGGTTGGTACCTGTCTTACAAGCCGACGATTTATTGCTCTATCAAAGCCCCGCTATCTTGGAATGGTTAGAGGATATTTATCCTGAAAGCCCCCTATTGCCTAAAGATGCATCTGGACGCATGCAAGTACGTGCCATTAGCGCCATGGTTGGCTGTGATATTCATCCTCTCAATAACCGCCGTATCTTACAATATTTACGTAATGAGCTTTCGGTAGACGAGGAAGATGTCATTGCATGGTGCAATCGCTGGATAACTGAAGGTTTTACCGCTTTGGAAAAAATACTAGCAAAAGATAAAACTCGTGGAAAATTTTGCTACGGTGACAGCCCTACGTTTGCAGACTGTTATCTCATTCCGCAAGTTTCTTCTGCTCGCCGCTTCAAAGTAGACCTCAGCACTTATCCTAATATTATGGAAATTGATGCGCATTGCCGCACGCTAAAAGCCTTTGCAGAGGCGGATCCTATGGTGCAGTCTGATGCCCCAAAGTCCTAATAAGTCGCCAAAGAAGACTAACCAATATCGTTACATCCCTTCTAATCATTCATCTTTCAATACAATATGGCATATATGCAAATTATTGATTATATAGTGAGCAACTGTTGGATATTTTTGATAAAATACCTTATATATCAAATATAGAATTAATTAAAATTCATTGATTATAAATAATTACACTGTTTTATCAATTATAAAAGGTTGGGGATAATGGACGATAACACTTCGCTAAACAAGACAGACCTTCTACCTTCTGATGCAGCTACTGAGGTTTTCCCATTAGCTGTATCCGCTAGAGAGGACACAGAAGCCGCTAGAAAAATTGCACCGACCGTGGTCAAGCAGCTTTCAGAATCGGCACTATTTAGAATGGGGTTGCCAAAATCACTGGGAGGATGGGAAGGCAATCCTGTAGAAACCTTAAAAGTATATGAGACCTTAGCCAGTGCTGAAGCTTCAGTGGCTTGGATCGTTTGGAATAACCATTTAGCGTGTACGTTTGGCAGGTTTTTAGACGAGTCTAGTATGAAAGAGATATACAACGACCCCTCCCACGTTTATGCCAACTCAGCCCGCCCCGAGGGCGTTGCCACAGTGGTCGATAATGGCTATATGGTATCTGGTCGATGGACACTAGTATCTGGATGTGAATTGGCGGATTGGTTTGTGCTGCGCTGTTTGGTGGTCTCAGAAGGATCTCCAACCACTCTGGGGCCAGGAGCAAATCTAAAACTGTTTTTTATTCCAAAGACAGAAGTAGAAGTCATTGATACGTGGAATGTTGGCGGATTGAATGGCACAGGCAGTCACGACATAGTCATCAAAGATGCCTTTGTAAAAGAAGCTTACGCTGTTGGGTTTGATAGCCCTGTCGCTATCGATAATGCTTATAGTCGCTTACCTATTGGTTGTATCAATGCAGCAGGTTGTGCCGCCATGTCTCTAGGTGTATTAAAGGCCGCAATGGACGACCTGATTGACATGTGTCTTGAGAGAGTCACGCCTGGTAAGAGTCCAGATCTACGCGACCGTGCAACCGTACAAGCTGCCATCGCAAAGAGTACAACTCTATTAGCATCTAGGCGCTTACAGTTACATAATAGCGTCGAGACATTGTGGGACGAATCACAGCAACAGAACACCTTTACCGATGTGCAACTTGCGGATGTCTGGGCAGCATCATGTGAGGCTGCCAGAGAAGCTCGAGCGATGGTATCTGAAATCTATGCGGTTGCTGGCACTGCTTCATTGTATAAACAACATAAAATAGAAAGAGCGCATAGAGACATTCATGCGATTTTACAACACGGTATCGTGCAGCCTCATTGGATGAATCAAGCTGGCATGGCTTATGTTGGATTAACACCGAACGCTGCGATGTTTAGAGTATAGTCAAACCCATACAAATCCGCTACATTGCTACCTTGCCAACCATACTCATGTATAGCTTGCACTCGGCTCCCTTGTATCAAAAGTATCGAAATTGTTTGAACTCAACTATATGAATGTGACTTCTATAATAAGTACTAGCGCTTGTACAACATAAGGTACAAGCGCTTTTTACTGCTTAGAATTTACTGCTTAATAATTGCGTAAAATACCTATTATTTACCCGTAAAAAAGCAAGCCATTCGATGTCTTGCTTTTTTATATTTGATTGACAATCATAATTGAACGACCTCTTCAATCAAAATGGAAGCCTGCGCCAATCGCGCCGCCTGCATTGCCCTGAGTATCTGCGGTACCATTTATCTTCATGACCCAACGGCCATCATTCGATAATTTGGAGAAACCAACAGCAACCGCGCTTTCTCCATTATACGTACCGACACCACCACTAATCATTGACTTGCCTGCGATATAAGCTTGCGGTAATGAAGACATCGCCATTGCTGCTGAAATACCAGCATTAGCATTCTCTTCGACTTCACCAATTTTATAGCCTAGATCGCTCATATTGTTATTGAGTCTACTATCTAGCGCGCTCAATTGACTGTAGTTGACAGCATCTGTCGCTTCGACACCATCAGCGACGCCTGTTATGCGCTGATTACCAGCATATAGACCTTGAGCAGTCATGCTTGGGCCATCTTGCATGCTGATGCCACTATTATTGATAACCGTCGTACCCACTGTGACACTATCAACACTGATGTTACCGTTTAAATCAAACTTGATACTACTGCCCTCTGCGGTGGTGGTTATGTTATTGCCACCTGTAAAGCTTAGGACACTACCGTCTCCAACTGGCTTATTGATATTAGCGCCACTGTCTGCACCAAAGTTAAGTCCAGCATCAAGCTTGTCCGTGTTGGTTTTAATGTTCGTGGTGTTAGTCATAATATTGCTAGTGTTCGTAGCGATATTAGTTGTATTGGTAGAAATATTGGTTGTGTTAGTGGCAATGTTCGTGGTGTTGACTTGCACATTTTCATTGATTTCAATGGTGCCTTGTCTGATAGAAGCAATCGCACCATCTATGTTGCCCTCACCTGTTCCACCAATGTTGCTATTGGTGAACGTACCACTCTCAGAATTGTAGACAGTGTCGCCACCGATAATGCTGCTGATACCACTCCCTTGTGCATAAAGCTGACTGCCATTGATAGCATCTTGGCTGCCAGCTGTTATCTCACCATTTTGGACGTTGGTGATTTTTTTATTAGCAGCATCAATGCCACTTTTCGTGACGCTTGGACCACCTGCAATAGTCAGTCCATTGTCATTCATGGTGGTATCACCAGTGGTTACGCTATCTAAGATGATATCTGGATTTAGATCAAAGCTAATATCATTAGCATTGGTAGGTATTGCTGCATCTTGTAGTCCCGTACTAGCAGCAAAGGCAGTGGCATCATTCACTGATGTTCTAGATACTTTGATATTGCCATCTCTACTGTTCAGATCGAGAGCATCTCCTTGTTTGACCATGGTAGCAATATCACCTTGAGCCGTGATTCCCCACCCTTGATCTAAGGCAATAGTCACTTCTTTTAATTGCCCAACATTTACAGCATCTGTATCTAGCACACCTTCCCCAACGTTGCGGATAGTGTTGCCTCCATTGTCTAAGCCACGGCTACTCAATGAGACCTGTGAGACCATTCTACCTAAGCCATTATTAACGAAGGTAAAGCCTGCATCACTCATGATGCTATTACCTACTTGCATACTGCCAGTATCCCCTAGGTCTAGCTGGTTATTTAGCTTGACCTGAACACCGGTCTCAGAAGCAATAGTAGTCAGGTTGCTATCACCTGTGACATTGATAGTATCACCCAATGCAAATTGCTGATCATTGTCGCTATTACCGTCACCTATTTTGATACCTTTGGCAATTTCATCATTGGTCGTTGTGAGCTGTGCAAAGTTGACGGCATCACTTGGTGCAATTCCTTCAGCGACTTTGATAATTCTATTATTACCATTATCAAGCCCTTCATTGCTAAGCGTAATGGTCTGATTAGGGCCATCAGTTATGGTGATACCTGCATTATTCAGTACCGTGTTTTCCATTCTCACGCTACCATTTTTACCAAGTACCACATCTTCAGCCAATCTAACATTTAGATTACCTTCATCATCAGCGATGACACCGATATTGTTCTCAGTTAATTCTGTTGCGCCGCCTTGAATCGTCAATGTCTGACCTAGTTTGCGATTGACGACAACTGCGGTATCGTCTCCGGTAAAGCTCAAACCCAAGTCAACGGTGCTATTGGTTGCATTTAACTGGCCAACATTGACAGCATCCGTATCTTCCTCACCATCATCTACGTTAGTGATTTTATTCCCGCCGTTATTGAGACCACTATTGCTTAGGCTAACTGTACTGCCACCAAGGAAGCTGACACCATCCGTGTTTAGCAACGTATCGCCTGTAGTGACGCTAGTGAAAACAACTTCATCTGCTGTCGCCACTTTAATACCACCGTTCTCAGCGGTTAAGACAATATTATCACCTGTTAGGAAATTGGCCGTGTTATCAGTTTGATTAAGTGTTTTCACTTCAGCGCCATCTATTTGAGTAATGACCGTTTGTATGGCACTGTCAGCTTTCACTAAACTGGCTTTGCTAGCTTCACTCAAGTCGACTGCATAGTCGGTCGTATTAGTCGCCATGTCTTTGTCACCTGCGGTCACTGTGACGGCTGAAGATCCTGCTGAAGTAGTCACGCCATTTGCATTGACTGTGTAGACGTCTTGACCGTTCTGACCCGTAGATTTCACAACATCAGCCACGTTAGTACCTGCGGCAACCTCTGTTTTAGCAGCGGCAGATGCACGGTTCACATCACCGATGTTTGCGGCATTGAAGTCACTACCCACACCACTTGCGACGTTTGTAATTTGATTGCCGCCATTATTAAGACCACTGCTGCTTAATCTAACAGTACTGCCACCCAAGAAGCTGACACCATCTGTGTTTAGCAATGTATTACCTGTAGTAACACTATCTAAACCTGTGACGTCTTTTGCCAGTTTAAGAGTCAAAGTATCAGATCCATCAGCAATCACACCAATATTATTGCTATTAGACAGCTTTGCACTATCCGTCTCCCCACCTTTTACAATGAGCTGTTCACCGAGTTTACGGTTGATAGGAGTACCAGTATCACCGCCGAAATCCATACCTTTATCAAGTGTGCTATTGATACCGTTTTGCAGCCCCTTTAGCTGCGCGACATTCACTGCATCACTATTACTAGTGCCCGCTGCAACGTTGACAATCTGACGGTTACCGCCTTCTGACCCAGTACCAACTGATACAGCGCCGAGTGTCACACTTTTTGTCGCAATAATGGCATTTTCATCGATGAACAAAGTCCCTATTGGCACAAATCCAGTGGCTCCGCCTGCGACATTAGCAATAGATTTTGATCCCAGTGCCACTCCATTTTGGGTAGCAGATTGAGCACCTGCACCAAGTGCTAACGCGCCTTTTTCGGTAGCAGAAGACGCCACACCGAATGCGGATGAGGCGGTTTCAGAAGCGCTAGCATGTGTACCTATCGCTGTCGCAAGATGACCTTCTGTACGGGCTTTAACACCGATTGCTATGGAAGCCGCACCACCCGATTCGGTATGTCCAGCATAGGGGTCGCTTAGATCCAATAAATCTCGACCAGCATATTCGTTAAATGCGGTATTTACTGTCCCGCTATTCAGAGTGGTGTCAGTGATAGTCCCGTCGAGATTGTATATCGATGCTAGGTTTAGATCGTCTCCACCGATGGCAATAGAAGAGCCACCTCGTGAGACGACATTTGCGCCGATAGCAATAGATTGTTCACCACTCGCCATCGTATGTTGCCCAGATTCCGAGCTACCAATCGCAATGGTTTGACTGCCAGTTGCTTTTGCGTTGCCGCCCATGGCCATGGCGTTATAGCCTGTTGCCCCATCATTGTTTAAATTACCGCTAGCGTTTGAATCTACGCTGTAGTATTTAGTCTTATTGGCTGCAACTGTATTAGTTAAGCTGTTTAACTGCGAACCATTCACAGCATCTTTACTCGTTGCTGTAATGTCACCATCATCGACATTTATGATTTTATTATTGCCATTATTTAGCCCACTATGACCAAGCATGACAGTATTGACTAAATTGCTAGCTACTATCTTGACACCAGAATGATCAACCAGCGTATCACCTGTTTTAAGACTACCATCAGTACCCAAATCGACAGTTTTATCGAGCTGTATCGTGAGTGATTTATCATGTTTGTTAGCCGTGACACTGATATTTTTGGTGTTTGGGCTTCCTATAATTGTTTCACCACCTTGGATGGTCAAAGTCTGATGATAAAAAGGATTGGTATAAATCTCACGTGCTGGATCATCTCCGGCAAAATAGGTGCCTACTGCATTTGCATGCATGCCAAAACCAGCCGCAAGCAGCCCAAGACCTATCGCGCTCAAGCGCAAGGTATGAATAGAAGACAGGTTAGATGTTGTATTGATGGTAGCATTAGCGCTCACACTAGATTTGGAAGACTTACCACGCCCCTTCGCATACTCACCGACTGCGGTAAAGCAACTTAAGGCTTCATTCCAGATGACTTTATAAATGCGGTTCATGACATGTACTCCCTTACAGAATGGTTAGAATTAAAAACCAAAGACAAGATCCATCTTGTAGAGAGTTGTTATGACGAAATAAAATGATTTATGAGCTTATAGCAGTGAGGCCTTTATGGGTTACTGTTTGTGTTAATCATTGAAAAATAAGACATTTTATTTCTTGAAATCTTTATTACTCTCTGTATATATTAGTATTACCGAATATATACAGAGAGACAATGCCGTTTGTCTTGACTTTAATACCGACTGTCTTATATATGTCTAAAAATGAATATAAAGAATGGTATGAAATCATAAAAAAATACAATTGTCCACTTATTTACCTAAAAATATGCTCTTATCGATATATCAAAGATATAAGATATAAGATATAAGATATAAGATATAAGATATAAGATATAAGATATAAGATATAAGATATAAGATATAAGATATAAGATATAAGA